>DASQNF010000240.1:0-5009 GCA_035645115.1 Thermoleophilaceae bacterium | reverse complement strand
CCGCTGGAGGGGAGTCGTCGAGCCGCGCGTGCTGCTCCGGGCGCTCTGCCCAACGCGCGCCGGAGAGCTGCGCGTTCTGGGCGAGGAGGACTTCTGGGAGGCGCTGGGCCGCGGGCTGAGGGGCGCGGCGTCGCCACCGTCCGGGCGCCTGGCGGGGCTGACCCCGCCCGTCGACCGGCGCGGCGAGGGGTTCGCCGGCGTTGCAGGGGACCTCCTCACCAGCGGCGAGCCGGTGCTGGTGGCGGTGGCGGACGTGCCTCGCCGCAGGGCCGCCCTCGAGAGCCTGGTCGCCGGGCTCGCGGCGGATGGGATGGCGGTCGTGGCGTGGGGCAGCCTCGCGGACCGGCCCGCGCTCGCGGAGGACTTCGTACACCTCGTGGCGCTCGACCCGCCGCCCGGAGGCGCCACGGACCCGCTGCTCGGCGCGGCGCCGCGCGCGCACCTCGCCTGGGGGCCCGCGGAGGCGGAGTTCGCGCTGGCGGCGGCCCGCGCCGAGCTCGAGCTCCGGCCCGCCCTCGCCGACACCTACCGCGCGCTGCGCGACCTGCCCGATGGTTACTCGCCGCAGCAGCTCGAGGCCGCGCTGCGCGGCCGGGGCCGCTACCCCCGGGGCGGAACCGCCTGCGCTCGCCTGGTGCGCGTGCTGAGCGAACTGGGGCTGACCGCACTCGACCCGGTCGGGCGCACCTGCGAGCTGCCGGCGGCCACCAGGACCGAGCTCGCGCGCTCGCCGAGCTACAGGGAGGCGGGCGAGCGCCTCTCCGCGATCGAGCGCGCCCTCGCGGCCGAGCTCCCCCAGCGCAGCGGCGAGCGCCGCGCGGCGTAGGACACCGGGGCTACCCGAGCGGCAGCGGTCGCGGCGCCTCGGCGGGCTCGTCGGCGAGCTCGGCGGCGCCGGAGAGAAGCGCCTCCGAGCGCCTGCGCCTGAGCCCGAGGATCGAGAGCAGGAAGCTCGCGAACACCACCTGCACGCCGATCACGAAGACGGTCAGGCCGGTGACCGCGAGCTTCTCGTCGCCGAGCCCGGCGAAGCTGCCGCGGGCGAGGTCGATGCCCACCACCGTCAGCAGGCCGGCGCCGGCCACCGCCACGAGCGCTCCGGCGAGCAGCAGCGACTCGAGGCTCACCCGGCGACGTACACGGTCGAACAGCGAGTCCGGCCGGCCGAGCTGCCAGGCCGCGAAGGAACGCGCGAAGACACCGAACTGCAGCACCTGGCAGCCCACGATCAGCAGGATCCCGGAGAAAATCAGGCCGTGCAGCTGGCGAGCCTCGTCGAGCGCGGGAGTCAGCGCCACCGCGCCGGCGGCCAAGCCGAGCAGCGCGAGCACCAGCCCGGGGATGAGGAACAGCCAGGTGGGGCTGTGCACGAGCAGCAGGCGCAGGTGGCGCCAGCCGTCCGAGAACGTCTCGAGCTTGGACTCGCCGCTGCGAGCGGCGTAGTCGATCGGGATCTCGCGGATGTTGAGGCCGAGCTGGGCGGAGCGGATCAGGTGCTCGGAGGCGAGCTCCATCCCGGTGGCCTGGAGATCGAGCTGGGGGAGGAGGCTGCGCCGGAAGCCGCGCATGCCGCAGTGGGCGTCGGACACGCGTGTGCGGCTGAACGCGTTCAGCATGCCGGTCAGGAACGGGTTGCCCACGTGCCGGTGGAGCCACGGCATGGCCCCGTCCTCGATCCGTCCGCGCAGGCGGGAGCCCATCACCAGGTCAGCGCCGGCCTCGAGCTCGTCCACGAAGCGGGGCACGTCCGAGAGGTCGTAGGTGCCGTCGGCGTCCGCCATCACGATGTAGCGCCCGCGCGCGGCCGCGAAGCCCGCCAGGTAGGCGTTGCCGTAGCCGCGGCGCGGCTCGTAGACCACGTGGGCCCCCGCGGCGGCGGCGAGGGCGGGCGAGCCGTCGGTCGAGCCGTTGTCCACCACCAGCACCTCTCCCACCAGCCCGGCCGCCAACAGCGAGGTGGCCGCCTGCCGGACGCAAGAGGCCACCGAGGCGGCCTCGTCGAGGCAGGGAAGCACCACGGTGACTTCGCAGTCCTCGGTGCTCGCGTCGGCAAGCGGGGGTGTGCTGAGTGCTTCCACGAAGCGGCCCTCCCTTGATCGTAAACGCGATACGGCAGCCCGCCACCCTTCTGACATGCTGGCCGCGTGCGGGTGGCCCTCGTGTACGACTGTCTCTACCCGTCCACGGTCGGCGGCGCGGAGCGCTGGTTGCGGCGACTTGCGGAGACGCTCGCGGCGGACCACGAGGTCACCTACCTGACCCGGCGCCAGTGGGAGCGGGGCGAGCAGCCGATTCCGGGGGTGGAGTGCGTGGCGGTGTCGCCGGGTGGCGCCCTCCACCGTGAGGACGGCAGCCGCCGGCCGCTGCCCGCGCTGCTGTTCGGGCTCGGCGTGTTGTGGCACCTGGTGCGCCGCCGCGGCCACTACGACGCCGTGCACTGCCTGTCGTACCCCTATCTCGGGCTGATCGCGGTGCGGATCGCGCTGGCGGGAGCGCCCGTGCGGATCGTCTGCGAATGGCTCGAGTGCCTGAGCGACGACTACTGGCGCTCCTACGGGCGCGTGGAGGGGCGCGTCGGGCGGGCGCTCGAGCGCCTCTGCGTGCGGCTTACGCCCGAAGCGGTGGCCTTCTCGCAGCTCACCGCAAGGCGCCTGCGCGAGCGCGGCCTCCGCAGCGAGCCACAGCTGCTCGGAGGGCTGGCCGAGCTCGCCGACGTCGAGCCGCCGGCCCCCGCGGCGCCCGATGAGCGTCCGCTGGTCCTGTTCGTCGGCCGCCATGTGGCGGACAAGGGCGTCGGCGCACTGGCGGACGCCTTGGCGCTCGCTATGGAGCGCCGTCCCGGCCTGACGGCGGTGATAGCCGGCGACGGGCCGCAGCGCGGCCGGGTGCTCGAGCGGCTGCGCGAGCTCGGCATCGCCGCCGATGTGAGCACGCCGGGGTTCGTCGGAGGGGTCGAGCTCGAGCGGCTCTACCGCCGCGCGGCCTGCGTGGTGGCGCCTTCGCGCCGGGACGGCTTCGGCATGGTGGTGGCCGAGGCGGCCGCGCGCGGGATCCCGGTGGTGGTGAGCGCCGCGCCCGACAACGCGGCGGCGGAGCGCGTCGTCGAAGGCGAGAACGGGGCGATCGCCCCGAGCGCGGCGCCGCGCGACCTGGCCGCGGCGATCCTGCGCGTGCTCGATGGCCGCGAGGAGCTGCGCCAGCGCACCGCGCGCTGGTTCGCCGCCAACGCGGACTCGCTCTCCATCGAGCGCTCGCTCGAACGGGCGCGCGCGCTCTACGGGCACGACGGGACTGGCCGCGCCGCGGATCGAGCCCCCCCGCGTTCCGATCGAGCCGCTACCCGCTGAGGCCGACTCTAGAATCGAGATCATGGCGAAGCCCCCGCACACAGGCGACCAGCGCGCATTGGACGGGCACGCCCACGCCGGCACGGGCTTCGAGCACCGGCCGGTCGACGAGCATGCGGACCCGGTGCCGGTGGCCACCACGCGCCTCACCGACGCCGAGCGGGTCCTGCTCGGCGACCTGTTCGCGGTCGTCGAGGAGCACGCGGACGAGGCCGCCGAGGAGATCGACCGCAAGCTCGTCGAGCGTGCCTTCGAGTTCTCCTGCGAGCGCCACGCCGACCAGCGCCGGGCGAGCGGCGAGGACTTCATCGTCCACCCGATCGGCGTGGCCAAGATCTGCGCCGGGATGCGGCTCGACACCGCCACGCTCTGCGCGGCGCTGCTGCACGACACGGTCGAGGACACGAGCGCCTCGCTCGACGAGGTGCGCGAGGAGTTCGGCGACGAGATCGCGCAGCTCGTGGACGGCGTGACGAAGCTCTCGGGCGTCACCTTCCAGAGCCGCGACGACCGCCAGGCCGAGAACTACCGCAAGATGCTCGTCGCGATGGCCCAGGACATCCGGGTCATCCTCATCAAGCTCGCCGACCGTCTCCACAACATGCGCACGCTCAGCGCGATGCCCAAGCCCAAGCAGCAGGAGAAGGCGAAGGAGACGATCGAGATCTTCGCCCCGCTCGCGCACCGGCTCGGCATCCACGCGATCAAGTGGGAGCTCGAGGACCTCGCCTTCGCCACCCTGCACCCGCGCAAGTTCAACGAGATCAAGCAGCTCGTCTCCCAGCAGCGCGAGGAGCGCGAGGCCTACGTCGCGCGCGCCGGCGAGTACCTGACCAGGGAGCTCGAGGCGGTGGGCATCAAGGCCCAGATCTCGGGCCGCGCCAAGCACTTCTACTCGATCTACTCGAAGATGACCAAGAAGGGGCGCGAGTTCAACGAGATCTACGACCTCACCGCCATGCGCGTGATCGTGGACTCGGTGAAGGACTGCTACGGGGCCATCGGCGTGATCCACTCGGTCTGGAAGCCGCTTCCCGGTCGCTTCAAGGACTGGGTGGCGATGCCCAAGTTCAACATGTACCAGGCGCTTCACACCACCGTGATCGGACCCGAGGGCCGCCCGCTCGAGATCCAGATCCGGACGATGGAGATGCACCGCACCGCGGAGTTCGGCGTGGCAGCGCACTGGATCTACAAGGAGGACGGCGGCCGGCCGGTGGAGCAGAAGGTCGAGTGGCTCCGCCACCTGCTCGACTGGCAGCAGGAGCTGGCCGACCCCCAGGAGTTCGCGGAGACGCTCAAGGCCGACCTCTTCGAGGACGAGGTGTTCGTCTTCACGCCGAAGGGCGAGGTCAAGTCGCTCGGGGCCGGCGCAACTCCGCTGGACTTCGCCTACGAGATCCACACCGATGTCGGCCACCGCTGCGTGGGCGCCAAGGTCAACGGCAAGATCGTCCCGCTGCACTACGAGCTCCAGTCCGGGGACATCTGCGAGGTGCTCACCTCGAAAAAGGAGCGCGGGCCCTCGCGCGACTGGCTCGCCCTGGCGAAGACCACCCGCGCCCAGTCGAAGATCCGCGCCTGGTTCAAGCGCGAGCGCCGCGAGGACTCGGAGCGCACCGGCCGCGAGATCCTCCAGGACAACCTGAAGCGCGCCGGCCT
>DASQNF010000239.1:0-8311 GCA_035645115.1 Thermoleophilaceae bacterium | reverse complement strand
ACGGCGGTGAGCGTGATACGGCGCATGAATGAGTTCCCCTGACGGTCGAGCTCTGGACACCTGATCCTTACGCCGGCGCGGAGGCCTGTCAACCCGGCCGGCGCCCGAGCAGGCCACGAGCGCCTCGAGACATTCTCGTGAAGGAGTACCCTGCCCCCATGAGAGTGATCGACTGCGAATGCGGCAAGACCATCCAGGCGGGGAGCGACGAGGATCTCGTCAAGGCCGTCCGGGCTCATGCCGACGAGGCTCACGCGGACATGCAGCTCTCGGACGAGCAGGTCCAGGCACTGGTGTCCGAGCGGGCCTACGAAGCGTCCGACGCGTAGCGCGCGGGCCGCGGGCGCCCCGCTCTGACCCGCGGACTCGGCCGGGCGCTAAGCAGGTGGTGCGCTAGAGGTTCATCGAGGCGTGGATCGTCCGCAGCAGCTCCTCCGGCGGGCACCCCTTTTCGAGGATGCTCTTCGCGCCGGCGCGCAGCATGTCGATCTCCGCCTCCTGCGAATCGGACGCCGTGAGCGCCACGATCCTGGTGTCGGGCGACCCATTCAGGATCCCGCGCGCGGCGGCGGGACCACCGCCACCGGGCATCATCCAGTCGAGCACGGCGACGTCCGGGCGGTGCTCGAGCGCGAGTGCCACCGCCGAGATCGCGTCTTCGGCGGAGCCCAGGAACTCGAGCTCCTCGTCCCGCTCGACGATGGCCTCGATCATCGTCCGGGCGAGGGCGTCGTCGTCCGCGATGATCACCTTCAGTCCCATTGCAGTTCAACCTCCTCCAGTTGCCGTCCGGCCACGGGGTCCCGCCCGAGGCGGGAGGCTACCGGTCTTGCTCGAGGGGATGACCGAGTCGGCCCCATAGCGGCACCCCCCCGTCGACGACGTGCACCACGTCGCGCGCGCCGTGGGCGGCCAGCAGGCTGGCGGCCGTAGCGCTGCGCTGGCCCGACGCGCAGATGGCCGCGACCGGACGCTCCGGATCGACCTCGGCCGGCAGCGAGTGCAGGTCGTGGTAGGGAGCATGTAGCGAGCCGGGGATGTGTCCTTCGAGCCACTCCTTGCGCTCCCGGTTGTCCACCACTTGTATGCCGTCCCCCCGCGCGGCCAGCTCCTCCACCGTCCAGCGCGCGATGCTCTCCACCTCACGGCGCTCCGCGCGCCAGCTCGTCATGCCCCCGGCGAGATAGCCGCCCAGGCGGCGGATGCCAACTGCCGTTGCGAGCCGCGCGGCCACGCGGGCGTCCTCGTCGTCGCGCCCAGCGAGCACGATCTCCTGCTCGCGGTCGGCGACCCAAGCCAGCTTGGTGCCAAACCCCTGGCGCAGCATCGTGATGCACACGGCGCCCGGGATGTGCGCCTCATCGAACTGGATGTCGGTGCGCACGTCCACGATCAACGCGCCCTCGGCGCGGCGGCCTTCCACCTGCCGCGGCGTGAGCGGCATCAGCTCGACCCCAGCGGTGAGCAGCGGCCCGCGGTTGAGCGCCACCACGGCCTCGAAGTTCGGCGGCTGGGGCCCGAGCGCCGCGAGCGAGCTGTCCACGAACTCCTGCTCGTCGTCACTGGCCAGCAGCGGGTTGTGGCGGCGCTCGAACCCGATCGTCGACGAGACCTTCATGTCCATGCCGGGGCCCCCGCACAGCGACCCGCCCAGGTGGCCGGGCCACACCTCGGTCTCGGGTGCGAGCGGCAGCAGCTTCTCGTGCAGGCTCCGGAACACCCCGCGTGCGCCCTCCTCCTTGTCGACGGCGAGGTCGGGCCGTGCCACGTCCCCGACGAAGAGGCTGTCGCCCGTGAGCACCGCCCAGGGCTCCTCGCCGCGGTTGGTGTCGATCAGCGCGTAGGCCGTGTGTTCCGGCCGATGGCCGGGCGTGTGGAGGGCGCGCACGCTGACGGACCCGAGCTCGACCGAGTCGCCGTCCTCGAGCGGCTCGTGATCGTAGTCGGGGTCGGCGAGGCGATGGATGTGGATCGTGGCGCCGGTGGCCTCCGCGAGCCGACCGTGCCCCGACACGTGATCCGCGTGGTTGTGGGTCTCGAGCACGTGATCGATCTGCACGCCCAGGTAACGGGCCAGCTCCAGGTAGGCGTCGATCTCGAAGCGCGGGTCCACGACCGCGGCCACGCCGGCCGTGTGATCGCCCACGAAGTAGGAAGCACAGCCGAGGTCGTCATGCACGATCTGGCGAAAGATCATGCGAGCGATCATGCCAGGGCGCGGGTCGGCGGCGCAATGGGCCGGTGCGGCCGGTGGCGCCCGACCTGGCGTCCCCGCCGGGCACGGCTGGGCCGCCCTGGCCGCCCGGCACGGCTGGCCGCCCGCCCGGCCCTTCAGCGCCGCGCCCGCTCGGCCGTCAGCGCCGCGCCTCCCGGCGTCCACGTGGCGCCTCCCGGCGTCAACGCGGCGCCTCCCGGTGTCAACGCTCCTGATCGGCCCCACGCGGCTTCCCGCTTACGTCGGCGCGTGCCCCTTGCCTTTCAGATTCGTTCCGCGAGTGATCAGTAGCTCAACGAGTTTCTCGTGAGGAGGCCACAGAGCTCGGGCCTACCAACGGACGCCTCGGTACGACCACCAGGGTCTTCGGAGTGCGTGCCCTCCACTCGCCCGTCGTCCATTCAGATTCGTTGCGCGAATGATCAGTAGCGCAACGAATTTCTTGTGAGGAGGTACGAGCGTCCCCGGCCGTCGGCGAAGCGGGCCCCGGCCGCCGCGGCCGGGACCTTGGCCTCCCCGCCGCCAGGCCCCGCGCGACTGCCTTCCCGGCTCACGCGGCTTTGGCTCGGACTGGCCCCCGCAATAGCGAGAATGATTCTCACTAGAATCAAGCCCGCTGTCGCAGGCCTCGGTCGCAACGCCTGCATGACCCGTATCTCCCAATCCGTCCCCACCCATCGTGCGCCCCACCCTGCCCGCCATAGCGGCGTAGCTCGCGCCGCCCGAGGAGTCAGGGCTCCCGGCGTCCGCCGCGCCGGCGGCGCTCACCCGGCCCGGGTGGTCTACCGGTCTCGGCCGACCTACCGGTCCCGGCCGACCCGCAAGTCCCGGCCGGCCCGCCGGTTCCCGCCCGCCCGCCGCCTCGCCCTCCTCGCGGCGCTCGCGCCCCTCGCGCTCGGCGCGTGCGCGGACGATGGGACCCGTGCGGGCAACGGCGACGGCGAGCTCCGCGTCGTCGCCACGACGACGCACGTGGCGGACCTAATCCGCCAGGCCGGTGGCGGCCGGGTGGAGGTGACTTCGCTCCTCGAGCCCGGCGCCGACCCGCACGACTACGACCCGCGTCCGAGCGACGTGGCGGCGATCGCAGAGGCCGACGTCGTCTTTCGCTCCGGCGGCGCAGTCGACGGCTGGCTGGGGGAGCTGGTCGAGAGCGCCGGCGGTAGCGCTCGGACGATCAGCCTGCTCGAGGCGGTCGAGACGCTCGAGCTCGCGGGTGAGACCGATCCGCACTGGTGGCAGGATCCGCGCAACGCGGTGCGCGCCGTGGCCTCGATACGCGACGCGCTCGCGGCCGCCGACCCGGACCGGCGTGCCGGCCACCGCCGCGCGGCCACCGCTTACACGCGCGAGCTGCGCGCGCTCGACCGCGAGCTGGCGGAGTGCTTCGAGCGCGTCCCGGCGGATCGGCGCAAGCTCGTGACCACGCATGACTCGCTGGCCTACCTGGCGAGGCGTTACGACCTCGAGGTCGTGGGCGCGGTGATCCCTTCGCTCTCAACGCAGGGGCAGCCGTCGGCCGGCGACGTGCAGGAGCTCGTCGACGAGATCGAGCTCGAGGGAGTCTCCGCCGTGTTCCCCGAGTCGGGCCTCTCGCAGAAGCTCGAGCGAGCCATCGCGCGGGAGTCGGGCGCGCGGGTCGGCGGTGAGCTCTGGACGGACAGCCTCGGCAAGGCGGGCTCCGGCGCCGACACCTACCTTCGCGCCATGCGCGCCAACGCCGACTCGCTGGTCAGGGCCATGACCGGCGGCGCCCGCGGCTGCCGCTAGCGCCCGGGCTCAGCTCGCGGCGGGGCGGCGCGGCAGGCGGGGCACTCGCCGCGGAGCGTCACGTCGTGGGCGACCACCGAGTAGTCGACCCGACCGGCGAGCCGCTCGATCGCACGCTCGAGCTCGAGGTCCTCGAAGGCGGACACCTCGCCGCAGCTCTCGCAGACGAGATGGTGGTGATGCTCGCCGCTCGGGTCGATCGGCTCGTAACGGGCCACCCCCTCGGCCGCGTCCACCCTGCGCGTCAGGTGGAGCCGGTCGAGCAGCTCGAGCGTGCGGTAGATGCTAGCCACGCCCACCTCCTCGCCGCGCTCGCCGAGGCGGTCGGCGATCTCCTTCGCCGTGACCGAGCAGCCGAGGTCCGCCAGCGTCGTGACGACCGCCGAGCGGGGAGCGCTCAGCCGGTAGCCACCGCGGGCGAGGGTGCTCTCGGCGTGCCCGATCCAGTCGCTCATGCGGGTCAGCCGCGAACGGCCGAGAAGCGCTCGCCCACCTTCGCCCAGGCGACCGTGTTCCACCACGCGTCGATGTAGTCGGGGCGCCGGTTCTGGTACTTCAGGTAGTAGGCGTGCTCCCAGACGTCCACGCCGAGCAGCGGCGTCTTGCCATCGGTGAGCGGGTTGTCCTGGTTCGGGGTCGCGACCACGGTGAGACCGGAGCCGTCATGGACGAGCCAGGACCAGCCGGAGCCGAACTGGGCCACGCCAGCGTCCTTTATTTTCGTCTTCAGCTCGTCGAAGGAGCCGAAGGCGTCGTCTATTGCGGCGGCCAGATCGCCATCGGGCGCGCCGCCGCCGTCGGGCGACATCGACTCCCAGAAGAGGTTGTGGTTGAGGTGGCCGCCGCCGTTGTTGCGGACCGGCGCGCGCTTGTCCTCGGGGACCTGCGAGAGGTTCGCGATGACCTCCTCGATCGGCTTGTCGGCCCAGTCGGTGCCCTCGAGCGCGGCGTTCACCTTGTCCACGTAAGCCTGGTGGTGCTTGTCGTGATGGACCCGCATCGTCGCCTCATCGATGTGCGGCTCGAGCGCGGCGTAGTCGTAGGCAAGAGCCGGTACCTCGTACGGCATGTCTCGCTCCTTTTCCCGATTCCGTTGGCCGGGTAGGACTCTATGCGGTGCTGCTCGTGAGCTGGAACGTGGCCGGCCGGTTGCGCCGGGTGCATGAGCAGGCCGAGCGGGTGCTCGCCCTGGAGCCCGACCTCGTCTGCCTGCAGGAGCTGACCGCGCCGAGCGCGGTGGCCTGGCTGGAGCTTCTCGTCGCGGCCGGCTTCACGGTGGAGCTGGCGCCGCTGCCGCGTGTGCGCGAGTCGAGCCGGCCGCTGGCCGTGCTCACGGCCGTGCGCGGGTCCTCGCAGGCCGTGCCGGTGCCGGACGTGCCATGGGCGGAGCGCGTCATCTCGGTGCGGCTCGCGAGCGGGCTAGAGGTGGTGAACGTGCACTCGCCCGTCAGCCCGAAGCCGGGCCTCGCCAAGGTGCTGACGCACGAGGCGGTCTACCGCCACCTGCGATCCGGCAGCGGGCCGCGCCTCGTCTGCGGCGACCTCAACACACCGCGGCGAGAGCACGCCGACGGGAGCGTATGGACGTTCGCGCGCGACCGCCAGGGCAGGCTGCGGCCCGACCGCGGCGAGCGCTGGGACGCGGCCGAGACCGCGCTGATCCGCGGCCTCGAGCTCCACGGGTTCAGGGACGTGTTCCGGGAACTGAACGGCTTCGCCGCCAAGGAGCCGACCTGGGAGTGGCCGCGAACCGGAGGCGGCTACCGGCTCGACCACCTGATCGCGTCCACCGAGGTCGAGGTGCCCGAATGCCGCTACGAGCACGACTGGCGCAGGCTCGATGGCCTCTCCGATCATTCGGCGCTCGTGGCCCGCCTGGCCTGAGGCCAGGCGCTACCCTTCGACCTCCACGCGGCTGTGGTGAAATTGGCATACACGCGAGCTTCAGGTGCTCGTGGGGGCAACCCCGTGGAGGTTCGAGTCCTCTCAGCCGCACTCGCGGTTCGCCCGGTGCGCGGGCCACGCGCCGGAGGCCGCCTCGTGGTCGCTCAGCCGCCCGGGCGGCGCTTCTGCGGCGTTCCGAACACGTAGTCCCAGAACGGGGCGCTCACGCCGAAGCCCCTCGTGTCGTCTTGGAAGTGGTGGCGCATGTGGAGCTCGCGCATCAGCTTGCCGACTCGCGTGCGCGGCCGGTGGTGGTGCACGTGGTAGTGCGTCATGTCGTAGATCAGGTAACCGGCCAGGAAGCCGGCGGCGAACACGTTCGCCCAGGGGGTGCCGAGCACGACGGTGAACAGGCCGTAAAAGGCGAGCGCCAACGGGACGCTCACCGACGGTGGCATCACGAGCCGGAGGGGGTCGTTCGGATGGTCGTGGTGGACGCCGTGGATGATCCAGTGGAGGCGGGCGCCGAGGCCCTCCTCGGGCTCGAAGTGGAACACGAGCCGGTGCATCCAGTACTCCGTCAGGGTCCAGAACGCGTACCCGGCGAGGACGAGGCCGGCCACCTGGAGGGTGGTGGGCTCGCCGCGCGCGCCCGTGGTGAACAGGACGACGATCACCGGGACGAACACGACGATCGGCACGACGGGATGCACGCGCGAGAGCCGGTCGAGCAGGTTCGAGTCGAACATGCGTGGGGAGGCCTTGAGAACGTCGGTTCGGCGAGCGTCCACGGCTCGAATTTACCGCACACCGCGGGCGGGCGACAGCCCGATTTCGGCCTCGTCGTGCGCGCCGGCGGCCGGCGCCGCCCTTCGCGCTACGAGCCGCTGGAGCTCGGGTCAGGAGGGCCGGCGGGCGACGTCGTGTCGTGCTGCTCGCCCTCCTGGCCCGTAGGCGACTGGATGTCCTCGGGGTGCTCGTGGCCGCGCTCGGGCATGCCCTCGTGCGGTTCGGTCTCGTTGGCCGGATACCCCGGCTCGGGCGACTTGGGCCGCTCGCCGAAGTCCGGCGTCTCGTCGCCGGTCTCGATGCCCTCCGAAGCCTCTTCGTTCTCCGGCTGAGGTGCTTCGTTCTCGATCATGGGTACCGAGTACCCGCGTTCGGGAAAGTGACACAGCGGGGCCGCGAAGTACCGCCACGGGGATTCGAACCCCGGTTTCCGCCGTGAGAGGGCGGCGTCCTAGTCCCCTAGACGATGGCGGCCCGTCGGCGGGCGATTCTAGCGGCCCGCCTGCGGCGCGGCCATCCGAGCAGGCCCTCACGAGCCGCCGCTCCGGCTGCTTCCGGGCTGGGGTATGCTGCCCCGGTTCATTCGGCCGGTGGTCGAGGGAAGTCCGGTGAGAAGCCGGCGCGGTCCCGCCACTGTGAACGGGCGCGGATGCGTCGCATGAGCCACTGAAGGGCCCGACGGCCCTCCGGGAAGGCGCGGCGCGGAGCCCGAAGCCAGGAGACCTGGCCCCGGTCGCAGCCCATACGACCCTCGAGGAAAGGGTGGCTCGATGACCAACCGCTTCCGACGCGCCGTCCCCGGCGCGATCGCCCTGCTCTGCGTGCTCGCGCCGGCGGCCTCGGCCGTGCCGGTGACCGTCAACCTGCGCGTGGAGGGCCCTACGAGGACCGTCTTCGACGGCCCGGTGACCACAGACGCGCACGCCGTGACCACGGCGAGCGGAGGGACGCACAGGTGCGACGGCACGAACGGCGGCGCCGAGCCCTCGCCGGTGCCGACGGCGACCGGCGCCCTCGACGACGCCGCCAGGCTGGCCGGCTTCACGATCGACGGGCCCTACGGGAGCTTCGGGATCGAGGACTTCTTCCTCGAGCGGGTGGCCGACGAGCGGATCGATCCGAACACGGGCTACTGGTCGCTGTGGATCAACCACGTCTTCTCCGACAAGGGCGGGTGCCAGAAGCGGGTGCTCGCCGGGCAGGACGTGCTCTGGGCAGGGATCCCGTTCTCGGTCGACGTTCCCCTCAAGCTCAGCGGGCCGGCGGCCGCCCGGACGGGGGAGCCGGTGGAGCTGCGGGTGATCGACGGCCAGACCGGCGCGCCGCAGGCGGGCGCCGTCGTCGGTGGCGCCACCACGGACTCGGAAGGGCGCGCGACGCTCGCGTTCGCCGACGAGGGCATCTACCGCCTGAAGGCGGACAAGCCCGGCACGATCCGATCGAACACGATCGCGCTCTGCGTCGATCCCCCCGAAGCGGCACCCTGCAGCTCGACCGACCAGACCGGTCCGCTGCTCCAGACCCTCTTCGAGGCCGGCGACTCGGCGCTGCCGGGCCGGACGCTCGCCTCTGCCAGAAGCCGCTCGCGCACGATCCTGGTCTCCTGGGCGGGCGACGACGGTGACGGCAGCGGGATCGCGCACTACTCGGCGG
>DASQNF010000238.1:0-3807 GCA_035645115.1 Thermoleophilaceae bacterium | reverse complement strand
TGCCCGCGCTGCGCGCGCTCGGCCTCGAGGTCACCGACAGCCAGGCGAACTTCGTCTGGCTGCGGGCAGGCGACCTGAGCGGCGACCGGCTCGCCGGCGCGCTGCGCAGCCAGGGCGTGATCGTCTCGCCGGGCGGGCCGCTGGGCGAGGAGCATCACGTGCGGGCCACGATCCGCGACGAGCTGGCCACGACCCGGCTGCTGAGGGCGCTCGAGAGCGCGCTCTCCGGAGTTCGCTGAGGACCCGCAGCCCCAGGGTCTCGGGAAACGCGCTCTGGCGGGCGACCCTCGCATCGAGCGTGGGCGCAGGCGACGGGCGAGCTCCGACAGGGGCCCTTGGGGAGCGACCGCACCGGCGCGGGCGCTAGCGTGTTCGGTTCCCTCGATGCGCCGTATAGCCGTTCTCCTCGTCGCCCTGCTCACCGCAGCGCCGTCCGCTGCCGCCGCCGACGAGATCCTCGTCAAGCGCCTGGCCCGCCAGATGCGGGCCGTCGGCGTCCACTCGGGAGCGTATGTGGTGAACCTCTCGAGCGGCGAGCCCGTCTTCCGCTGGCGCCAGGGCACCGCGCGCGTGCTCGCCTCGAACACCAAGCTCTTCACCACCGCCGCCGCGCTCGCCCGCTTCGGCGCGGAGGGAACGCTCGGCACCGAGGTGCTCGGCGTCGGCGCGCTCGACGCGGGCGGCGTGTACCGGGGCGACCTCTACCTGCGCGGCGGCGGCGACCCAAGCTTCGGGAGCGCTCGCTACGCCGTGCGCTACTACGGCTCCCCGGGAGCGAGCGTCGAGGAGCTCGCGGCGCTGCTCGACGCCGCGGGGATCGAGAGGGTCAGCGGGGGCGTTCGCGGCGACGAGTCCGCCTTCGACCCCCTGCGCGGCGGGCCCGAGTCCGGTTTCGGGGTCTCGCCCTGGGTCGGCCCTCTCAGCGGGCTGTCGTTCAACCGCGGCTTTGCCGACGAGCGCGGGCGCTCCTGGCAGCTGGATCCCCCGACGTTCGCGGCGGGTCGCCTCGAGGCGGCGCTCGAGGCGCGCGGCATCGCCGTGCGCTCCGCGCCGCGCGCCGGCGTGACTCCCGGGCAGGCCAGGGTGCTGGCCAGCGTCGACTCGCCGTCGATGGAGCGGCTCGTGAGGATCACGAACAAGCCGTCCGACAACTTCTTCGCGGAGATGCTCCTCAAGGGGCTCGCCCTGCAGGCCGAGGGGCTCGGCACCACCGCCGGCGGCGCGAGGCTCGCGGCCGGCTACGCCAGGCGCCTCGGCTCGGGTGTCCGGCTGCTCGACGGGTCTGGCCTCTCGCGCGGAAACCGCGCCTCGCCGCGCCAGGTCGTGCGGCTGCTCGCTGAGCTCTACGAGCGCGACCAGGAGCTGTACGGCGACGCGTTCATCGACTCGCTGCCGATCGCCGGCCAGGACGGAACGCTCGCCGAGCGCATGCGCCGGGGCGCCGCCCGCTGGCGCTGCCGCGGCAAGACGGGCACGCTCTCGAATGTGAGCGCGCTGTCGGGCTACTGCGAGGCGCGCTCCGGCGACACCTACGCGTACTCGATCCTGATGAACTTCGTCTACCCGCCCGGGGCGCGCCGCCTGCAGGACGCAATGCTCCAGGCGATCGCCGCCCGCGGCTAGCGGCGCCGGCGCGGCGCGGCGGAGGCGCCGGCCGGCTGCGCGTCGCCCACCAGCGCCAGCAGGCCGTCCTCGTCGAGGATCTCCGTGCCGAGCTCCTGCGCCTTTGTCAGCTTCGTGCCCGGGTCCTCCCCGGCCACGAGGTAGTCGGTCTTCTTCGACACGGAGCCGGTGACCTTGGCGCCCGCGGCCTCCACTAGCGCGGTGGCCTCGGGTCGCGTGAGGTTGGGCAGCGTTCCGGTGAGCACCACGGTCTTGCCCGCGAGCGGGCCCTCGGCGGCCGGCGCCGGCCCCTCCTCCTCCATGTTCAGCCCGTGCTCGCGCAGGCGCTCGATCAGCTCACGCACCTGCCCCTCCGCCAGGGTCTCGTGCACCGTGGCGGCGAGGATCGGGCCCATGCCCTCCACCGCCGTCAACTCCTCTTGGGAGGCGGCCAGGAGCGCGTCCATCGAGCGGAAGTGGCGCGCCAGGTTGCGCGCGTTCACGTATCCGATGCCGGGCAGGCCGAGCGCGTAGAGCACGAGGTGGAAGGGCTGGCGCTTGGAGGCCTCGATCGCCTGCACGAGGTTGCCGGCGGAGGTCTCGCCGAAGCGCTCGAGCTCGGTGAGCCGCTCGACCGTGAGCTCGTAGATGTCGGCGAAGCTCGAGATCAGCCCGGTGTCGAGGAAGCGGCGCGCGTTCTCCTCGCCGAGCCCGTCGATGTCCAGGGCGCCGACGAAGTGCTTGACGGCCTGGAAGACCTGGCCCGGGCAGCCGGCGCGGTTGGGACAGATCGTCCAGACGCCGCCCTCGGGCTTGACCGTCGGGGTGCCGCAGGCCGGGCACTCGGCGGGCGGCGCGGGAACCGGGTTGCGCCGCTTTCGCCGTTGCGCCCTCGAGGTCGGCGAGACCACCTGGGGAATCACGTCGCCGGCGCGCATCACGATCACCTCGTCGCCCTCGCGCACGTCCTTGCGGCGCACGTCCTCCTCGTTGTGAAGCGTGGCGAGCTTCACGGTCACACCGGACACCTGGACCGGCTCGAGCATCGCGAACGGGACCATGTGGCCGGTGCGCCCCACGTTCCAGGCCACCTGGTTCAGCGTGGTGGTGGCAGTGGTGGGCGGGAACTTCCAGGCGATCGCGCCGCGCGGCTCGCGCCCCACCACCCCGAGCCGACGTTGGAGATCGAGGTCGTCAACCTTCACCACCACGCCGTCGATCTCGAAGTCGAGACGGTCGCGGCGCTCCTCCCACGCGCGGCAGGCGGCCACGACCTCGTCCACGGTGTCGTGCACTTGGACGTCCCGGTTGACGCGGAAGCCGTGGTTTCGCAGCCACTCGAGCGACTGGGAGTGGGTCTCGAACTCCACACCGTCGGTGGCCCCGATGCCGTAGCACCACATCGACAGCGGCCGCGAGGCCGCCACCTGCGGGTCGAGCTGGCGGATCGAGCCGGCGGCCGAGTTGCGCGGGTTTGCGAAGGTGGGCTCGCCGGCCTCGGCGCGCTGCTCGTTCAGCTTGGCGAAGGCCGCCAGCGGCAAGTAGATCTCGCCGCGCACCTCGATCAGCCGCGGAGCGTCCTCGATGCGGAGCGGGATCGCCCCGATGGTGCGCAGGTTCTGGGTCACGTCCTCGCCCACCTCGCCGTTGCCCCGCGTGGCGCCGCGCACGAGCACGCCCTCCTCGTAGACCAGCGAGATCGCCAGGCCGTCGATCTTCGGCTCGGTCACGAAGAGCACGTCGCCCATCTCAACGCCCTGGCGTGCCAGGTAACGCTCGGAGCGCAACACCCAGGCCGCCAGCTCCTCCTCGTTGCGAGCGTTCGCCAGCGAGAGCATCGGCTGCAGATGGCGGACCTCGGGGAACTTCGCGAGCGGCTGACCGCCGACGCGTTGGGTCGGCGAGTCCGGTGTCAACAGCTCGGGGTGCTCGGCCTCCAGGTCGCGCAGCTCGTTCAGCAGCGCGTCGTACTCGACGTCCGAGATCTCGGGGTCGTCGAGCACGTAGTAGCGGTGGCCGTGGTGCTCGAGCTGGCGGCGCAGCTCGTCCACCCGCTCCTTCGCCTGCGCGGCGGCTGCGCTCAAGCTCTCCGCGTGGCCGGCGCGAGCAGCCGGTCGAGGTCGAAGCCGGAGAGCTGGGCGATGCCCTCGGAGTAGGTCAGGTCGAAGTGCAGCGGTGTCACCGCGATGCGCTTCTCAGCGATCG
>DASQNF010000237.1:0-2768 GCA_035645115.1 Thermoleophilaceae bacterium | reverse complement strand
GGCGGCCTCGAGCACGATCGCGAGCGCAGTCGCCACGAGCCCCAGGGCCACGGCGCCGACCACGATCCACTTGAGCGGCGCCACGAAGCGCTCGGACGTCGCCCGCCACTCTGCGCCGGCGGTGGCAAGACGAGAGAGGGCCGGCAGCCACACGACCATCATGAACACCACGCCGCCGATGGCGAGCGCCACGGAGAGGTACCCGAGTCCGCGGGCGGCCGCGAACGCGGCGTCGGTGACGGGCCCGGTGAGCGGCTGCGCGTGCTCGGCCTGGGCCTCCTCGCGCATGGCGGGCCCGGGCTCCTGCATGGACCCCTCCTTGGAGCCCTGCTTGGAGGGAGCCGGCGCGCCCATCTGCTCTGGCGGCTCCACCCTGAACGAGGTGCGCTTGCCGACCGGATGCCCATCCTCCGAGATCACGCGGTAGCTGGCCGTGAGCGTGCCCTCGAGCCCGCGCCGGAGCCGCACCGCGACGAGCTCCTCCCGCCCGCCGGGGTGGTGCGCCGCGCCGCGGTCGACCCGGCGGCCCGCCGAGTCGGTCACGCGCAGCTGGACGAACTCCGTGTCGATGGCTTCGTCGAAGGTCAGCACGAAGCTGCGCGGCGAGCGCTCGAGCATCTGGCCGCCGGCCGGCTTCGAGCGCAGCAGCTCCGCGTGCGCCAAGGCCGCGCCCGCGAAGACCGCCAGCGCGAGGAGCGCCGAGGTGAAAGCCGCGAGAAAGCGTGCTGCCGGTTGCATGGTTCGTCCGTGGATCGCCCAGCCGATTCCGAGTTAAAAACACCCTTACCCGCACAGGCGACATGCGAACGCTCCGTACGGAAGCTACACCGCGCCCGGCCGCCGGCGCAACACGAGCTACATAGACTCGCGAGGGTGCCCTCACCCGGCTCCGAGCCCCCGCCACGCCATCGCTGGACGGTGCTCGCCGTGGGAGCCGGCGCCACGGCCGCGCTGTCCGCGGTGCAGGGGGGCCTGCCCGCGCTCGGGCCGGCGATCCAGCAGGCCTTTGGGCTTTCGCTCGTGGAGGTCACGGGCGTGTTCACGGCGTTCGCGCTCGGCACCGTGCTGACGCTGCTCGCCTGGGGCGCCCTCTCCGATCGGGTGGGGGAGCGGTGGGTGATCGCAGCGGGGCTCGCCGCCGGCGCGCTCGTGCTGGCGGCGCTAGGCTCGGTGGACGAGCTCTCGGCCGGGCTCGCGGTGGAGCGCTACCCGGCGTTGCTGGCGGGCGTGGCGCTCGCCGGCATGCTCGGTTCGAGCGCAATAGCGGCGAGTGGGCGGGCCGTGTTCGGCTGGTTCCCGCGCGACGAGCGCGGACTCGCGCTCGGGCTGCGCCAGACGGCGGTGCCGGTGGGCGCGGCCACGGCGAGCTTCTCGCTGCCCCCGCTGGCGGCGGCCTCTGGGCTGGATGCCGCGCTCTACGCGCTTGCCGGAGCGATGCTCGTGGCGGCCGTCGCCTCCGCGGTCTGGCTGCGCGATGGGCCACGGCGGGCGTCGGCGGCGCCCCCGGCGCCTGACGCCGTGCGCGACCCGCGGATCTGGCGCCTGAGCGCCGCGTCGTCGCTGATGATCGTCGGGCAGGTTGGGGTCACCTCGCTGCTCGTGCTCTACCTCTACGCCGAGCGCGACTGGACGGCCGCGCAGGCCGCGCTCGCGCTCGGGACGGTGCAACTGGGCGCGGCCGGCGCGCGCGTGGCGGCCGGGCGCTGGTCGGACCTCCGCGACGAGCGGATCGAGCCGTTCAGGCGCCTCGCGGCCACCGCCGCAGGGCTGCTGCTCGCCGCCGCCGCGCTCGTTCCCGCCCCCGGCGCCGTAGCGGTTCCGGTGCTGATGGCAGGCGGCGTGGCCGCGATGAGCTGGAACGGGCTCTCGTTCACCGCCGCCGCCGAGATCTCCGGCCGCCGCCAGGCGGGCACGGCCATGGGGATCCAGAACACGGCGATGCGGGTGGTGGCGGCAGCCGTGCCGGTGGGCCTCGGGCTGGTGGCGGCCTCGATCTCGTGGCAGCTCGCCTTCGCGGTGATGGGAGCCAGTCCGCTGGCGGCGCGCGCGCTGCTGTCGCCGCTCGTCGCCGACGAGCACCGCCGTCGCACGGAGCGCCGGGCACGCCTCCTCGCCGGGCGGGCCTCCTAGAATCCCGCGCCTGATGCGCGAGGGCGACCTGCTCTGGGAGCCGCGCGGCGGTTCGAAACTCGCCGCCTACATGGAGGAGCGCCGCTTCGACGACTACCACGACCTGTGGCGCTGGTCGGTCGAGGACCTCGAGGGCTTCTGGGGCTCGCTCTGGACGCGCTACGGGCTCGGCTCATACGAGCGGGTGCTGGCGAGCGCCGAGATGCCCGGCGCGCAGTGGTTCCCGGGCGCCCGGCTCAACTACGCCGAGTACCTGCTCGGGCAGGCGCGGCCGGGGGAGACTGCGATCCACCACGCCAGCGAGTCGCAGCCGCTCGCCGAGCTCAGCTGGGACGACCTGCGCGACCAGGTGGCTCGCTGCGCCGCCGGCCTGCGTCGGCTCGGCGTGGGCAAGGGAGACCGGGTCGCCGCCTACATGCCGAACACCCCCGAAACCGTGGTCGCGTTCCTCGCCACCGCGAGCCTCGGCGCGAACTGGTCGAGCTGCGCGCCCGAGTTCGGCACGCCCACGGTAATCGACCGATTCGCTCAGATCGAGCCCAAGCTGCTGATCGCGATCGAGGGCTATCGCTACGGCGGCAAGGACTTCGACCGCCGCCCGCGCGTACGTGAGATCGAGGCGGGCATCCCCTCCCTCG
>DASQNF010000236.1:0-9026 GCA_035645115.1 Thermoleophilaceae bacterium | reverse complement strand
TACGGCAACGTCGGCAGCTCCATCTACTACGCGCTCGGACTGGTCGCAGTCTTCGCCCTGGGCATGACGCCCGTGGTGTTCGCCATCGCCGGACTCATCTTCATGTGCACCGCCGCGTCGTACACCGAGGCGACCACGATGTACCCCGAAGCCGGCGGCTCGTCGTCTTTCGCGCGACGGGCCTTCAACGAGCTCTGGTCCGCCATCACGGCGTGGGGCCAGATGCTCAACTACATCATCACGGTCGCGATCTCGGCGTTCTTCCTGCCGCACTACCTCGGATTTGCCTGGGAGCCACTGCTGCGATCCCCGGCGGACATCCTCGTCGCTATCGGAGCCGTGGGCCTCCTCGGCGCCATCAACATCTTTGGAGTCAAGGAGGCCGCCAGCCTGAACGTGGTCCTGGCCACTGCCGACTTCCTTACGCAGGTGGGCCTCGTGCTGTTGGGATTCATCCTCGTGCTCTCGCCCGACACGCTGGTCGCCAACGTCGACTTCGGAACCGCCCCCACGATCAGCGACTTCCTTGTTGCCATACCGATCGGGATGGTCGCGTTCACGGGCATCGACACGATCTCGAACATGGCCGAGGAGGCACGCGACTACGGGCGCTCGATCCCTCAGGCGATGCGTGGCGTGGTGGTTGCGGTGATGACCATCTCGCTGACTCTGCCGGCCGTTGCACTGTCGGCGATGCCCGTCGAGGGCGGCACGACCCAGCTCGCGGTCAGCTCTGAGGACGGCGGGTACGCCGACAGCCCGGTGCTCGGGGTGGTCGTGAACCTGGGCCTAGGGGACCTTCAGCCGATCGCCGAGGGCTACGTGGGCCTGCTCGCGGCAACGATCCTGCTGGTGGCCACGAACGCCGGCCTCATCGGCCTCTCCCGGCTCAGCTACTCGATGGGCCAGTACCGCCAGCTGCCCGAGGGGCTCCGGCAGCTACATCCGACGTTCCGGACGCCCTACATCGCAATCCTGATCTTCGGCGGCATCGCCTGCCTTACGATCCTTCCCGGCGAAGCCGAGTTCCTGGGAACCGTCTACGCCTTCGGCGCGATGCTGAGCTTCACCATGGCGCACGCCTCGGTCATCGCCCTACGGGTGAAGGAGCCCGAGCGCGAGCGTCCCTATCGGGCCCCCGGGAACGTTCGAATGCGGGGGACCGCGATTCCCCTGACGTCGGTGCTCGGCGGGCTCGGGACAGGGGCTGCCTTCGTCGTGGTCGCTGCGCTCAATTTCGAGACGCTGGTCGCCGGCGTCATCTGGCTCGGACTCGGTGTGATCATCTACGTGGTCTACCGCCGGCGCCTTGGGATCGGACTGACAGAGACGCGCAAGATCGTCCTCCCGGAGCCGATCGTCGAGCACGAGGTCGAGTATGAGTCGGTGCTCGTCGCATTCGAGGACGGCAACTACTCACCCGAGGCCATCTCCACGGCCGTGCGGCTTGCGGCTCGCCGCCGCCGCGGTATACACGTGCTCGTCACCATCACGGTGCCCCCGAACTCGCCAATCGACGCGGTCATGACCGACGAGGAGGCGCGCGCCGCGTCGCTGATCGACTCGGCCCGGGTGCGCGGCGGCCGGCGCGTGACGGGGCATTGGGAGAAGGTGCGGCCGGGCCAGAGCGGCCGGCGGATCGTCGAGGAGGCGAAGGAGATCCGCGCGCGCGCGCTCGTGATGTCGCTGCCGCCGCGGCGGACGGGGGCCACACTGTTCGGCAAGGCGCTCGAGACGGTGCTGGCCGAGCGCCCCTGCCGAGTGATCATCGACTCCTCGCGGGGCGTGGACGGCCGCAGCAACGGGGGCTGAGGCCCGCGGGCCCCGGCCGGCCGCGCCGGGGCGCGCGGGACGACGTGGCGGGGGATCCGCCGCGGGCCCGGCGGGCGTCGTGCGCAAACTACGATTGCGACCCGTGGAGCGCGCCTACCTGGCCTCGACGCGGGTGCTGAGCGGCCTGCTGCTGATAGTGGGCCTGGCGATGATCGTCTCGACGCTCGCCCGCGGCGGTGGTGGCCTCGCGTTGGGAGTGGTGCTGGGCGCGGCGCTCGTGCTGATCGGCGCCGGACGGCTCTGGCTGGGCCTGCGGGGCCCGCGGTGAGCGGGGGCGGCGAGCGGCGGGCGCCCGTCGCGGGCCGCGCGCGGGAGCGGATGCGGCGGGGCTCCGAGCGCGTCGGCGGGCGCATCGTGCGCGGCCTCGGCGAGCCGGCCCTGTTCGCGATCACGCTGAGCGCCGTGGCCTCGGCCATGTTCTTCGCGCTCGGCGTGATCTCCGGCGCGGCGCTCGGGCTGACTCCGCTCGTCCTGCTCGTGGCCTGGCTCTTCTTCATGGTCGCGATGGCCACCTACGTCGAGGGCAGCTCGCTCTACATCGAGCGCGGCGGCGCCTCGACGTTCGCCCGCTACGCCTTCAACGAGCTCTGGAGCTTCATCGCCGGCTGGGCGATCCTGCTCGACTACGTGATCGTGATGGCCGCCTGCGCCGTGGTGATCACGGACTACCTTGCCGTCTTCTGGACCGGGCTCGACGACGGCGGCCTCGAGATCGCCGCTGCTGGTCTGGCGCTGCTGTTCGTGGCGGTCTCGAACGTGCGTGGGCTCTCCGCCGAGCGGCTAGGGGTCGTGCTGCGGCTATCGCTTTGGAGCATCGGGGTGCTGGTGGCGGTCACGGCCGTCGCGTTCGTGCAGTTCTTCGACGCAGCTGCGATCGCGGACTCGGTCGAGCTCGGCCAGGTGCCGCGCTGGGAAGACGCGTTCTTCGCGATGGGTGTGGCCACCGTCGCCGTTGTCGGCGTGGAGGCGGCGTCGGGCCTCGCCGGCGAGGTGCGCGTCGGGCGGCGCGGCCTGCGCCGGGTGGTGCTCGCGAGCGCGGGCGTTGCGCTGCTGCTGTTCCTCGGCGTCTCGGCGGCGGCGCTGATGGCGCAGCCAGTGCTCGACGGCTCCACCGCCCTCGGCGACCGCTTCTCCGAGGCCCCGGTGCTGGGCATCGTGAACGGCTACGAGCAGGCGTGGCTCGTGGACGCCGGCCGCTACCTGGTCGGCGCGAGCGCGGCGGCGATGCTGATCGTGGCGATGCAAGGCCAGATGCTCGGGCTCTCGCGGCTCGCCTACTCGCTGGCCACGAACCGCCAGATCCCGAGCGCCGTCGGCCGGCTCTCCGAGCGCCGCGGCACTCCCTACGTCGCGATCGCGGTCGCGGCGGCCCTTGCCTTCGCGTTCGTGATCCCCCACGACCTCGACTTCCTCGCGGGGGTCTTCGCCTTTGGTGCGATGATCTCGTTCGCGATCGCCCACCTGTCGGTGATCGTCCTGCGCTTCCGCGAGCGCGACCGCCCGAGCGCCTTCCGGGTGCCGGTGGGCATCCCCGTCCGCGGCGCGCGGGTGCCGGTGCCCACTCTGCTCGGCCTGCTCTTCTCGGTGGCGGTGTGGATCAGCGTCGTTGCGCTGCACGAGGGCGCCCGCTTGATCGGCACCATCTGGATGCTTGCCGGGATAGTGCTCTACGTCGTCTATCGCCGAGGGCAGGGCAGGCCGCTCCGCCAGCGCTTCACAATCCCGGCCGAAGCGCTCCAGGAGGGCGCGGACATCGAGTACGGAAGCATCCTCGTGCCGATCTCCGGGGGGCAGCTCGACGACGACATCATCGGCACCGCCGGACGGCTCGCCGCGGACAGGGCGGACGGGAACGAGGGCGGCGCGGTGGTTGAGGCGCTGTACGTGTTCGAGATCCCGATGTCGCTGCCGATCGACGCGCGGGTCTCGGAGGAGCGAGTGGAGGCGGCCAAGCGCGTGCTCGCGCGCGCCAAGGAGGTGGGGGAGGAGTACCAGGGCGTGGAGGTGGCGACCGCGATGGTGCGCGGGCGCTCGGCCGGCCAGGCGATCGTCTCGGAGGCCAAGCGCCGCGGGGTCGAGGCGATCGTGCTGGCGGCGGAGGCGCCCACGCGCGTGGTCGGAGGGGCGATCCTCGGCGGCCGCGGCAGCGTGCGCGACCGCTTCGTCGGGGAGACCACCCGCTACGTGGTCGAGAAGGCACCCTGCAAGGTCATTCTCACGGCGCCGCCGGCGGGCGAGGAAGGCTCCCGGGAGGGAGTGCTCCCGTAGCTCTCGCTCCGGGCGTGTTCCTGCGCGCCCGGATGTAGAGTGAGTCGAGATGTTCGTGATGATCGTCGGCTGCGGGCGTGTGGGCTCCGCGATCGCCACCGCGATGCTCGCCGAGGGGCACGACGTGTCCGTGCTCGACGAGGACGCCGAGGCGATCGCGCTGCTCGACCGCGGCGACCGCCAGAGCTGGGAGGAGCGCGGCGGGCGCTTCACCGAGGGCACGGCGCTCGAGATCGACGCCCTGATGGCGGCGGGGATCGACCAGGCCGACGCCTTCGTCGCCTCGACCGACGGCGACAACACCAATCTCGTGATCGCGCAGATCGCGAAGCGCCGCTTCAACATCGACCGCGTGGTCGTGCGGGTCCTCGATCCCGCCCGGGCGCGCTGGTACGCGGAGCAGGGGCTCCAGACCGTCTGCCCGACGCAGACCGCGATCGAGCTGCTGGAGGCCGCCGTGCGCGGCCAGATCCGCTTCCAGGGAGTGTCGGGCTAGCCCATGTACGTCCTCATCGTCGGAGCCGGCAAGGTCGGCTGGAACCTCGCGCGCGAGCTGATCAACAAGGACCACGAGGTGACCGTGATCGAGTCGGATCAGGCTCGCTACGCCGTCGTGGAGCAGGAGCTCGAGCACAGCGCGCACTACGGCGACGGCTCGGAGCTGTGGGTGCTCGACCGGGCCGGGATCGAACGCGCCGATCTCGTGGTCGCCGTGACCGGCGACGACGAGGACAACATCTTGATCTGCCAGGTCGCGCGCGAGAAGTACGGCGTCGAGCGCGTGGTGGCGCGCTGCAACAACCCGCGCAACCTGCAGCACTTCGAGCTGCTCGGCGTGAAGCCCGTGATCTCCGCCACGGATTTGATTTTGCGGCTGATCGAACACGAGGTCCCGAAGTACGGGCTCGTGCACCTGCTCGACCTTCCGGAGGAGCGGCTCGAGATCATCGAGCTCGAGGTGGCCGAGGGCTCGGCGGCCGCCGGCCGTGCGGTCAGGGACCTCGGCCTGCCGGATGGCTCGCTCGTGATCTCCCTGCTTCGGGACGGCGGCGGCTTCGTGCCGGCGGGAGACTCGATCGTGCAGGCCGGCGACGAGGTGCTGCTCGTGCTCGATGTGGGGATCGAGGAACGGGTGACCCAGCGCTTCACCAACACATCGGGCGCGGCGGCCTGACCCGGTGGCCGACCGCAAGGTCGACCACCTCCTGATCGGCGGCGGCCTCGCCGCGGCCAACTGCGCGCGCTGGCTGCGCGAGGAGGGCGGCTCGGGCTCGATCCTGCTGGTGGGCCGCGAGCCGGACCCGCCCTACAACCGGCCGCCGCTCACCAAGACCTACCTGCGCGGCGAGGACTCGCGCGAGGACGCGCTCTTCCGCCCGGCCGAGTGGTGGGAGGAGCAGCGGATCGAGCTCCTCACCCGCACGAGCGTGATGAAGCTCGACGCCGAGGCTCGGGTGGCGAGGCTCTCGACCAAGGAGGAGATCGAGTTCGGCACGGCCCTGATCGCCACCGGCGCGAACGTGAGGCGCCTGCGCGTGGAGGGCGGCGAGCTCGACGGCATCCACTACATCCGAGCGTTCGGCAACTCGGACGCGGTGCGGGCCGACGCCGAGCGCGCCCGGCGCGTGCTGCTGGTGGGCGGCAGCTACATCGGCACCGAGGCGGCGGCGTCGATCACCTCCGCGTTCGGCGCGGAGTGCTCGATCGCGATGCTCGAGGACGTGACCCTGGAGCGCAACTTCGGCCGCGAGGTGGGGGCCTTCTTCCAGGGCGTCCTCGAGCGGCACGGGGTGACGGTCCACGGGGGCGAGGAGCTCGTCCGCCTCGAGGGCGTGGACGGGCGCGTGGCGCGGGCGGTGATGAAGAGCGGGCTCGAGCTCGAGTGCGACTGCGTGGTGATCGGCGCTGGGGTGATGCCCGACACGATGCTCGCCAAGGCGGCCGGGCTCGAGATCGGCGAGGCGGGCGGCGTGCTCTGCTCTGCCCGGCTCGAGACGTCCGTCCCCGGGATCTACGCCGCCGGCGACATGTGCGAGTACGAGAGCCCCCTGCACGGTCGCCCGATCCGCATCGAGCACTGGGACGTGGCCTTCAACCAGGGCAAGACGGCCGCGCTGAACATGCTCGGTCGCGGCACCGAGCACGACGTGGTGCCGTACTTCTTCTCGGACCTCGCCGACTGGGCCTCGATGGAGTACGTGGGACCGGGCTCGGGTGACGCCGTGATCCGTGGCTCGCTTGCGGACGGCGAGTTCACGGTCTTCTATGTCGACGACGGCCGCGTGACCGCGGCGTTGACGGTGGGACGCTCGGACGACCTCGAGCACGCACGCCGCTTCTTGCGCGAGCGGGCGCGCCCCGACCCGGCGGCGCTCGCGGACGAGGCCGTCGAGCTCGGCTCGCTCTGAGCGTTCGGGACGGTCGCTGAGCAGGCGGCGTGCGCCGCCTCGCGGGCGCGCGGGGGCTAACCCCCTGGATCGGCTGGCCGGCCGGCGGCCGTGATCCGCGAGTGGGCGGGATCCGTACCCTGGATCGGGTGGCCGGCTACTTCGACGACAGCTCGATGCTCCGCCGCGTGCACCGCGAGCGCGCGATCGCGCTGGCGGGGCCCCGGGCGCTGCTCATGCAGGCCGCGCATCCGCTCGCCGTGTCGGGGCTGCTGGCCCACAGCACGGCTGTGGACGAGCCCTACGACCGGCTCGCCCGCACGGCCGCGGTGATGAGCACGATCGGCTTCGGCGAGCGCGCCGAAGCGGACCGCGTGACGAGCGCGGTTCGCGCGATGCACCGGCGCGTCCACGGCCGGCTGCGGGAGCCGGTCGGTATCTACCCGGCGGGCACGGAGTATCGGGCCGACGACCCCGAGTTGCTGCTCTGGGTGCTCTTCACCCTGGTCGACTCGGGGCTCGTGGTCTACCGCACCTACGTGGGTGCGCTCTCGCGCGAGGAGGAGGCGGCCTACTGGGCCGACTACCGCCTGGTCGGACGCCTGTTCGGCCTGCACTCCGAAGACATGCCGCGAACGCTCGCCGACCTCGACGACTACCGCCGCTCGATGCTCGACGGCGAGCGCCTGCACGTCACCCCCTGGGCGCGCGAGCGGGCGCGCGCGATCGTGCTCGAGCCGCCCGTGCCGTGGATGGCACGTGGCCTGCTCGAGACGGTCAACTTCATCACGATCACGCTGCTGCCGGACGGCATCCGCGAGCAGTACGGCTTCTCGCCGCTGCCGCCTGCCCCCGTGCGCAAGGTGCTCGTGAAGGCAGGCGGCGAGTACGTGAAGCGAGCGGTGGTGCCGCTGCTGCCCGAGCGCTGGCGCCTCGTGCCGGCGGCGCGCCGGGCGGCCTGAGCTTCCCTCTGAGGCGCCGGCGAAGGCGGCGCGGCATCCGACGGAACCACCTAGGATCGAGGCTCCTTGCGGCGCCTATACTCAGGCCCCGTTTGGGGATTGGTGTAATCGGCAGCACGCGACACTCTGGATGTCGAAGTTGGGGTTCGAGTCCCTGATCCCCAGTAGGAGCGAGGCGCCGTCAGCCAGTCGATCAGAGGTCCGGCGCCCAGCGGGGCGACCCTCGCCCTCAGCCGCGCCGGCGCGGCGCCCTGCGGACGGGCGCCTCGGGGCGTAGCTTCGTCGTCCGGCCGCGAGAGTCCGTGATCGTGACGCCCACGTGGGTGAAGGCCTCGAGCCTGCGCGAGGCGCGCAGGCCGCGCCAGACGACCGCGGCCGAGCGCGCGCCGGTGGGGAAGCGCAGGCTCAGGAAGCGGCTGCGCGAGGTCGGGCGCAGCCGCTGCCTGCCGGGGTAGACGAGCGGCTTGGTCCTACCGGCCCCGAGCGTCCTCGGCAGTCGCAGCCAGGCCGCGGTCATCGCCGGCCCCCCGCGGGCGGCCGTCAGGCGCGCCACGAGCTTGGCGCGGCGCCCGCGGCGGCGGAGCGCGGCCTTCGCGCGCGGGTCGCAACCGGGGGTGGCGAGCTGCGTATCGAAGCGGGAGCGCCTGCCCGAGTGCGAGAGCAGGTCCACGCCGATCGTGGTGTCGGTCTGCTCGTCGCACAGGTCGTCGGTGAGCTTGAGCGCCCCGCCCTCCCCGCCGTCGAACTCGAACGTGAACGTGCGCACGGGCAGGTCGGGGTTGGAGGGGAAGACGTTCCTCGTCCCGAAGCTGCCGACCTCGATCGCGGCGTCGAGCCGTAGGCCCAGCGGGGGCGGGAGCAGCACCATCAGGCCAGGGAGCGGACCGGCGCCGTTCTGCGCGAGGTAGATCGGCCCGCGCACGGGCGCCGGCTGCAGCGGTGTGTCGATCGTCGCCGTCCCCACCCGGGAGCTGTCGGGGCAGGCGCTCGCGGCGGCCTGCGCCGCATCGCACTTGCGGCCGAGCGCCGCCGGGTTCGGCGCGAGCAGCGGCGGAATCGTAACGACCGCCCTCTTCAGAGCGGCCTCCTCGGGATCGAAGCGCAGCGTTGCCGTGAGCGGCGGGCTATCCGAGCGGTCCGTGAGCCCCGGTGCGCCAACGGCCCCGAAGGCCCTCGGGCTGAAGCCGAGCGCGGCGCAGTCGGTGGGGGTGAACGCGCGTTCGGATGGCCGCCGGCCCTCGGTCCGCCGGGGTCAGGCTGAACTGGTAGAGCGAGACGTCGGCCGCCGTCGCCGGCGCCGCCGCCAGCAGGATGAGCAGCGGGGCGAAGCGAGTCCGCGACGCATGGCGGAACATAGCGGCGGCGTCCCAGGCGCCCGGCCTCCGCGTCCGGCATGGGCCGGCCCCCGGCATGGGCCGCCCCCGGCCTACGGCCCGCCCCCGGCCTACGGCCCGCCCCCAGCGTTCCGGCGCGCCGCCCAGCCCCGGCTCAGGCCGCCGACTGCTCGGCCCAGTCGCGGTAGAGCCGCGCGTAGGCGCCGTCGGCCTCGATCAGCTCGTCGTGCGTGCCCTGCTCC
>DASQNF010000235.1:0-10337 GCA_035645115.1 Thermoleophilaceae bacterium | reverse complement strand
CCGATCTTGAGCGACTCGCCGAGCGCGGCCACTCCGCGGATGATCGGCAGCCGCAGCACGCGGTGGCGCTTGGCCCACGAGACGAGCGGCTCCGAGATCACCTCGATCTCGCCCTTGGCGCCCACCTTGGAGTCGGCGCCGCCGGCGGCGAGCTGCTCGCTGGACGGCTTGCGCACCGCCACGGCCCAGGTGGAGATGCCGCGCATCATCACGCCCTCCAGCACCGCCTGGCCGCCGACGGGGGCGTCCTTCGACGCCTCGCGGAGGTGGTCCGGGGCCGAGCCGTTCTTGGTGGTGGAGGAGGAGCTCACCCGGTTCATCGTATCGGCGCTTTGGCCGAGTCCGTGAGCGTTGGCTCTCAGCGGCCCGTCAGATCGGCGCAGGCGACCTCGCTGCGGTTGTCCTGCTCGGAGCTCTCGACGATCACCGCGGCCGGGTCCGCATGGGCGATCGCCGAGCGCGAGCAGGCGGGTCCCCGGAAGCCGAGCAGCCTGCGCTCACCGGATGCGAGCATGGCCAGGGTCACCGTGTCGATCACGACCCCGTCTACGGTCAGCCGCACCGGCGCTCCCGCTGCCGGCGCCATGCCCGTGTTCTCGACGCGCACGGCGTAGCGCAGCATGCCGCTCACATCCGTGCTCGACGCTCGCAGGAGCTGCGTGACGAGATTGGGGAGCCCTGCGAACTGGCGGCAGACGCCCGAGCGACGCACGGCCTCCCGCACCACGGCGCCCCCGGCCCCGTACCAGCGAAACCGCACCCTCAGCCTGTGAGCCGCGTTCGCCGGCAGGTTGCGGAGGACCTGCCTGTACCCGAACGCAGCCACCCCGGGCCGCGAGCGCTGCCACCGCCCGAGGCCCGGCGCCCTCACCGGGGCGAAGCCCTGCGAGCCCGTGCGCTCCAGCAGCGTCACGCGCACGCCCATGCGAACCGCCGCGGGGATCGCCTGCATGCGCGCGTAGAAGGCCGCTTCGTGCTGGACCGGCGAGCACCTGAGCAGCTTCACCGAGGCCCCCGGCGTGTCGGCCGAGGCCGGCGTGACCGCGACGGCAATGGCGGCGACGCCGATGAGGAGGATGAAGGTGCGCCGCATGCGGGGTGAGAACAGGCGGGCGCGTCCGTAGTTGCGCTGCGGCTAGCGGCCGCGCGAGCGCGCGGCGCGGCGGCGGAAGCGCTCGACCCGGCCGCCCGTGTCCACGAGCTTCTGGCGACCCGTGTAGAAGGGATGGCAGTTCGAGCAGATCTCCACGTGCAGCTCGGGCTTCGTGGAGCGCGTCCAGAACTCGTTGCCGCAGGTGCAGCGCACGTGAGCTTGGACGTAGTCGGGATGGATGTCCGGCTTCATTCGGCGTTCGAGTCTAGCGGGGCCGCGTGCCGCCGAAGCCGCTCCCGAACCAGCCCGTCAGGCGGGGCCACCAGGTCGAGGGGCCGCCGAAGCGCGCCGGCGGCGGCTGCTTCGCCCTCACCATCGCCACCCACTCCTCGAGCGGCATCGAGCCCTCGATCAGGTGGGCGAGCGCGGACACCACCGGCGCCTCGAGCCCGGTGCGCTCGATGGCATGGGCGAGCAGGCGGACGGTCTCGAGCGCCTCGACGGCCTGACCCACTCGCGCGGGGATCTCGGCTGCCGGCACGCCCTCGGCGAGCAGCTCGCCGGCGCTGCGGTTGCGCGAGCTCGGCGCCAGCGCCGTGGCCACGAGATCGCCGGTGCCCGACCGGCCCACGAACGTGCGCGCCTGGCCGCCGCTCGCGGCCGCCAGCGCCAACACCTCGAGGAAGATGTCGGCGGCGGCCATCCCAGCCGCGTTGAGGCCCTGGGCCTGGGTGGCGCCCACGGCCACCGCGGCCGCGTTCTTGGCCACGCCCGCCAGCTCCACACCCACCGGGTCGTCGGACACCTCGCACACGACCCCCGAGCGCTGGAAGGTCTCCGCCACCCGGTGCGCGAGCGTCTCCGAGCGGGAGGCGCACACCAGGCCGGCGCCGCTCTCCACCATCTCGCGCGCGTGCGCGGGCCCGCCCACGCATGCCACCCGAGCGGCGCCGAAGGCGGCCTCGAGCACGAGCGTGGGCGGTTGGCCGCCGGGCGGCACGAGCCCCTTGGCCAGCGAGACGAAGCCGGCGCGGTCGGTCACGCCGAGCCGCTCGAGCTCGGCCACCGCCTCGCCGAGGCCGTTGGACGGCATGGCGAGGAAGACCAGGTCGGGACGGGCGAACTGGTCGTCGTGCACGCCGAAGCCGCGCACCGTGAGCTCGCGCGGCAGCGGCACGCCGGGCAGGTAGCGCACGTTCTCGTGGCCGGCGGTGAGCTGCTGCGCCTGCTCCCTGGTGCGGCACAGCAGGGTGGTGCGCACGCCCGCCCTGACGAGCAGCACGGCCACGGCGGTGCCGAACGAGCCCGCCCCGACGACGGCGGCGCGGCGTGGATGCTGGCCGGGGTAGCGGATGGCGGCAAGCTAGCGGCCCGCACCGCCGAGGGCGGGTGAGCCGCGAGCGGAGGACGCCGAGCGGGGCTTCGCGGCCCTCAGGTGTGCTGGTAGTTGGGGCCGTCCCCACCTTCGGGAGGCGTGAGCCGGCCGCCCTTTGCGGTGATCGCCCCGCACTGCACGCAGTTCGACGGCGTTATCTGCAGCTTGACCTCGTGCTTGCCGTCGAGCTTGCCGCCGCCGTCGGCGCGGGCCGCCTCGAGCTCCTCCTCGGGCACCTCGTAGACCGCGGCCGGGCACATGTTCTGCCACATCAGCGCCAGGTCGAGCGGCACCCTGTCCTGGATGCGGATGTGGTTGGGCGCGTCGTCGCGGGTGGCGTTGCCGCTGGCGAACACCGAGGAGAGCTTGTCGAACGTGGTCTTGCCGTCGGGCTTGGGGTAGTGCCTGTCGCGGTCGCCGATGAACACGTCGACGGTGGCGTCGTCATGGGTCTTCCAGCGCCCGCCCGGGACACGACCTCCGGAGATCTCCATCATGTTCGCGATCGCGCCGCCCACGAAGAAGCCCTTCGCAAAGGGCTGGCGCATGTTGCGCGAGCGGCGGATGTCCGTCTCGATCTCCGAGCCGCGAACCTTGCCGGCGTAGTTGGAGAGGTCGTCGCAGGAGCCGCCGGCCTTGAGGCGCTCGTAGATCGCCTCCGCCGCGAACATGCCCGCGTGCATGGCGTAGTGCACCCCCTTCAGCGTCGGGATGTTGACCATGCCGGCGCCGTCGCCGGCGATCGCCAGCCCCGGCGCCCAGAGCTCGCGCGGCTGCGCCCAGTAGCCGCCGGAGGGGATCGTCTTCGCCCCCCAGCCCACGCGCTTGCCGCCGTCGATGATGTCCGCCACGAGCGGGTGGCCCTTCAGCTGCTGGAGCACGTCGTGGAGGGAGAAGGTGGCGTCGCGGTAGTCGAGGCCGCACACGAACCCCATCGACACGCGCTGCTCGCCCATCGGGTAGATGAACGAGCCGCCGAACTCGCGGTACTTGGCGCGGTAGCGAAGCGGCCAGGCCATCGTGTGGATCACGCGGTCGAGCGGCTTCTGGACCTCCCACACCTCCTTGACGCCGAGCTCCCACTGCTGCGGGTCCTCGGAGCCGAGCCGGAAGTGGCGGATGGCCGCGCCGGTGAGGTGCCCCTGGGTGCCCTCGGCGAGCACCGTGGCCTTGGCGATCAGGTCGGACCCGGGCTCGAAGTTCGACAGCTCCTCGCCGTCGCGGCCGCGGCCCTTGTCGCCCGAGCGCACGCCCACCACCCGGCCGTCGTCCACGAGCAGCTTGGCCGCGGCCGTTTCGCCGAGGATGTACACACCCGCCTCCTCGGCCTGCTCGGCGAGCCAGCGGCCGAGCCGCGCCACCGAGGTCACGTGGTTGCCGTGGTTGCGAAACGGCGGCGGGGTCGGCCTCAGCGGGATCGCGCGCTTCGAGTTGGGCAGGAGGTAGACCGCGTCCGTGTCGACGGTTCCGTAGGTCGGCCAGTCGCTCTCCGCCAGCTCGGGAAACAGCTTCCTCATCGCCGACGGCTTCATCATCGCCCCGGACAGCAGGTGGGAGCCTGGGCCCTTGCCCTTCTCCACGAGCGCCACCGGCACCTCGCCGAGCGACTCCGTCATCGCCTCGTCGTCGGCCAGCAGCTGGGTGAGGCGAATGGCGCAGGCGAGGCCGGCCGGGCCCCCTCCCACGATCGCCACGCCCACCTCGATCCGCTCGTCCTCGGGGTCCTCTGGCGGACCCACGAACTCCTTCGCGGGGTCCACGGGCGCGGGGAACTCGATCGGCGCCGTGGACATGGGGTCAGCCCCTCCTCGCCTTCACGGCCTCGGTCAGCTTGGGCAGGATCTTGTTGAGGTCGCCCACGATCCCGAGGTCGCAGAACTCGAAGATCGGCGCGTTGGCGTCCTTGTTGATCGCGACGATGTTCTCGGCCGACTGCATCCCGACCTTGTGCTGGATCGCCCCTGAGATGCCGGCCGCCAGGTAGAGCTTGGGGGCCACCGTCTTGCCGGTCTGGCCGATCTGCGCCGCGTAGGGGTACCAGCCGGCATCGACCACCGCGCGTGTGGCCGCCACGGCGCCCCCGAGCGCCTGGGCGAGCGTCTCGCAGAGCTCGAAGCCCTCGGCCTTTCCGAGCCCGCGGCCGCCGGCCACGAGGATCTCGGCGTCCTCGATGTTCACGTCGGCGCCGCGCTGCTCGCCACGCTTGACCATCACGGCCTTGGTGGAGTGGGCCTCGAGCTGCACGTCCACGTCCACCACCTCGGCGGCCCCCTCGCCGCCATCGACGATGTCGAACGCGTTGAGGCGACCGATGATGATGCCGGGCTCTCCCACGTATCCCACGTCCACGATCGCCGAGTCCCGCAGGATCGGCCGCTCCGCCACGAGCCGGCCGTCCTGCGCCTTTACGGCCGTGACCTCCATCGTGACGCCGGCGTTCAGGCGGGCCGTGAGCCCGGCGCCGATCTCGAAGCCGAGCAGCCCGCCGCCGAACAGGGCGTACCTGTAGCCGTTGTCCGCGATCACCCTGGCCATCGCGTCCACGACCGGCTGGGAGAGCCCCTCCGGGCCCTTGGCGCGGTAGACCTTGGACGCTCCGTATCTGCCGAGCGAGGCGCACAGCTCGTTGTCGAGGTCGTCGCCGCCTACGACCACGGCGGCGGCCTCGCCGCCGATCTCTTTCGCGAGCTTCGCCCCCTCGGACACGGCGCCCAGCGAGTTCTTGTTGAACTCGCCCTCGTAGTGCAGGGCGTAGGTGAGGATGGCGCTCATGCGAGCAGCTTCCTCTCCTCGAGCCAGGCGAGGATCTTCCCTACGGTCTCGTTCGTGTCCTCGTCCTCGATGATCTCGCCGCCGGCCTTCGCGGGGGGCGGGTTGATCGCGAGCACCGTGGTGCGCGAGCCGTCCTCGCCCACCCTCCCGGGGTCGATTCCGACGTCGCCCGTGGAGAGCACGTCGCGCTGCTTCTTCTTCGCGCCCATGATCGCCTTGAGCGACGGATAGCGCGGCTCGTTGATGGCGTCGCCCACCGAGATCACGGCCGGCAGCTCGACCTCGACGGTGTCGTAGCCGTACTCGGCCTGGCGCTCGCAGCGGAGCTTGCCGCCCTCCACCTGGAGCTCGACCACCTGGGTCAGAGAGGGCATCTTCAGGTGGTCGGCCACCACCGCTCCGATCGTGTAGCACTCGCCGTCGGCGGACTGCTGGCCGAGCAGCACGAGGTCCGGGCCCTCCGACTCGAGCACCTTGGCGAGCGCATAGCCGGTGGCGCAGACGTCCGAGCCGGCGAGCGCCTCGTCGGTCAGGTGCACCGAGCGGTCGGCGCCGAGCGCCACGGCCTTGTTGAGCGTGCGCCCGGCGTCGGCGGGCGCCATCGTCACCGCCACGATCTCCTCGACCTCGGCGGCGTCGCTCTCGCGGATCTGCATGGCGGCCTCGATGGCGTGCGTGTCGAACTGGTTGAGCGTGGTCTCGCCGGAGCGGTCGAGGCGCTTCGTGGCCGGGTCCATGCGCTTCTCGACCGCGGCGTCGGGCACCTCCTTTACGAGGACGCAGATCTTCACAGGGAACTTCTCCTTGGTTTCTCGCGTGAGGGCCGGCGGCGGCCCGAGGCCGATCGCGACGCGGCGCGCAGGCGACGGCGCGAAGGGACGCGGGATTGTACCCGTCCGGTTGACTGATGAGTCAATCGCCTCGGCGTGAGCGGTCTCTGGCCACGGCCGGACCCCGAGCCATGCAAGCTCGTGGGTCCGACCGCAGCGGGCCGTCCTCTACGCCGCGACGGGATCCCTCGCCGGCTCGAGGCGCGGCTCGAGCTGCGGCAGCTCGATGTCCTCGATCGGCTCGGCACGCTCGATGTCCCTCTCGCGCACGAGCCACAGCGAGAGCAGCGCCGCGACCAGCGCGAGCAGGCCGCCCAGCATGAAGATCTCGTTCATGCCGGAGAGGAAGCCCTCGCGCGCCGCGTCCGCCACACGCTCGCGCGCGCCGGCGGGGAGGCCCAGGAGGGCGGCGTCCAGGTTCCCGGATGACACGGCCTCGACCAGCAGCCGCGGCCGCTCGCCGCTCGCGGCCGGGGTGCCGGCCGCCAGCTGCTCGACCTTGTCCGCGCCGCGTCCGAGGAACAGCGCTCCCCAGGCCGCGATGCCCACGGCGATGCCGACCTGGCGGAACGTGTCGTTGATGCCGGACGCCATCCCGCTCTGCTCCTTGGGCACCACGGACACGGCCACGTCCGCGATCACCGGGTTGATCAGGCCCACGCCGGCGCCCGCCACCAGGAAGCCGCCGAGCAGCGCGGTCCACTCGTCCGCGGGATCGAGGCCGCCCATCAGGAGCATCCCGATCCCGGTGGCGCCGAGGCCCACGCTCAGCATCACGCGCGCCGGGACCCGCGAGATCAGCGCTCCCGCCGCGGCGGCCACGAAGAAGTTCATGACCGTGAACGGCAGGTAGCGAAGCCCGGCCTCGAGTGGATCGTGTCCGAGGTAGCCCTGCAGGTAGAACGTGGTGTAGAGGAACAGCGCGAACATCGACGCCGACACGCCGAGCGCCGCCAGCTGGATCCCGGTGAAGGCCGGCTTGCGGAACAGGTGCAGCGGCAACATCGGCTGGCTCACGCGCGTCTCGATCGCGAGGAACAGCGCGAGCAGCACGCCCGCGCCGCCCAGCAGTCCGACGATCGTGGTGGAGCCCCAGCCCTCCTCGTTGCCGCGCAGGAGCCCGAACACGAGCAGGAAGAGCGCAGTGGAGAAGGTCACGAGCCCGGCCCAGTCGACGCGTGTGGCATTCGGGTCGCGCGACTCGCGCAGCTTCGCGTAGGTGATCGCGATCGCGGCCACGCCGATCGGCACGTTCAGGAAGAAGATCGACTCCCAGCCGAGCGAGTCGGTGAGCGCGCCGCCCACGAGCGGGCCGATGGCAACGGCCACGCCGATAGTGGCGCCGTAGACGCCCATCGCCGTGCCGCGCTCGCGGCCGGCGGCGAATTCCTGCGCGATCAGCGCGAGCGAGACCGCGAACATCACCGCGCCGCCCACGCCCTGGAGGGCGCGCGCGAGGTTCAGGAAGGTCGGGTCGGACGCGAGCCCCGCCAGCAGCGAGGCCACTGTGAAGATCCCGAGCCCGGCGGCGAACACGCGCCGGCGCCCGAGCCGGTCGGCGAGCACTCCCGCGGTGAGCACGAGGGCGGCGAGCGACAGCGTGTACGCGTCCACCACCCACTGCAGCTCCGTGAAGCTTGCGCCGAGGTCCTCCTCGATCGCCGGCAGCGCGGTGTTCACCACCGTGATGTCGAGGAGGAGCATGAATGTCGCGACGCTGACCGCGATCAGCGTCCACCATTTGCGAGTCATCTTGGTTTCTCCGTTCACTGGGGCTATCATTGGTAAGGCCACCTTGTCAGGCAGCATTATCAAGTAGCCTTAGCAGAAAGTCAAGGCCCTTTATCAATGTCAGTTGAGATCGACCAGAGACTGCGTCCGCTGCCCGCCCTGCTCGACGAGGTCAAGGGCCTGATCGTGGGTGAGATGCAGGGGCGGATGGCCGCGGAAGGCCACCCCGACATCCGCCCCGGGCACGGCTGCGTGTTCCGCTTCGTCGACCGTGAGCGCGGCTCGCGCCTGACCGAGCTGGCGGAGGCCTCCGGACTCACCAAGCAGGCCGTGGGCGAGGTGGTGGCGGACCTCGAGCGGATGGGCTACCTCGAGCGCGTGCCCGACCCCGAGGACGGCCGGGCGAAGATCATCCGCCTGACCGGGCGCGGTAGGGACGGCTGCGATACGGCCGAGCGCCTGTTGGCCGAGATAGAGCGGCGCTGGGCGGACCAGGTCGGCGAGGAACTGCTCGCAGGGATGCGCGCCGCCGCGGAGCGCATCTTGGAGCTGGAGCAGGCGCGCAGCGCCGCCTGAGCCGCAGTCCTGCGGCGCCGCTCAGGCGAGGACGAGCGCGGCCTCGCTCGCTCCGCGCAGCTCCGCCAGGCGCTGGGCCCGCTCCTCGAGCTCCCCGCGCCGGAGGCGGCCGAGCCTCTCGACGCTGACCTCGGCCTTGTTCCCCTTCGCCTTGACCCGCCAGAGACCGGCGAGGCGGCCGTCGCTCAGCACCGCTCCGGGGCTCGCCACCGGCCGGAACAGCCGCTTGCGCAGCTCGCCGTCCGGCGCCAGCAGCGCCCGGTTGGGCTTCTGCAGATAGGGATCGCCGGGCGGGATCAGGCGTAGGCCCTCCGCCGCGGGTGGCGACTCGAGCGCGGCCATGTCCTCGCTCAGGAGCCAGCTCTTGGCCTTGCCCACCCGCACCTCGGCGAGCTCGCCCGCCACCTCGCCCCAGAGGCGCTCGGCGTGGGGCTTCGCGAGCCCCGCCCAGTCGGCGAGGTCGCTCGGCTTTGCCGGCCCGTAGAAGCCGAGGAAGCGGCGCACGGCCTCGCTCGCGGCCGGCGTCCGCCCCGGCCTTCCCATCGTGTAGCGGCGCTTCGAGTCGAGCCGCGCGCCCGCCTTCACCGTCGCGTAGCGCCACAGCATGGGAGCCACGTGGTGGCTCTTGCAGCCTCGGCACCAGGGCATCAGGTCGCCGCTGACCCGAGCTCTCAGCTCCTCGTGCAGCTCGTTCTTGTCGAGCGTGCGGCCGCTCGCCAGTGCAGCCCTCGTAGCCTGCGCCACCTCCTCGAGCGCGGCGGTCGGCTCGAAGCGCTTCTTCGCCGCCAGCAGCTGCACCTGGCGCCCGAGCTGTGCGCCCAGCTCGCGGTCGTCGCGCGCGATCAGGGCGCGGCCGTAGAGCGCGTGGTCTGCCGGCGCCAGCGCGTGGATGGCCCCACGGATGACGTGAGCGACCACGAGCTCGCCGTGGTCCACCGCGCGGTCGTAGGCCTCTCGGGAGAGGCGCTCGGTGCGCGCCGCGAGCGCCAGCAGCCCCGCGTCGCGCGCGAAGTCCGAGGCGGGGCAGGCTGCGGCTTCGGCGAGACTCCGCCGACCGGGGACAGCGAGCCCGGAGCGGGCCAGCCGGAAGGCGAGGACCTGGTCGGCCTCCACCTCAGGCCGGCACGGCCTGCTTGATGAAGTCGATGATCCCCTGGACGGGGGCGCCCGGGGTGAACACCTCCGCCACGCCCAGCTCCTTGAGCTCGGCGATGTCGTCGTTGGGGATCGTCCCGCCCACCACGAGCACCACGTCGTCGGCCCCCTCCTCCTCCAGCAGGGCGGCGATGCGAGGCACGAGCGTCATGTGCGCGCCCGACAGGATCGAGAGGCCTACGGCGTCGGCGTCCTCTTGGAGCACGGTCTCCACGATCTGCTCGGGCGTCTGGTGGAGGCCGGTGTAGATCACCTCCATGCCGGCGTCGCGCAGCGCGCGGGCGATGATCTTCGCGCCCCGGTCGTGCCCGTCGAGACCGGGCTTGGCCACGACCACACGGATCTTCCTGCTCGCCATGCGGCGGGAAGACTACCCCGCCCGGCTACCCGCCGATGCGGCCCGCCGGCCGCGCCGCCTGCTCGCGGGAGCGCCGTTGCACGGCCACGCCCAGCGCGAGCATCAGCAGGCCGAGCATGAGCAGGGAGCCCGAGTCGCGGCCGGTGGCGGGCAGCGCCTCGCCCGAGCCCGCGTCGGACCCCGCCGCGCTCGTGCCGGCGCCCCCGGCGGTGCCGCCCGCGGGCGAGCCCTCGCCCTCAGAGCCGGAGCCGGACTCGCCGCCCGCGCCGGAGGCCCGCACCGTCACGCTGGCCTTCATGAACGGGTGCGGCGTGCAGAAGTAGGAGAACGTGCCGGCCTGCTTGAAGGTCTCCGAACGGCTCTCGCCGGCGTCGTAGATGCCTGTGTCGAAGCTGCCGTCGTCGGCGGTGGCCGAATGCATCGTCGGCATGTCCGCGTTCCTCACCA
>DASQNF010000234.1:0-2093 GCA_035645115.1 Thermoleophilaceae bacterium | reverse complement strand
AGCTCCGCGTACGCGCGCCGCGCCCGCGCGAGCGCGCTCGAGACGGCGGCGGTGACCGTGTCGATCACGGCCCAGGGGTTGGACTGGCCGGAGGCGATCCAGACCGTGCCGAAGGAGCGCTCGCACACCTACACGATCTCCTACCTCGGCACGCTGGCGGCGATCGCGCTGATCGCGCATGCGTACGGGGCCGAGGGGCTCGGGCCGGAGGCGATCGAAGCGGCGGCCGACGCCGTGGCGGACGCGATCGAGAGCCCGGGCATCGACACGCTGCCGGACTTCGAGCGGGTGCTCGTGCTCACCGGCACGGGGCCGGCCGCCGTGAGCGCTCGCGAGGGCGCGCTCAAGGTGCGCGAAGCCGCGCGCAGGCTCGCCGAGGGGTTCGACGGGGAGTTCCTGCTGCACGGCTCGGCGGTCCCGCTCGACGGCCGCGACGCGCTCGTGCTGCTGCAGCCCTCGCGCGACCCATACGGCCTGCTGCCCGGACTCGGCCGGGCAGCCGAGGCGGAGGGCGTGCCGGTGGGCGCGCTCGACGACGACGGCTCCGGCGATCCGGTGCTGTCCCAGCTGGCGCTGACCGCGCGCCTGCAGCTGCTCGCGCTCGAGCTCTCGGCGCGCGCCGGACAGGACCCCGACAAGGCGATCGTGGGCGCCTGGTACGACGACGCGCTCTGGGAGCGCGGCGCCCCTTAGCAACTCGTCCGGCCGCATCGGGAAGGAATCGCCCTCGCGCGTGCGAATCCTCACTTCGTGACGTCCAAGGCCAAGGTCATCGCCTTCACAAACCAGAAGGGCGGGGTCGCCAAGACAACCACCACCCTCAACCTCGCCGCCGCGTTCGTGGAGCGCGGGCACCGGGTTCTCTGCGTGGACCTCGATCCGCAGGGCAACCTGACGATGAGCCAGGGGATCGACCCCGACACGCTGGAGGCGTCGATGTACGACGTGCTCGTGCACCAGCTCTCGATCCGCGAGGTGATACGCAAGCGCGAGGTGGACGTGGCCTGCGCCTCCATCGACCTGGCGGGCGCCGAGATCGCGATGTCGACGATGATCGGCCGCGAGCGCGCGTTGAAGAAGGCGTTCGCCCCGATCCTCGAGGACTACGACTACATCTTCATCGACACCCCGCCGAGCCTCGGGCTGCTCACGATCAACGCGCTGACGGCGTCCGACAAGGTGATCGTCCCCGTCCAATGCGAGTATCTGTCCATGCGCGGGTTGATCCAGCTCCAGAACACGCTCTCGATGGTGCGTGACGAGCTCAACCCGGACATCGAGATCGAGGGCATCCTTCCCACGCTCGTCGACAACCGGACCGTGCACGCCAAGGAGGCGATCGAGATCCTCGAGGAGAACTTCGGGGACCGCGTGTTCGCTTCGCGCATCACCAAGACGGTTCGCTTTGCCGAGGCCCCGGTGAAGGGTATGTCGGTGCTCAAGTACGACCCGGACGGCAAGGCGGCGTACGCCTACCGTCAGCTAGCGGAGGAGGTCCTGGCGAATGGCAAGCGGTAACAGGGCGAGCATGCGCGAGGGACCCCTGGCGCAGCTCTTCCGCAAGACGGAAGCGGACGAGGCCGCGAAGCGCTCGCCCGAGGGCGGGGAGCGCAAGCCATCCACCGAGCCCAGGGGCGGCAGGCCGCTGCCGGAGGGCGGGCCGGCGCCGCAGGCCACCCAGCACGTCCCCGAGCCGCAGGGGCACGAGCAGCCCGAGCTGAGGGACGAGCTTGCCCCGCGCCCGACCCGCCGGATGACCGAGGCCGCAAAGCGCGCCCGCGAGCGCGACGAGCGACGCGAGGAGCGCTGGAGCCGCTACGAGGGAGTGCCGAGCCCGGAGGAGCGGCTTCGCTCGGTCTTCTCCACTGACATCCCCGAGAACATCCTGGAGCGCGACTCCGGGTCGGGGCAGCGTCCCGCGGACCCGGTCCAGCAGCCGGTCTCCTCCTTCATGCCGACGACCGACGGGATCACCGAGCCGGTGCTGCGCGTGGTCGGGGTCGGCGGCGCGGGCGTGAACGCGGTCAACCGGATGATCGAGGCCGAGGTCGAGGGCGTCGAGTTCATCGCGATCAACACGGACATGCAGTCGC
>DASQNF010000233.1:0-2835 GCA_035645115.1 Thermoleophilaceae bacterium | reverse complement strand
GGCGCGCTCGAGCGCCGCGATGAGGGCGCGCACCTCTGGTAGCGGCGCCCGGTCGGCCAGCCCGGCCAGGGCTCGCTCGAGCGGGACGCCCAGGGCCACCTCGCGCCCTGCGGCCCGCCACTCGGCGGCGAGAGGACCTGTGGAGCGCTCCCCCACGGCGCGCAGCGCCTCCGGGAGCGAAGCGCCCGCCTCGACCGTGATCCGAAGCAGGTCGAGCAGCGCCGGCAGCTCTCGCCGTATCCGGCGGGCGCGCTCGGCCGCGAGCCGCCCGAGCCAGAGGTCCGGCGCGAGGAAGCCGGCCACGGGCGCGCCGAGCACGACTGCGAAGCCGAGGCGCCCCGGGGCGAGCGCCGCCAGCATCGCGCCGAGCGTGCCCGCGGCCACCGCCGCTGCGAGCTTCGCCGCCAGCAGGTCGCGCACGCCCAGCCCGGCCGGCCGGCCCGCCGCCGCGATCCGCCCCCGAAGGTCGCGGGGCGCGCTGGCCGCGCTTGGTCGCAGGCGGCCACCCGCCGCCGCGAACAGCCGCACGAGCGGAACGCCCACGCTCCTGCGCCGGCCCGGCCCCCAGCTTGGGAGCACCAGCGCGAGCCCGGCCGCACCGGCCGCACCGGCCACGAAGGCGAGCCCCGGCGCGAGCCCAGCGCTCACAGCCTCACCTGGCCCAGCCGCCGCATCAGCACCGCGGCGAGCGCTTGGAGCACGATCGCGATTCCCACGAGCCAGGCCGTTAGGAACGAGCTCCACAGGCCGGCGAACCAGCCGGGGCTGGCCAGTTCGGCGAGCAGCCCGCCGCCGAGCGGCAGCAGAACCACGAGCAGTCCGGTGAAGCGTGCTTGCGCGGTGGCGGAGCTCACCTCGTCCTCGAGGCGCGCCTGGTCCTCCATCGCGCGGGCGCTCTCACGGAGCAGCCGCGCGAGGTCGCCGCCCGCACGGCGCTGGAGCAGGCAGGCCGCCACGAGCGTGTCGAGCCGGACCGAGCGGACCCGGGAGCGCATCGCCGCCAGCGCGGAGTCGGTGGTGGCGCCGGCGTTCAGCTCGGCCGCGGCGCGCCGGAGCTCGTGGCCCGCGGCGCCCTCCACGGACACGGTCGCCTCGGCGATCGCGCCGCGCAGCGAGTGGCCGCCGCCGATGGCGTCCGCGATCGCCACCGCCATCTGTGCGACGCCCGCGTCCACGGCCCGCCCGTAGCGGCGCCGCCGCGAGCCCAGCACGCGCGCCACCGCCCAGGGCCCGCCGGCGGCGAGGGCGAGCCCGGCGCTCGGCCCGGCGAGCGCCGTGCCTGCAAGGAAGGCGACCAGCGCGCCCGCGAGCAGCAGCCGGCGCCGTTCCACGGCTCCCGGATCGCGCCCCTCCCGTCCGAGCCGGACCACGGCCTCCACGAGCGCGTCCAGCTGCCGTCCAACGCCCGGCGCGCGTGCCCCGGCGGCTCGGAGCACGCCCGCTCCGAGCTTCACGAGACCGAGCACTCCCACGGCCCCGGCGAGGAACCCGAGCGCCACAGCCGTGCTCACACCACCTCCCGCGGCCGCGCCACCCGCGCCCCCGCTCCCTGGAACGAGTCGAGGCGCGCCGACAGCGCGCCAGGCCCCGGTCGTCTCGGCTCACCGCCGCGCGCGAACAGCTCGCGCACGCCGGCGCCGCCGGCCACCCGCACCACCTCGGTGACCGACTCGACCATCCGTGCCCCGTCGGGCATCCGCGCCTGGTGCACCACCAGGTCGAGGGCGCTCGCAACCTGGTCGCGCACCGCCTCGTGGGGCAACCCGACGCCGGCCATCAGCGCGAGCGTCTCCACCCGCCGCAGCGCGTCCGCTGGCGAGTTCGCGTGGACCGTGGTGAGCGAGCCGTCGTGCCCGGTGTTGAGCGCCTGGAGCATGTCGAGCGCCTCCGCGCCCCTCACCTCCCCGACCACGATCCGGTCCGGGCGCATCCGCAGCGCGTTCCGCACGAGCTGGCGAATCGTGACCTCGCCCCGCCCCTCGAGGTTCGCCGGACGCGCCTCGAGCCGGACGACGTGCCGCTGGCGCAGGCGCAACTCCGCCGCGTCCTCGATCGTGACGATCCGCTCCTCCCCCGGGATCGCGCCGGAGAGCGCGTTCAGCGTGGTCGTCTTGCCCGACCCCGTGCCTCCGCTCACGAGCACGGACGCCCGCGCGGCCACGCACAGCGCCAGCAGCTCCGCAACAGCGGCCGGGAGCGTGGCGCCCGCCACGAGCTCGCGCAGCGAGAACCCCGAGCGCCGGAAGCGGCGCACCGTCAAGCACGGTCCCGACAACGACAACGGCGGAATCACCACGTTCACGCGCGAGCCGTCGGCCAGGCGCGCGTCGCAGAGCGGCGAGGCCTCGTCCACACGGCGGCCGAGCGGCGCCAGGATCCGCTCGATCGCGTGCAGCAGCTCGGCCTCGGTGCCGAACGCCACGCCCGTGCGCTCGAGCCGCCCGCGCCGCTCCACGTACACCGATGCGGCCCCGTTCACCAGCACCTCGTCGACCGTTGGATCGGAGAGCAGCGGCTCGAGCGGCCCGAGTCCCGTTGCGAGCAGCACCACTCGCGCGCGGAGCGCCTCGCGCTCCGCCTCGGGCAGCGGCGCGGCCTCGCGCTCCACAAGCTCGCGCACCTCCTGCTCGAGCCCGCCCGGCGCCGCGCCAGCCTCGCCCGCACGCGCCCGCTCGATCAGGCGCGCGCGCAGCGCGTGGGCCAGCTCGTCGATCGCCTCCATGGGCGGAGAAGTCCCGGCCGGCCGGATCTCGCCCCCATCGGCCACACTGCCGGCATGGACCTGACGCTCGTCCAACTCGACAACCCGACCGAGACGCGCAGCTTCGAGAAGGG
>DASQNF010000232.1:0-4337 GCA_035645115.1 Thermoleophilaceae bacterium | reverse complement strand
ACGCTCCGGGCGAGGCGCTGGCGCGGGAGCTCCAGGAGCACGTCAAGCGGCGCACCGCCCCCTACAAGTATCCGCGCGTGGTCGAGTTCGCAGCGGCGCTGCCGAAGACCGCGAGCGGAAAGATCAGGCGCGCCGACCTGCGCGCTCAGCCGAAGGGGTCGAGCCCCTCGAGGTAGTGGCGCAGCAGCGGGTCGGTCACGCGCCAGCGCCCGCGATTCTCGTGCTCGACGATCCCTGCGTCGCGCAGCAGCTTCAGCACGCGGTCGCGCACCCCCGGGTGCAGGCGCTTCGGCGGCGGCTGCCCCGCCGCCACGGCGCGCGCCACGGCGAGCCCGTGCTTGTGCAGCAGGCGCACGCGCTCCACCACCTGCTCCATCGTCGGGCGGTCGCCCGCCAGCGCGCGCTCGAAGCCGAGCTGCACGAGCTCGAGGTCGATCGCGCGGGTGTCGAGCTCGATCGAGAGCAGGTGAGCCTGCTGCGCGATGCGCATGGTGGCGCGCGGATGTCCGTCGCCGAGCTCGGCGATCCGGGCGAGCGCGGGCTCGGCGATCGTGCAGTCGTCGGCCGCGAAGCGCTCCGCGAGACCGCGTACCCACTCCTCCGGCTCGATCGCGCGCAGTGAATGAAAGCTTCCGAAGCCGCTGAACGCCCGCCGCGTGGGGGCGAACAGGTCGCGCATCAGGTGCTCGATGCTGCCCGCGAACAGGTAGCTGACCGAGGTCGAGCGCTGGAAGATCGCGCGCATCCGGTTCATGACCGCGTCGGCCTCGCCATACGGCCGGCGGGCGGAGGCCACCTCCTGGAACTCGTCGATGAAGAGCACCAGCCGCCGGCCGTCGGCACGCGCCACGCGCTCGGGCAGCTCGAGCGCCAGGTCGAGCGCTCGCTCGGGATCCTGAGCCGCGAGCCCCGGCGTGAGCGCGATCTCGACCCCCTCTCCCAGCTCCCCGACCATACGCAGCAGCGCCCGCCCCTGCGCCGCCGAGACCGCCGCCCGGCCGGCGCTGCGCGCCCGGCGAAGCGCGCGATGCGTGGCCGAGCGGTTGGCGATCACCGCCGTTGCGAGTGCCTCCGCCAGCTCGCCGGCATCCGAGACGCGGAACAGGTCGATCTTCGCCGTGTACGCCCCCCGCCGGCGCAGCCGCCCGAGCGCCGCCTCGCAGACGCTGGTCTTGCCCGTGCGGCGCGGACCCGCCACGACCAAGTGGGTGCCGGCCTCGAGCCGCGTGGTGAGCTCGCGAACGTCGTCCCGGCGCCCGATCAGCTGGCTGGCCGGGATCGGGGAGTCGGTGGGAAAGAGGTCGCCGCTCGCCTGCCGCACGAGCGTCAGTTTACACTATTTGTGCGTATTCTTTACACATGATCGTTAGGAGCTGGACCGGGTAGCCTGACCCGTATGCCGAACCGGCTCGCAGACGAGACCTCGCCGTACCTGCTCCAGCACAAGGACAACCCGGTGGACTGGTACCCGTGGGGCGGGGAGGCGCTCTCCCGCGCCCGCGACGAGGACCGCCCGATCCTGCTCTCGATCGGCTACTCGGCCTGCCACTGGTGCCATGTGATGGAGCGTGAGTCCTTCGAGGAGTCGGGGACGGCCGCGCTGATGAACGAGCTGTTCGTGTGCATCAAGCTCGACCGCGAGGAGCGACCCGACCTCGATTCGATCTACATGGAGGCCTGCCAGGCCATGACCGGCTCGGGCGGCTGGCCGCTGAACGTGTTCCTCACTCCCGAGCAGGTGCCCTTCTACGTGGGGACCTACTTCCCGCCGGCCGAGCGGATGGGCATGCCCTCCTGGCGCCAGGTGCTCGAGGCCGTGGCGCACGCCTGGGCGGAGCAGAAGGACCAGATCCGGGCCGGCGGCGAGCGCGTCGTGCAGCGCCTCCAGGGCGGAGCCCTGCTGCGCCCCTCGCAGGCGCCGCTCCATGCCGGCGCCCTCGACGACGCGGTGCGCACCCTGCGATCGCAGTTCGACGCCGCCAACGGCGGCTTCGGCGGGGCGCCCAAGTTCCCGCCCGCCTCCGCGCTCGAGTTCCTGCTGCGCCGGGCCGCCGGCGCGCCGTCCGGCGCCGGGCCGGCGAGTCCCGCCCGCGAGATGACCGCGCGGACCTTGCACGCGATGGCCTCAGGCGGCATGTACGACCAGATCGGCGGCGGCTTTGCCCGCTACTCGGTGGACGCCCACTGGCTCGTCCCCCACTTCGAGAAGATGCTCTACGACAACGCGCTGCTGGCGCGCGCCTACCTGCATGGCTGGCAGGTCACGGGCGAGGAGCTCTTCCGGTCGGTATGCGAGGAGACGCTCGACTGGGCGCTGCGCGAGATGCGCGGTCCCGAAGGAGGGTTCTTCTCCGCGCTCGACGCCGACTCGGAGGGCGTCGAGGGCAAGTTCTACGTCTGGAGCGTCGACGAGCTGCGCGCGGCTCTCGCCGGCGAGCCGGACGCCGACGAGGCGATCGCCTGGTTCGGCGCCACCGACCGCGGCAACTTCGAGGGTCGCAACATTCCGGTTCGCGGCCCGGGCGCCCCCGAGCGCCGGGGACGCTGGCGCGAGCTCCTCTACGAGTCGCGCGCTCGGCGCGTCTGGCCCGGCCTCGACGACAAGCGGCTGTGCTCCTGGAACGCGCTGATGATCGCCGCGCTCGCCGATGCAGGCGCCGTGCTCGAGCGCGCAGACTACCTCGACGCCGCCACCCGGGCCGCGGAGTTCGTGCTGGGTGACCTGCGTGACGGCGAAGGCCGGCTGCTCCGCTCTTGGAAGGACGGCGAGGGCAAGCTGAACGCCTACCTCGAGGACCACGCCTACTTGCTCGAGGCGCTGCTCGTGCTCTACGAGGCGAGCTTCGAGCCGCGCTGGTTCGGCGAGGCGCGGGCGCTCGCGGACCAGATGGTCGAGCGCTTCGCCGACCGCGAGCACGGCGGCTTCTTCGAGACCTCGTCGGATCACGAGCCGCTCGTGGCGCGGCGCAAGGACCTCGAGGACCACCCGATCCCGTCCGGCAACGCGAGCGCGGCATACGGCCTGCTGCGGCTGGCCGCGCTCAGCGGCGAGCACGCCTACGAGGAGCACGCGGTGTCCGTGCTGCGCCTTTTGCACGAGCTCGCCGCCAAGCATCCGCAGGCCTTCGGCCACGCGCTGCAGGCACTCGACTTCCGGCTCGCGCCGGTGCGGGAGGTGGCCCTCGTGGGCGGCGACCTGGGCCCGCTCGAACGCGTGGTACGGGCGCGATTCCGTCCCCATCTGGTGCTCGCCGGCGGCGAGCCCGACGGGGTCCCGCTGCTCGACCAGCGCGCCCCCGTCGACGGCCGCCCGGCCGCCTACGTATGCGAGCGCTTCGCCTGCAAGGCGCCCGTGACCGCGCCCGAGGAGCTCGAGCGGCTGCTCGCCTAGCGGGCCGGCCGCGACCGTGCCGGCCCGCTGCGGCCTCCGCTCAAGCGGGCCCGGCCACGGGTTGAGCCCGCGCTCGGTCGGCTTCCTCAGCGCGCGGCCCGCTGCCACGCTTCGAGAGCGCGGACGGCCACCAGAAGCGGTCCCCTAGGCTGAGCGCCGTGGCCGGCACGAGCACGCTGCGGACCAGGAAGGTGTCGAGCAGCACGCCGAAGGCCACTACGAAGCCGATCTCGGTGAGGAACACGAGCGGCAGCACGGCCAGCACCGAGAAGGTGCCGGCCAGCACGATGCCCGCGCTCGTGATCACGCCGCCGGTGACCGCCAGCGCGCGCAGCATCCCATCGCGCGTGCCGTGCTTCAGCGTCTCCTCGCGCGCCCGCGCCACCAGGAAGATGTTGTAGTCCACCCCGAGCGCCACCAGGAACACGAACGCGAACAGCGGCAGCGACGGGTCGGAACCCGGGAAGCCGAACACCAGGTCGAAGACGAGATAGCCCACTCCGAGCGCCGCCAGGAAGCTGAGGATCACCGTGCCGATCAGGACGAGCGGGGCGACGATGGCCCGCAGCAGCAGCACGAGGATCAAGAAGACCACCACCAGCACGATCGGCGGGATCACCTTCGAGTCCCAGGCGGCGGCCTCGCGCACGTCGAACTCCACGGCGCTGGCGCCCCCGACAAGCGTGCCGGCGGCGGCGCTGTCGGCGGCGGCGCGGATCGGCTCGATCAGGTCGAAGGCCTCGGTGGAGTACGGCTGGGGCTCGAGCGTGGCCTGCACGAGCACGCCCTGCTCACCCTCGGCCACGGGCGGCGAGGAAGATGTTGTAGTCCACGCCGAGTGCGACGAGGAACACGAAGCCGAACAGCGGCAGCGACGGGTCCGAGCCGGCGAAGCCGAATACCACGTCGAACGTGAAGTACGCGACGCCGAGCGCCGCCGCGTAGG
>DASQNF010000231.1:0-5193 GCA_035645115.1 Thermoleophilaceae bacterium | reverse complement strand
CCGTGGCGGCGCTGCCAGCGCCGCAGCGCTCGCTCGGTGGCGGGCCCGAACACGCCGTCGGCGGCCACGCCGATCGCGCGCTGGAGCCGGCGCACGTCGGCCCCCCGCGAGATCGCCGCGGCGGCCGACGAGGCCCGCACTCCCGCCGCCGTCGCCGCGCCGGCGCGCTCCACGCCCGCCGGGCCGGCGGCGGGCAGGCAAACGAGCACCGCCATGCCGAGGGTGCTCGCGAGAAGCGTGATGAAGATCGTCCGGGCGGTCATGTTCGCTGAACGCCTGCGAGGTGAGCTGACGGGCTCGCGCACGTGCGCTACCCCCGGGCTCCTGGCCCGGGCGATTCGCCCCCACGGCCGGCACGGCCGCTATTGGTTCCCCCGCTCACGCCCCCGGAAGGGCAGTGACTCGGCGTTGCGAGCCCGTCGTTCTATCAGCAGAAAGTCCTGCACGTTGCAAGATTCCTTGCAGCCCGGCGAGCTGCAAGACTGCGGACATGGACGAGATCGCGCCCGGAATCCGGCACTGGAGCGCCCGCCATCCGAGGATCGGCGTCGAGGTGAGCTCCTACTGGCTGCCGGACCTCGGCGTGGCGCTCGATCCGCTCGCGCCGCCGGCCGAGGTGGCCCCGCGCGAGGTGCTCCTGACCAACCGCCATCACCTGCGCGACGCCGTGAAGCTGCACGGGCTCCACGGCTGCACGATCAGGGCGCCGCGGCCCGGAATGCACGAGTACGGGCGCGGCGAGCCGGTCGAGCCCTACGACTTCGGCGACGAGCTGGCCGGCGGCGCAGTGGTGGCGCACGAGGTCGGCGCGATCTGCCCCGATGAGGCCGCGCTCCACATGCCCTCTCTGAAGGCGCTCGCGGTGGCCGACGGGGTGGTCCACTACGGCGGCGAGCTCGGCTTCGTCCGCGACGCCCTGATGGACGAACCCGAGCAGACCAAGCGGGACCTGAGGCGCGCCTACGCGCGGCTCGCCGACGACCTCGACTTCGACGTGCTCCTGACCGCCCACGGCCCGCCGATCGCAAGCGGAGCACGCGAGCGGCTGCGGGAGTTCGCGAGCCCCTGAAAAGGGCCCGTCGGCCCGGGGCCGGAGCCGCTTAGACCAGCTCGAGGAAGACCATCTCGGTCGAGTCCGACTTCCTCGGACCGAGCTTCAGGATGCGCGCGTAGCCGCCCTGGCGCTCCGCGTAGCGGGGCGCGATCTCCTCGAAGAGCTTGTAGACCACGAACTTGTCCTGGCCGAGCCGGGCCATCGCCAGCCGGCGCGAGTGACCGTCGCCCTTCTTGGCGAGCGTGATCAGGCGCTCGAGCTCCGGCTTGACGGCCTTGGCCTTCGCCTCGGTGGTCTGGATGCGCTCGTGGTCGATCACCTCACGGCAGAGGTTCATGAACAGCGCCTTCCGGTGCGCCGCGTCGCGCGAGAGCTTGCCCTTTTGCTTGCGGTGGCGCATGGCGAGGTGACCCTAGCAACCGTGCCGCGAGCCCCTGGCCGTCATCCGGCCCGCAGCCCGAGCCCGCGTGCCTCGAGGGTCTCCTTGACCTCCTCGATCGACTTGCGGCCGAAGTTCGGGATCGCCGCCAGCTCGGACTCGGACTTCTGCACGAGGTCGCCGACGGTCTGGATGCCGGCCCGCTTCAGGCAGTTGTACGAGCGCACGCCCAGCTCGAGCTCCTCGATCAGGATGTCGTCCATCCCGTCGGCACGCGAGCCGGCGCCGTCGCCGAGTCCGTCGGCGCCCGCGGCGAGCTTCGCGCCCTGGTCGCGCAGCGCCTCCACGCGGTCGGCGTCGGTGAAGATCGCGAGGTACTTGATCAGGATCTCGGCCGCCTGGCGCAGCGCGGCCTCGGGGTCGAGCGAGCCGTCGGTCTCGATGTCGAGCGTGAGCTTGTCGTAGTCGGTCTTCTGGCCCACGCGCGCGGGACCGACCTTGTAGGCCACCCGCTTCACGGGCGAGAAGATCGAGTCGATCGGGATCACGCCAATCGGCTGGTCGGGCGACTTGTTGTCCTCGGCGGGCGAGTAGCCGCGGCCGTGGCCGACGGTCAGGTACATCTCGAGCTTGGTCTTCTTCTCGAGCGTGGCCACGTGCGTGTCGGGGTTCAGGATCTCGACGCCCGAGGGCAGGTCGATGTCCTTGGCGGTGATCTCGCCGGGGCCGGTGACCACCAGGGGCGCCTCGATCTCCTCCGCATCCGAATGCATGCGGCAGACGACCTCCTTGAGGTTGAGGACGATGTCGGTGACGTCCTCCTTCACGCCGTTGATGGTGGAGAACTCGTGCGCAACGCCCTCGATCCGGACGCTGGTCACGGCCGCGCCGGCCAGCGAGGACAGCAACACCCGCCTCAGCGAGTTGCCGAACGTGTAGCCGAAGCCGCGGTCGAGCGGCTCGATCGTGAAGGTGCCGCGGTTGTCCTCGACCTTCTCGGCCGATATCTGCGGGGTCTGGAACTCGATCATGGAGAGGCTGATTCCTTCGTCTCGGGCCGCGCGCTTCCAGGGGACGCGCGCGTGTCTGGTGCTACTTCGAGTAGAGCTCGACGATGAGCTGTTCCTGCACCGGCGTGGTGATCTCCACACGCTCGGGAAGGCGGAGCACCTTGGCGGTGAGGGCGTCGTGGTCCGCCTGCAGCCAGGCGGGCACGACGGAGGTCAGCTCGGTCGCGTCGCGGATGACCGGCTCCACCGGAGCGCTCGGCTTCATCGTTATCACGTCGTCGGGCCGCAGCTGGTAGGAGGGGATGTTCACGCGCCGGCCGTTGATCGCCCAGTGGCCGTGGCGGATCATCTGACGCGCCTGGCGCCGCGAGGCGGCGAAGCCGAGCCGCACGAGCACGTTGTCGAAGCGCGACTCGAGCAGGCGCAGGAGGTTCTCGCCGGTGACCCCGGTCTGGCGGCTGGCCTTGGCGTAGTAGTTTCGGAACTGCTTCTCGAGCACGCCGTAGTAGCGACGCGCCTTCTGCTTCTCGCGCAGCTGCAGGCGGTACTCGGACTGGCGCGAGCGACCGCGCCCGTGGTCGCCGGGCGGGTAGTTGCGCCGCTCCACGCCGCACTTGTCGGTGAGGCAGCGCTCCCCCTTCAGGAAGAGCTTCATGCCCTCGCGCCGGCACTGCTTGCACTGTGGCCCGGTGTCGCGGGCCATCTAGACGCGCCTCCGCTTGCGCGGGCGACAGCCGTTGTGCGCCTGCGGGGTCACGTCCCTGATCCCGGTGATCTCGAGCCCGGCGGCCTGGAGCGAGCGGATCGCCGTCTCGCGTCCCGAGCCTGGGCCCTTCACGAAGACCTCGACCTTCTGGAGGCAGTGCTCCATCCCCTTGCGCGCCGCCGCGTCCGCCGTGACCTGAGCGGCGAACGGGGTGGACTTGCGCGAGCCCTTGAAGCCGGCGCCGCCGGCGGACTCCCACGCGATCACGTTGCCGTCCTTGTCGGTCAACGACACGATCGTGTTGTTGAAGCTGGTCTTGATGTGAGCCTGGCCGAACGGCACGTTCTTGCGGACGCGCTTGCGCCCACGCGGCCTGCGGGGCTGGGGCATCTAGTGCTTCCTCACCTTCTTCTTGCCGCCGCCGGACTGCGACCCGCGCTTCGGCCCCTTGCGCGTGCGCGCGTTCGTCTTCGTGCGCTGCCCGTTGGCCGGCAGGCCGCGCCGGTGACGCAGGCCCTTGTATGCCCCGATCTCCATCAGCCGCTTGACGTTCTGCGACCGCTCGCGGCGGAGGTCGCCCTCCACAAGCAGGTCATCGACCTTCTCACGCAGCTTGCGGACCTCGTCCTCGGTCAGGTCCTTCACGTAGGTGTCGGGGGCCACCTCGCTCTCGGCCAGGATCGTGTTCGACGTGGACCTGCCGATCCCGTACACGTAGGTGAGGCCGATCTCGACCCTCTTGTTGAGGGGGATGTTGATGCCTGCGATGCGTGCCATCTAGCCCCGGGTCACCCCTGACGCTGCTTGTGACGCGGGTTCTGGCAGATGACGAGAACGGCACCGCCACGGCGGATGATCTTGCACTTCTCGCACATGGGCTTGACTGATGCGCGGACCTTCATAGCTCCGGGACCGGGAAACGTATCGAACCGAGGACCGGCGCGGAGCCCAGGAAACGGCTCTGCGCCAGCGGAACAGACTAGCAGGACGGCTCCTGCCGCCCGCGCCGCGTCGAGCGCAGCCGGCGGCGCTCAGGCCGAGGCGGCGGCCGCCGGCGCGGTGCCGTCCGGCATCAGCTCGTGCCAGGGCGTGAGGATGCGCGGGCCGTCGGCCGTGATCGCCACGGTGTGCTCGAAGTGGGCCGCCAGCGAGCCGTCCTCCGAGTAGACCGCCCAGTTGTCGGAGCCCATGCGAATGTGGTGGCTGCCCACGTTCACCATCGGCTCGATCGCGAGCGCCATGCCCTCCTCGAGCTCGGGGCCGGTACCGGGCTCCCCGTAGTTGGGGATCTGCGGGTCCTCGTGCATGTCACGCCCGACGCCGTGGCCCACCAGCGAGCGGATCACACCGAAGCCCTCGGCCTCCACACGTGCCTGGACGGCGCTCGAGACGTCCCCGAGCCGGTTCCCCGGCCGGCACTGCTCGACCGCGTCGAAGAGCGCGGCGCGCGTCGTGGCCAGCAGGCGCCTCGCCACCGGCGTGACGTTGCCGATCGGGTGCGTGATCGCGGCGTCCGCCACCCAGCCGTCGAGGATCACCCCGATGTCTATGGAGAGGATGTCCCCACGGGTGAGCGCATAGCGCCCGGGGATCCCGTGCACCACCATCGAGTTCGGCGACGCGCAGATCGAGCCGGGAAAGCCGCGATAGCCCTTGAACGCCGGCTCGGCGCCCTGGGAGCGGATGAAGCGCTCAGCGGCGGCGTCGAGCTCGGCGGTGGTCACGCCCGGGCGCGCCTTTGCGCGCAGCATCTCGTGGCAGCGCGCAACGACCCGGCCGGCCGCCGCCATCCGCTCGAGCTCCTCCGCGCTCTTGCGCACGATCATCAGATCTCGGCCTCCAAGGCCAGCGTCGCGAGCGTCGCGCGGATACGGCTGTGCACCTCTTCGGGCGTGCGCGTGCCGTCGAAGCGGCGCAGCACCCCGCGCTGCTCGTACCAGCCGATCAGCGGCGAGGTCTGCTCCTGGTAGACGTCGAGGCGCTTGCGGATCGTCTCCGGCCTGTCGTCGGCGCGCTGCACCAGCCGCGAGCCGTCCTGGTCGCA
>DASQNF010000230.1:0-21229 GCA_035645115.1 Thermoleophilaceae bacterium | reverse complement strand
CGAGGCCGCGTTCGCGCTGCTCCGAGAGCAGGTCGAGATGGGCCCGCGGCCGGCGGGCTCGGCGACCTCGCGCCGGCTGGCGCTGCGGCTGCGGCGGCTGCTGCCGCGCGGACGGTTCGAGCCCGTGCCCGGAGGCCTGCGCAACGTGGTGGGCACGGTGCGCGGCCGCGAGCCCGGCTACATCGTGGTGGGCGCCCACTACGACACAAAGGAGATCCCCGGCTTCCTCGGCGCCAACGACGGCGCCTCCGGGACGGCGGTAGTGACTCAGCTCGCGCGGACGCTGGAGCGTCCGCGCCACACGATCCACTTCATCCTCTTCGACGGCGAGGAAGCGCCCGGCGAGGGCAACGAGCGGTTCTTCGAGCGCGGGCTGCGCGGCAGCCGCGCCGCGGCGCCGCGCTACCGGCGTGCACGCGCCATGGTGCTGCTCGACTTCGTCGGCGACAAGCGCCTGCGGATCCCGCGCGAGCAGTACTCGAGCCCCGGCCTCTGGCGCCGGCTGCGGCGGGCCGCGCGCCAAGCCGGGGTGGGGTCGATGTTCCCGCCGGGCACCCAGGGCGCGATCCAGGACGACCACCTTCCGTTCCTCCGACTAGGCGTGCCCTCGATCGACCTGATCGACTTCGACTTCCCCTGCTGGCACCGCCCTTGCGACGACCTCTCCGCCGTGTCGCAGCGCAGCGTCGACGCGGTGGGGGAGGCCATGATGGTGCTGCTCGCTAGCCTCTGATGCGGATGGCCGCCGCTCCCGACAAGCTGCTGCTCGCGGCGCCGCGCGGCTATTGCGCGGGCGTGGACCGGGCCGTGCAGACCGTCGAGCGCGCGCTCGAGCTCTACGGCGCACCCGTTTACGTGCGCAAGGAGATCGTGCACAACAAGCACGTGGTCGAGCAGCTGAGCGAGCGCGGCGCGATCTTCGTTGAGGAGGAGACGGAGGTCCCCGAGGGCGAGACCGTGGTGTTCTCCGCCCACGGCGTCTCACCGGCTGTGCACGCGAACGCGAAGCTCCGCCGGCTGAAGACGATCGATGCCACCTGCCCGCTCGTGACCAAGGTGCACGTTGAGGCCAAGAAGTTCGCCGCCGAGGGCTACACGATCGTGCTGATCGGGCACGAGGGCCACGAGGAGGTCGAGGGCACGATGGGCGAGGCGCCGGACTCGTTCGTTCTCGTCGAGACCGAGGACGACGTGGACGCCCTCGAGCTGCCCGATCCCGACCGCGTGGCGTTCCTGACCCAGACGACCCTCAGCGTGGACGAGACCGACCGGATCATCCGGCGACTGCGCGAGCGCTTCCCGAACATCACCGGCCCGAAGTCGGACGACATCTGCTACGCCACCACGAACCGCCAGCTGGCCGTGCGCCAGATGGCGCGCGAATGCGACCTCGTGCTCGTGATCGGCTCGAGCAACTCCTCGAACTCGAACCGTCTCGTGGAGGTCGCGCGCGATCACGGGGCGGACTCCCACCTGATCGACAACGAGGGCCAGGTGCAGGAGGAATGGCTCGAGGGCAAGCGCGTGGTGGGCATCAGCTCCGGCGCAAGCGCGCCCGAGGAGCTCGTCCAGCGGCTCGTGGAGTTCTTCAAGGAGCGCGGGACGAGCGACGTGTCCGAGTTCCAGGTCGTCCAGGAGGACGTCCGCTTCATGCTCCCAAAGGAGATCAGGACGGCGCTGGCCGAGCGCTCGCTCCCGACGGTGGGATCGGCGTGAACTGCACGCCGTGGAGCCGCAGCCCCGGCGACTCGGCCTCCACCGCGCCGTCGCTCTCGTAGAGCCCGGGCTCGAGCCCGGCGCCCGAGAGCACCGCGTAGGCACCGCCCGCCGAGTACGAGAAGCGGGCCGCCGCGCCGGCGTCCGCGGCCTCGATCCAGTCCTCACCGTCGAACCAGTCGCGCACGAGCTCGAGCCGCCCGCGCTCCGCCGGCAGCTCGATGTCGGCGGTCTGCGGCGTGAGCAGCGCGCCCGGGGCGTCCTCGGGGCGAAGCGGGTCGAGCGGCTCCACCTCGACGCCGAGGCACTCGCCGATGGCGAGCTCGGTGTCCTCGTACTCGCCCTCGCCGTAGTGCACGAGCGCGAGCCTCCCGGCGGCGTCGAACAGGTAGCGCGCGGGCCAGCCCTTGTTCCCGTAGAGGCGCCAAGTCTCGAGGCGGGGGTCGAGCAGCACCGGGTACGGCACCTCGAGCCTCTCGACCGCGCGTGCCACCGTCTCGCGCTCGCGCCCGAACGAGTAGCCCGGCGAGTGCACGCCGATCACCCGCAACCCGGCCTCCGAGTAGCGGGCGTGCCACTCCTTCGTGTAGGGCAGGGTGCGCAGCGAGTGGACGCGGGCGAAGTCCCAGAACTCGACCAGCAGCGCGCCGCCCGCCGGGGCGCGGGCGGGGTTCGCGGCGGCGGATGCGTTCAGCCAGTCGCCCCCCCGCGGGAGTTCCGGCGCCTGAATCCTCGCGTGGCTCGGGGGGCGCACAGCCCATCAGGATGGCGCAACAACGGGGTCGCGAGCGTGTTATAGGGTGGATCCGCGTCTGCCCCGGGTACCTCCGGGCTTTCGAGCTGGTCGGTCTACCCGGTGGTTCCACCCCAGGAGGAGCAATGCGCAAAGTCTTGGCCGCCGCGCTTACCCTTGCGATCGTCTTCGCAGCGGTAGGGGTCGCGTACGGCATCAACGTGTACGGACTCACGAAGGCGAGGACGTTCCCGAGCGGCGTCGGCAAGCCCACGAAGCCGATTCCCAAGGGCGTCTCGTTCGACTACACGGTCAAGGACGAGGCCGGCCCGCGCGGCGCGCCCGTCGAGAAGTACAAGATCGCCTTCCAGGGCCTCACCGCCAAGTACGCGGGCAACTTCAAGCGCTGCTCGTTCGGCGACACCGACGACGATGCCCCGCTTGCCACGATCCTGCAGCGCTGCAAGGCCGCGGTCGTGGGAGAGGGCCGCGTGGAGACCCTCGTCGAGCCCGACGGCACCGCCGGCGATCCGACCAAGGTGTCGTTCTACTGCAACCTCAAGCTCACGCTGATCAACATCCCGGGCGGCCTCTCGATCCGTCTCGACGCCGACAACACGACCCAGCCGGAGAGCCAGGACGGCCCGATCGGCTGCATCGTGTCGACCCACCGGGCGATCCAGGCCAAGTACGTGAACAGGCGGATCGGAGGCGTGCCGAGCGTGTCGCTCAACTTCACGGTGCCGCTCGACCTGCGTCACAACAACGGCCTGACGATCACCGTCGCCCGCACCACGTCGACGATCAACCGCCTGGTCACCCGCGCTCGCGTGGCCGGAGTGCGGCGCCCGGTCGGCGTCTACTCGGCGATCGGCTGCGGTAGGAACAACAGGCGCCTGGCGCTGGTCACGTTCGTGGACGAGAACGGCGTGTCATCGACGAAGAGGCGCTCGGCTCGCTGCTAGGGCCCGCCTCCGGCGAGGCCGGACAGCAACTCCGACGGGGCGGCCTACGGGTCGCCCCGTCTCGTTCTGGTCGCGCTCGGGGGGAGGCCGGACCCTGTGCGGGCCCGCTTCCCGTCGATTCCGCGGGCGTCCTCAGCCGGCGATCCCGGCGAGCAGCCGCGGTGAGAGCCACAGCTCCACCGCAGCGGCGGCCAGAAGCACCGGGACCGCGATGGCGCTCGTCACGAGCGTGGCGGCCAGCAGCTCGTGCCATTCCTCGCGGCGGCTCGCCACGATCCAGGCGGCGAGCGGCAGGAACAGCGCGATCAGCTCGGGGAGTGCGTGCGGCGCGAGCGCGAGGATGAGCGGCCCCGGGCTCGTCCCGAGCTGGCCCGCGATCGACGACGCGGTTCCGCCGAGGATGTAGGCCTGGGTGGACAGCGAGAAGAGCGTGGCGAGCACAACGAACCCGATCGCGAGCGGTCCGGCCTTCTCGTGCACCCAGCGCGAGAGGCCTGTCCGGTGCTCGGCGAGCTGCGGCAGCGAGCTGCCGGCCATGAAGCCCGCCACGCAGGCCATCGCGTGGAGGGCGAGCACCAGGCCGTTGCGGTAGAGCACGGCCAGGTAGTCCCCAAGCGTGGCGCGCGTGTTGTAGCCGGGGATGGCGAACGTGGAGAGGTCGGGTCTCGAGAGCTTCGCGATCACGTAGATCGCGAACAGCAGCCCCCCGGCGATCAGGACGCTCAGGCCCACCCACGGCGCCAGCACGCCCACCGGGTCGCGGTTCCAGCGCCGCAGCGCCAGCCCGGTGTCGCGCATGCCCTGGCCGAGGACGAGATCGTTGCCGCTCATCTCCTGGAAGATCGGCAGGGGCGCCGGGATGGTTGAGGCCCGGGGAACCGGAGCCCGCTTCCGGTTGTACAGGCGGTGTTGGGACATTCTCGGAGAGGAGCTCGAATGAAGCTTGGTGTCGCCTGTCTTGCGGTCGTGCTGTCGGTGGCGCCCGCGGCGCAGGCCGCCGCCAAGGAGGTCGTGGCCGCCACGGTCTGCGGCGCCACCGACTGCCGTGAGATCGAGGACCGTGGCTCGCTGGCGGCGCTGCACGAGGGTGGGACGCCCACCGCAGCGCCCGAGCGGGCGTCGGGCTGGTTCCGCGCGGATCTGGTGGTGAGGGCGGAGGATCAGTAGGCGCAGGTATCCGAGGTCGTCCTGATCGACGAGCCCGCCGGCGGGTCGGCGGACGACGGCGGCGCGCAGCTCGGCTGGATCGCCGGGGTCGCCGGCACGCTGGCGCTCGGCCTCCTGTCCTACTACTCCATGCGCCGGCGCAGGAGCGCGATGGCGCCGCGACCGGCGGAGGGCTGACCGTCTCTGGGGCTAGCCGATGGAGTCGACCATCTCGAGCTGGATGAGTCTGTTCAGCTCGACGGCGTACTCCATCGGCAGCTCCTTTGTGACGGGCTCGATGAAGCCGTTCACGATCATCGCCGCGGCCTCCTCCTCGGAGAGGCCGCGCGACTGCAGGTAGAAGAGCTGCTCGTCGGAGATCTTCCCGACCACGGCCTCGTGGGCCACGGTCACATGCGGGTTCTGAATCTGGATGTCGGGCCAGGTGTCGGAGCGCGAGCGGTCGTCCATCATCAGGCCGTCGCACTGCACGCGCGCCTTCGAGCCCTGCGAGTTGTGGCCCATGCGGACGAGGCCGCGGTAGCCCATGATCCCGCCGTCCTTGGAGATCGACTTGGCGAGGATGTTCGAGTTCGTGTTGGGCGCCAGGTGGACGACCTTGGCGCCGGTGTCCTTCCAGACGTCGCCGCTCGCAACGCCCACGTTCAGGTGGTCGGCCCGAGCGCCCTCGCCGATCAGGAACGAGCCGGGGTAGAGCATGACCCTCTTGGCGCCCATCGAGCCGCCGACCCACTCGACCGTCCCGTGCGCCTCCACGATCGCCCGCTTCGTGTTGAGGTTGAAGACGTCCTTCGACCAGTTCTGGACGGTGGTGTAGCGCGCCTTCGCGCCCTCCTTGACGAAGATCTCGACGACTGCGGAGTGCATCGAGTTGACCGAGTAGGTCTGCGCCGTGCAGCCCTCGATGTAGTTCACCTCGGAGCCCTCGTCGGCGATGATCAGCGTGTGCTCGAAGGTGCCCTCGCCCGAGCCCTCCATTCGGAAGTAGGCCTGCAGCGGGAGGTCGACCTTCACGCCCTTGGGCACGTACAGGAACGAGCCGCCTGACCAGACCGCGCCGTGCAGCGCGGAGAACTTGTTGTCCTGAGGCGGCACGCACTTGTTCATGAAGTGCTCGCGCACGAGGTCCTCGTGCTCGGTCACGGCGGTGTCCATCGCGCAGAAGAGGATCCCGAGGTCTGCGTACTCCTTCTTCAGCCCCTCGTAGAAGGGCTCCTGGCGCCACACGCCGACGACTCCCGCGAGGTGCTCGCGCTCGGCCTGGGGGATGCCGAGCTTCTCGTAGGTGTCCTTCATCTCCTTGGGGACGTCGTCCCAGCTGTCGAAGCGGCCGGCCTCGGGCGGGGAGTAGAGGACGAGCTCGGATAGGTCGAGGTCGGAGAGGTCGACACCCCACGTCGGGATCGGCTTGCGCTCGAAGATCTCGTACGACTTGATCCGCTTCTCGCGCATCCAGTCGGGTTCGCCCTTTATCCGCGAGAGCTCCTCGATGACCTCTCGGGACACGCCCTTCTTGGCGACGAGCTGACCCTGCTCGTTCTCCTTGATCGGGCTGGGCTTCTGCATGCGGGTTCTGTCGGTGGCTGCCATCGCTCTCGATGTTAGCGATCCGGGCCGCTTTCCAGACCCCCGGGGTAGGAGTTAGGTTACCCTAACGCGCATGCTCAAGAAGCTGGCAATCCTGATCGCGGCGGCGGTGCTCGGGGCGGGGGCTGCGGCGGGCGTCGGGGCCTGCGGCGAGGACCGCGAGGGCGACGTCGAGTTCGAGGGCGGGACCGGCACCAGCGCCACGACCGGCACCGCCGGGTCGACCGCTCCGACGGGCACTTCCGAGGCCGAGACCTCGGGGTCCGAGAGCGAGACCGCCGAGACCGAGACGGACGAGACGGAGACGGGCTCCGAGGACGAGTCCGGCCGGAGCGCCTACTAGCCGTGACGCCGAGGCGGCAGCTGCTGGCCGTCGTGATCGCGGGCGGCCTGTTGGCGATGGGCGCGCTGGTGGCGGTGGTGCTGGCCACCTCCGGGTCCTCCTCGGACGAGCTGGTGCTCTACTCCGCGCGCTCGCACTACGGGGAGGAGGAGCCCTTCGAGCGCTTCGCCGAGCGCACGGGCACCGACCTCCGCCTGCGCGGCGGCTCGGCCTCCGAGCTGTTCGAGCGCCTCAGGAGCGAGGGCGGAGACACCCCTGCGGACGTGCTGATAACGGTCGACGCCGCGAACCTCTGGCGCGCCGAGCAGGCCGGCCTGCTCGAGCAGGTCTCGAGCCCGCGGCTTCGGGCCGCCGTGCCGGCCGACCTGCGCGACCGCGACGGCGCCTGGTACGGCCTGACGCTGCGCGCGCGCACGCTGATGCGCTCCACCGAGCGCGTGCAGGCGGGCGAGATCGCCACCTACGCAGGCCTCGGCCACCCGCGCTGGAGGGATCGCGTCTGCCTGCGCTCCGGAACCAGCGAGTACAACGTCTCGTTCGTGGCCGACCGGCTCGCGAAGGATGGGCGGCAGCGCACGGAGCGCATGCTGCGCCGCTGGATGGCCAACGAACCCGAGATCCTCGGCTCGGACGCCGACGTGCTCGCGGCGATCGCCGACGGCGACTGCGACGTCGGGCTCACCAACCACTACTACCTGGCGCGCGAGCTCGAGGAGGACCCCGACTTCCCGGTGGCCGTGGTGTGGGCCGACCAGGACGGGCGCGGCACGCACGTGAACCTGTCCGGCCTTGGGGTGGTGAAGGGCTCCGCCCAGAAGCAGACGGCGATCGACCTGGTCGAGGCGCTCGTCGGCCCGCGCGAGCAGCGCGTGTTCGAACGCAACAACCACGAGTTCGCCGTGGCGGGCTGCTGCGAGTTCAAGCGCGACCCGATCGACGTGGAGGCGGCGGGAGCCCGCCTCGACGACGCGGTCCGGTTGATGGACGAGGTGGGGTGGGACTGAGGGCCGTTCGAACCGACGGCTTCGCGCTCGTCACCGTCGCGATCGCGACGCTCGTGGCCGCGCCGCTCGTGGGCCTGCCGTTGTCGTTCTTGACCGCCCCGGGCGGCCTCTCCGAGTTCTCCGGGTTCGTGCCCGAGGCGCTGGTGGCCACGGTCCTGCTGCTGCTCGGGGTGGGGGCCGGCACGCTGGTGCTCGGCGCCGGGCTGGCGCTGCTCGTGTCGTTCTGCGACTTCCCCGGCCGCGGCTGGATCGAGTGGGCGCTGGTGCTGCCGCTCGCGATGCCCGGATACGTGTTCACGCTGTTCGCGCTCAGCCTCGACGTGCCCGGCATCCGCTCGACCGCCGGGGCGATCTGCGTGTTAACGCTCGTGCTCTACCCCTACGTCTACCTGCTCGCGCGCGCCGCCTTCCTCGGCCAGTCGCGCACGCTGCTCGAGGCGGCGCGCGGGCTCGGGCTCTCGCGCCGGCGGGCGGTCGCGCGGGTGGGCATCCCGCTCGCGCGCCCGGCGATCCTCGGCGGCGCGGCGCTCGCGCTGATGGAGGCGCTCGCGGACTTCGGCACGGTCAACCTGCTCGGAGTGAGAACTTTCACAGACGCCATCTACCGCGTCTGGTTCGGTGCCTTCGACCGCGACGCGGCGATGCAGCTGGCCACCCTGCTCGTTTCGGTCACGCTGGCGCTGCTCGTGCTCGAGCGGCTGGCTCGCGGGCGCGCCCGGCACGCCCAGCTCGCGGCCCGCGGGGACGCGGTCCCGCCGGTGCCCCTGCACGGGCCGGCGGCCGCGCTCGCCCTGCTCGGACCGCTCGCGCTGGTGGCGCTGGTGGTGCTCGCACCGTTGGCCCAGCTCGGCGTCTGGTCCGTCGAGTCGCTCGCCGGTGGCCTGCTCCCGCCGGAGTTCGCCTCGGCGGTGCGCAACAGCCTGCTGCTCGCGGGGATCAGCGCTCTGCTCGTTCCGTTCGCCGCGCTGCTGCTCGCGTACGGCGTGCGCACGAGCCGCTCCCGGCTCGCCGGAGGGGCGTCGCGGACCGCTACGATCGGCTACGGATTGCCGGGCTCGGTGGTGGCCGTGGCCGTGATAGTGCCGCTCGGATGGCTCGAGCGCCGGATCGACGGCGTGGCCGGCACCGGCCTGCTCATCACCGGCACAGTGCTAGCCCTTCTCTACGCCTACGTCGTGCGCTTCCTGGCGCTCGCCTGGGGCGCGGTCGAGACCGGTCTCCTGCGCGTCCCGCGACAGCTCGACGAGGCCGCGCGCGGCCTCGGCGCCGACCGGCTCGACGTGCTGGCCCGCGTGCACGTCCCGCTGATGCGCACCGGGCTCGCCACCGCGGCGCTGCTCGTGTTCGTGGAGGTGATGAAGGAGCTGCCGGCCACGCTGCTGCTGCGCCCGCTGGGTGGGGACACCCTCGCGATCGCGGTCTGGCAGGCCACCTCGGAGTCGCTCTACGAGACCGCCGCGTTGCCGGCCCTCCTGATCGTGGTCGTGGGACTGCTCCCGGTGATGCTCATGATCCGGCTCTCGGGGCGCCGCGGCGCTCCGCTCGAGGCGGCGCAGGGGGCCGGCGCCTGGGCCGAGGAGCTGGAGGCCACGCCCGCATGAGCAAGGTCCGCCTGCGTGGGATCTCCAAGTCCTTCGGGCGCGTGGAGGCGGTGCGCGAGGTCACCCTGGAGATCGCGCGCGGCGAGCTCGTGGCCGTGCTCGGCCCGTCCGGCTGTGGCAAGACCACGCTGCTGCGGCTGATCGCCGGCTTCGAGGCGCCGGACACCGGCTGCGTCGTCGTCGGGGACGAGATGGTGGCCGGGCCGGGGCGGCTCGTGCCCCCGGAGAAGCGCCGCATCGGCATGGTCTTCCAGGACTACGCGCTGTTCCCGCACCTGAGCGTGGAGGCGAACGTGGCGTTCGGGCTCGCCACCCGGGACCGCGCCGAGCGCGAAGCGCTTACCCGGCGCACGCTCGAGCTCGTGGGGCTCCAGCACAAGGCGGGAAGCCACCCGAGCGAGCTCTCGGGAGGCGAGCGCCAGCGAGTGGCCCTGGCGCGCGCGCTCGCCCCCGAGCCCGACCTGGTGCTGCTGGACGAGCCGTTCTCAAGCCTCGACGCGACCCTGCGCGCCGGCCTGCGCCGCGAGGTCGAGCTGATTCTTCGCGACGCCGAGGCCACCGCGCTGCTCGTGACCCACGACCAGGAGGAGGCGCTCTCGCTCGCAGACAGGCTCGCGGTGATGCGCGAGGGGCGGATCGTGCAGGTGGGCGAGCCCGTGGAGGTCTACGGCCGCCCGGCCACGCGCTGGGCGGCGCAGTTCGTGGGCGAGGTCAACGTGCTGGCGGGGGTGGCCAGCGGCGGTGGCGTCGAGACGGAGCTCGGCGTGTTCGACCTGCGCGTCCCCGCGAGCGGAGCGGTGCACGTGGCCGTCCGCCCCGAGCAACTCGAGCTGAGCGCGCGGCGCGACGGCAACGCCGAGGTCGTGGCCCGCGAGTTCCGCGGTCACGACGTGCTCTACCGCCTGCGCCACGAGGGCGGCCGAACCGTGCTGGTCCAGCTGCCGTCGCTTGAGCTCCACGAGGTGGGCGCGCGCGTGTTCGTGCGCCCGGCGCCGGCGGTGGTGACGACCCTGGTCGACTGAGCCCGCGCGGCCCCGCGCGCCTTGCGGTCCGCGCCCCGCGCGCCCTGACTGTCAGGGCGCGGTGGCGCGGACCCCGCCCGACCTGTCCTGAGTTTTGTGGCCAGGAGCCACCAAAGTCAGGACAGCGGGGTGTGAACCGACAGCCGCCCCCGCGCGCTCCCCCGCCATGTCATGGCACCCGAGCTGTCCGCGTCACGGCCCTGTGCCGTCGGGCCGCCGGCTCTGAGCTGCCCTGCCACCCGCGCCTGAGTCCCCCGGCTGCGGTGCACTCCCCTATGGAGATTCCTCGCGCGACTGATCAGTTGCACAACGAATCGGTGGAGGAAGTGTCGGGTTGCGGGCCGGCGCCCGTCAGGGCGGTGGGCCTGGGCCGGCGCCGGCCGCGGGCTGCGGGCTCGGCAGGCCGCGGTTGCGGGCTCGGTCGGTCGGGGTTGGCTCGCCGCCAGACAGGGGGCGCGCCCTCAGGACGCCGGAGGCCCGCCTACTCCGGCCAGGACGGATCGCCGGTTGTGGCGCCGCGCATCACCTTCTGCATCAGCAGCGCGCACTTGCGGCGAGTCGGCGAGATCTCGATGCCGAGCTGGTCGAGGACCCAGTCGGCGTCGAGCTTCGCCACCTCTTCGACCGTCATCCCGATCAGCTCGGCCGAGGTGATCGACGCGGCCGCCTGCGAGATCGCGCAGCCCTGGCCGTGGAAGCGCAGGTCGGCGATCTTGCCTTCCTCGACGACAACGTGCACGCCGAGCTCGTCGCCGCAGAGCGGGTTGTGGTCGTGGAGCTCGAGGTCGTGCGGGTCGAGCTCGCCGAAGTTCCGAGGGTTCTTGTAGTGGTCGAGGATGTAGTCGCGGTAGAGGGCGTCCATCAGAGCCCGAATACCTGCCGCCCGGCCACGAGCGCGTCGACCAGGCGGTCCACGTCCTCGCGGCGGTTGTAAACGTGGAAGGAGGCGCGGGCGGTTGCCGGCACGCCCATCCGGCGCATCAGCGGCTGAGCGCAGTGGTGGCCCGCCCGGATGCAGACCGCCTCGCGGTCGCACAGCTCGGCGATGTCGTGGGGGTGCATGCCGTCGATCGCAAACGACACGACGCCGCCGCGCCGCTCGGCGTCCATCGGGCCGAACAGCCTGATGCCGTCGACCTCCGACAGCCGCGTCAGCGCATACGCGGTCAGCTCCCGCTCGTGGGCGCGCACGTTCTCCATGCCGATCGCCGAGAGGTAGTCGATCGCCGCGCCGAGCCCGACCCCCTCCGCGATTGGGGAGGTGCCCGCCTCGAACTTCCAGGGCAGCTCGTTCCAGGTGGAGGAGTCGAACTCGACCTTGGAGATCATGTCGCCGCCACCGAGGAACGGGCGCATCTCGTGGAGCAGCTCGCGCGTTCCGTGCAGCACCCCGATGCCGGTCGGGCCGAGCGCCTTGTGCCCGGTCCAGACGTAGAAGTCGGCGCCCAGCTCGCCGACGTCCACCGGCATCTGCGGCACGGCCTGCGATGCGTCCACGACCGTGACCGCGCCGGCGGCGCGCGCCCGCGCGGTGATCTCCGCCACGGGGTTGATCGTGCCGAGCACGTTCGAAACGTGGGCGAACGCCACGAGCTTCACACGCCCGCCGGCGAGCAGCTCGTCAAGCTCCTCGAGCGACAGCTCGCCCTGGTCGGACACCGAGAGGTAGCGCAGCGTGGCGCCCGTGTCCTGGCATAGCAGCTGCCAGGGCACGATGTTCGAGTGGTGCTCCATGTGTGTGATCAGCACCACGTCCCCGGGGGAGACGTGCGCGCGTCCCCAGGCGTAGGCCACGAGGTTGATCGCCTCGGTGGCGTTCTTCGTGAAGATCGTCGTTGCCTCGTCCCAGCCCACGAAGCGCGCAACGCGCTCGCGGGCGCCCTCGAACAGGTCCGTGGCCTCGCGTGCCAGTGCGTAGACACCGCGATGGATGTTCGCGTTCGACTCGCTGTAATAGCGCCCCACCGCGTCGATCACCTGGCGCGGCTTCTGGGAGGTGGCCGCGGAGTCCAGGTAGACGAGCGGCTTGCCGCCGTACTCGCGCTGGAGCACGGGGAAGTCGGCCCGGACGTCCACCACCGCGCGATCCGCCACCGGGCCCATCACGTGGCCTCCGCTCGCTCGCCGATGAACTCGCGCACCTGGTCCTCGGCGCCGTGCAGCTTCTCCGCCACCCGGCGGCGCACCAGCTCCTCGAGGCCCGGGTCCTCGAGCCGTTGCACGACCTCCTCGAAGTACCCCTCCACCATCACCCGGACCGCCTCGGCGCGCGAGACCCCGCGGGTCATCATGTAGAAGATCTGGTCCGGGTCGAGCTCGCCGACGGTGCCGCCGTGCGAGGCCTTGACGTTGTCCACCTCGACGATCAGCGAGGGGATCGCGTCCCCCTTCGCCTTTGGCGAGAGCAGCATCGAGTGGGTCTGGAGGTAGGTGTCCACCTCGGACGCCTTCGGGATGATGTGGATGAGGCCCTCGTACGACGCGCGCGACTCGCCCGTGAGGGCGCCCTTCCAGACGGTGTCGCCGGTGGTGTGCCCGGCCTCGTGGCGATCGCTCGTGAACAGGTCGAGGTGCTCCTCGCGCTCGGTGAAGTAGAGGCCCGTGTGCTTCATGTCCGAGCCCGGCTCGGCCGTGATGATGTCGAGCGTCTGCCTCGTCAGCCGGCCGCCTAGATGGATCGGCACCCACTTGACGCGGGCGTCGCGGCGGATCTCGACGCGGCGGGTGGAGAGGTCGTAGACCTCGCCGCGGCCCCAGTCCTGATAGTGCGCGAGGTCGACCTGGGCGCCCGGATGCGCGTACAGCTCGAACGCGCCGGAGTGCAGGGCCTGACCCTCGAAGTCGCTGCCGAGGAAGAACTCGCGGATCCGGCACTCGGCGAGCTCGCCGACGATCGCGAGCGTGTGCGCCCACTGGGCCGTGCCGGGCTCGTCGATCAGCCAGACCACCTGGATCGGCTTCTCCAGCCGCACGCCCTTCGGGACGTGGATGAACACGCCGCCGGTCCAGAAGGCGGCCGTGCCGGCCGAGAACTTGCCCTCGTCGTGCGGGAGCCGCTTGGCGAAGTGCTCGCGCACCAGCTGCTCGTGCTCCACCACGGCCTGCTCGAGCGGCATCACCACGATGCGCTCGTCCTGTAGGTCGGTGTGCACGACGCTGGCGCCGCGCTGCACGATCAGCGCCGCGCGCTCGTCGTCGCCGAGATCGAGCTCCGGCAGGCCCGGCCCGTAGCGCTTCGGCTCGAGCGCGTCGAGGTCCAGGCCGCGCAACGTGGTGGTCCAGAAGCCCGAGCGTCGCCAGCTGGGGAGCGGCTCGGCCTCGTAGATCTCGAGCGCGGCGCGCCGCCGGTCATCGACGAGAGCCGAGGCGGAATCCTCGACCGGCTGCGCGGGGGACGGCTCAAGCGGCACCGGCCGCCACCTCCTCGCGGACCCACTCGTAGCCCTTCTCCTCGAGCTCGTCGGCCAGCTCGGCGCCGCCCTCCTGGACGATGCGGCCGTCGATCAGGATGTGCACGAAGTCCGGCTTCACGTAGTTGAGGATGCGCGTGTAGTGCGTGATGATGAGAAAGCCGCGCTCGGCGCTCCGCATCGCGTTGACGCCGTCGGAGACGATCCGCAGCGCGTCAATGTCGAGCCCGGAGTCGGTCTCGTCGAGCACCGCGAAGTCGGGCTGGAGCATTGCAAGCTGGAGGATCTCGGCCCGCTTCTTCTCCCCGCCCGAGAAGCCCTCGTTGAGGTAGCGGCTCGTGAAAGCGCGGTCGATCTTGAGCAGTTCCATGTTCTTGCCGAGGAGCGCTCCGAACTCCTTGACCTTGATCGGCTCCTCGCGCCCGGCGTTCATGGCCATGCGCAGGAAGTTCGCCACCGACACGCCCGGGATCGTGGCCGGGTACTGAAAGGCCATGAACAGTCCGGCCCGGGCGCGCTCGTCGGGGTCGGCCTCCGTGATGTCCTCGCCGTTGAGGACGATGCGGCCCGCGGTGACCTCGTAGTTGGGGTTGCCCATGAGCGTGTTCGCGAGCGTGGACTTGCCCGATCCGTTCGGGCCCATCAGCGCGTGCATCTCGCCCTTGTTCACAACGAGGTCGACGCCGTGGAGGATCTCGCGCTCGCCGGTGCGAACGTGCAGGTTCTGGATCTCGAGCTTCATGCGGCGGTCTTCTCCGGGTTCTTTCGGGTGCGGGCGGGCCGCGCGAGGTCGGCCAGCGTCATCTCGGTCAGGGTGCGGACGATCGACCCCTGGACGCGGGTCCAGAGGAGCTTCGTGGGGCAGGGGTCGTGACCCTCGCGGGCGCAGACGAGCCGGCCGTCCGGGTCGGCGCTGATGCACTCGATCGGTGCGATCTCGCCCTCGAGCGCGCGCACCACCTCGGCCATCGTGATCTCGCCGGCGGGACGTGCGAGCGTGTAGCCACCGTGCGCGCCGCGGTGCGACTCGACGAGCTCGGCCCGGCGCAGGCGCTGGACGAGGTGCTCCAGGTACGCGAGCGGGAGCCCCTCGACGTCGGCGATCACGCCGAGGCTGATCGGCCCGTCGCCGTTCGCCTTCGCAAGGTGGGCCATCACGCGAACGCCGTACTCGGCTTTCGTGGAGAACATCATCTCTCGGCCAAATCCTACCGCGGTGGTCGGAGAAGGGCCTTGGGGCCGTCGTGGGGGAGCGGACCCGTCGCGCGCGTGTGCCGTGGCGGGCCGGACCGGCGTCAGGCAGGACGGATCTCGTCGCCGACGGCGATCCGCCCGCCCCGCAGGATGTCCGCCCGCAGGCCGCCGCGGTGCACCAGGCCGCGCAGCACGCCGCGCTCGGTCAGGCGTTGGAGGTGGGCGCAGGGCTCGCAGAGCCGGCGGCCGATGCACTCGGCCTCGCCGACCGCGAACCTGCGCCCAACGAGCGCGTTCAGGTCGATCCCGCGCGTGACGAGGTTGCGGCGGGCCTCCTCGTACCGGAGCCGGCGGCCCGGGGGAAGCTCGAGCGCGTCGAGCTGCTCGGCCTCCACCAGCGTGAGCTCGTACCCGAGCCCGCTCGGGTTCGAGAAGGTGCCGGCGCCGTCCGCGTAGCGGTCGCCCTCGAGGCCACGCCCGGCGATTGCGCGGGCCATGTCCACGAGCTGGGGCGGCGACTCCTTGGCCGGCGCGATCGCGATCAGCTCAATGCGCCCGGGCCCGCGCGCCGGCCCGGCCGAGGCGCGCTGCTCCCACAGCGCCACATCTGCGGGGGCCACGAGGTAGCCGCTCTCGACCGTCTCGAAGCGGGCCTCGCCGCCGAGCGGCGCCCAGACCACGTCCGGCGGCGGTCCAAAGGCCACCACACCCACGCGCTCGCCGTCCGGGCCGGGCAGCAGCGCGATCCACGGCCCGGGCCAGTCGAACTCGCGCGGCTCGGCGATCGGCACCAGGCCCATGCCGTGAGCCCCGAGCCAGCCGCGCCACAGGCTCCAGGGGTCGGGCCCCTCGGGACAGGGGACCTCGTCGAGCTCGAGGTCGAGGATGCTGGCGAGGCAGGCCGCGACCGATCGCGCGAGCGGTGGAGCGGGGCCGGGCTGGGCGGCGACGAAGCGCATGGGCCTAGCCGCCGGGGTCCGCCTCGGCCTCGAGCAGCCTCAGGTCGTGCGCGAGCCGCTCGGGAGTGGCCTGCTCGGCCGGATAGCCCACACGCTGGAACCCCCTCGCGTCGACGAGGGTGAAGCGCGCCTGGTGCTCGCGGGTGATCGTCTGCGGCTGGATGAAGAAGCCCTCCCAGACCCGGCGCAGCTCGGCGCGGGAGCCGAGCACGAAGTCGATCCGGCCGCCGGCGCGCTGCTCGGCGAGGAACGCCCGGGCGCTCTCGGCCGTGTCGCGCGGCGGGTCGACAGACACCGCGAGCGCCGGCACGTCGTGGCCGAGCTCGTCGAGCGCGCCGCGCAGCGTCTGCGCCTGGATCGGGCAGGTCTCCTCGCAGCGGGTGTAGAGGAAGGTCACCGCCACCGGCCGCCCTCGCAGCGCTCGCATCGAGACCGGCTCGCCGTCCTGGTTTCGCAGTGAGAAGTCGGGGGCGCGCACTCCCGCCGGCATGATTGCGCCCTCGAATTGGCTGCTCGGGGCGTCCTCCCCGCCGCGGCTGTTCGCCGCCAGGACGATCGCCCCAAGCGCAAAAGCGGCCGTGAGGAACAGCGCGATCGAGACCCGCGGGCTCACGATCCGAGCGTAACGGGCGGGCTGCGCCGTCCCGGCCTGGGGGCCACGCTGTGCCCGCGCCGTCCCCGGCCGGGGACGGCGCCGCGCGCCTACGGCTCGACCAGCCCGCGCCTGATCGCGTAGCGCACGATCTCCACGCGGTCGCGCATCCCGAGCTTCGAGAGCACGTGCGCCCTGTGCGACTCCACGGTCTTCTCGGCGAGCTTCAGCGTGCCGGCGATCTGCTTGTTCGTGAACGCCTCGGCGATCAGCTTGACCACCTCGAGCTCGCGCGGGGTGAGCGGGTCCTCCGGCTCGACGATCCCGTTCTCGAGCCACTCGTCCATGAGCGTTCGCTGGGCCTCGTCCGAGAGGAAGCTGCGCCCCCCGGCGACGGTGCGCACGGCCTCGATCAGGTCGGTGTCGGCGGCGCGCTTGAGCACGTAGCCGGCCGCGCCCGCCTCCAGGCCTTCCAGGAAGTAGCGCTCGTCGTCGTGCATCGAGAGCAGGAGCACGCGCGTGTCCGGGACGTGCGAGCGGATCGCGCGGGCGGCCTGGAGGCCTGTCATGCGCGGCATCGAGACGTCGAGCACGGCCACGTCCGGGCGCTTGGCCTGGGCGGCCTCGAGCGCGGCGACGCCGTCGTCGGCCTCAGCGACCACCTCCATGTCGCTCTGGCGGTCGATCAGCATTCGCAGCCCGGAGCGCACGATCCCGTGGTCGTCGGCGATCAGGATGCGGATCATTCGTCGCCGCCCAGCCGCATCGACACTGTGGTGCCCCAGCCCGGCGCGGAGCGGACGTGGAGCTCACCGCCCACGAGCCGCGCGCGCTCCGCCATCCCGCCGAGGCCGAGCCCTATGCCGGGGCGCTCCGAGCGCGCCAGCGCCCCGGGATCGAAGCCGGCGCCGTCGTCGCGCACGCGCAGGTCCACTCGCCCGTCCTCGAAGCCCACGTCCACCTCCACCGCGGTCGCGCCCGCGTGGCGCCCGGCGTTCGTGAGCGCCTCCTGCGTGATCCGGTAGAGCGCGGTCTGCACATCCTCGGGCAGCTCGTTGGGGTCGCCGTCGGTGCGCAGGCGCACCTCCACACCGGTGCGCGCGCCGAAGCGCTTCAGCTGGGCCTCGAGGGCCGGCACGAGCCCGTGGTCGTCGAGCGCCGAGGGGCGCAGCTGGCGCGCGAGCGTCATGAGCTCCTCCATCGCCTGGTTGACCAGGCGCTTCAGCTCCACCAGCTCGGCGGCGCGCTCGGGCGGCGCATCCTGCGAGAGCGCCTGGAGCCGCAGGAGGATCGCCGTTAGCGCCTGGTTCACCTCGTCGTGGAGGTCGCGGGCGAGCCGGCGGCGCTCCTCTTCCTGGGCGCGCATGGCGAGCGCCCCGGAGCGGCGACGCTCCTCCTCGATGCGGTCGAGCAGGCGGCGGAACGAGGTGGTCAGCCGGTCGATCTCCTCCACCGGCTCGGGCGCCCCGAGCCCGAAGCTGGCCGGCTGGGCGGGGTCGATGCCCTCGATTCGCTCGATCAGATGCTCGAGCGGGCGAAAGCGGCGCTGGAGCATCCATAGGTTCACGCAGAGCGTGAGCACGATCGACAGCGACAGGATCAGGAACGACCAGCGCTGGTCCGCCACGGTCAGGTCGAGGCCGGCGACGAGGCCGGCCGCGCACAGCGTGAGCGCCACGAGCACCACGTTCGCGGCCACCACCTGGCCGATGAGGGAGTCGTCGCGTCGGATCATCCTTGGTCTCTGCATGGATCGGGAGACCCCCGTTCCGGGGAGATGGGGTCTCCACCCCATATCGGCAGGCAGCGCGCGCGACGACAACTCTTGTGAGGCTTGAAGGCGGCAGGCGCATCTGCCGGAGCTTCCGCAAGAGGTCTGGAGCGGTACCGGGGCGCCCGCGAGGGCGCCCCGGTACTTTTCGTGGTGTCGCTATCTTTTTTGAAGTAGCGAAACCCGACCCGGTATGAGGGGATTGCCGAATGGCGTCCGGCGCCGAACTGATTCGCAAGGTCAAGGAGCAGATCGAGGAAGTCGATCCGAAGGACGTCCACGCCCTTACGCAGAACGGCAACCGGGAGGTGATCGTGGACGTGCGCGAGCAGCACGAGTTCGAGGAGTCCCATCTGCCGGGCGCGGTGCACGTTCCGCGCGGCCATCTGGAGAGCCGCATCGAGGGCGCGGTGTCGGACCGCGGCCAGCGGGTGATCCTCTACTGCGCCTCCGGCAACCGCTCCGCACTCGCCGCGCAGACGATGCAGGAGCAGCTCGGCTACCGGGACGTGGCCTCGATGCGCGGCGGCATCACTCTCTGGAAGGACCGCGGCTACGAGGTCGAGGTCCCGCGCGCGCTCACCCCAGAGCAGCGCGAGCGCTACTCGCGCCACCTGCTCGTGCCGGAGATCGGCCTCGAGGGGCAGCTGAAGCTGCTCGACGCGAAGGTGCTCCTGCTCGGCGCCGGCGGCCTCGGCTCGCCGGCCGCTCTCTACCTCGCCGCGGCGGGGGTCGGGACGATCGGTCTGGTGGACAACGACGTCGTCGACCTGTCGAACCTGCAGCGCCAGGTGGCCCACTCCAGCGACCGCATCGGAATGCCGAAGGTCGACTCGGCCGAGATCTCGATCCACGAGATCAACCCCGACGTGGACGTGCAGAAGCACCCGCTGCGGCTCGGCGCCGACAACGTCATGGAGATCATCGAGGGCTACGACGTGGTCGTGGACGGCCTCGACAACTTCCCCACCCGCTACCTGCTGAACGACGCCAGCGTGCGCCTGCAGATCCCCGTGGTGTCGGCCTCGATCCTCGGCTTCGAGGGCCAGCTCTCCGTGTTCCATCCCTACGAGGGGCCCTGCTACCGCTGCCTGTACCCGACCCCGCCGCCGGCCGAGCTTGCGCCCTCCTGCGGCGCCGCCGGCGTGCTCGGCGTGCTGCCGGGCGTGATGGGCCTGCTGCAGTCGGTCGAGGTGATCAAGCTGGTCACCGGCAAGGGCGAGACGATGGCCGGCCGGCTGCTCCTCTACGACGCTCTCGGGACCACCTTCACCGAGCTCAAGGTCCGGCGCGACCCCGCCTGCCCGATCTGCTCCCGCGAGCCGGGCGAGATCTCGGACGAGGAGATGGGCGTGTTCCCCGACTACGAGGCGTTCTGCGCCGGCGCGGGCTAGGCTGCGCGACCCTCCATGAGCACGGTCAAGATCCCACCGGTGCTGCGCGGCTCGGTAGGCGGCGCCAAGCAGGTGGAGGCCCGCGGTGCGGACGTCGGCGAGGTGCTGCGCGCGGTGGCCTCGGAGCATCCGGCCACCGAGTCGCAGATATTCGCGGAGGATGGCGAGCTCAACCGCTACGTCAACGTCTACCTGAACGACGAGGACGTGCGCGTGCTCGACGGGCTCGACACCGGGGTGTCCGACAGCGACACGATCGTGATCCTGCCGGCGATGGCCGGCGGCGCCTGAGCCCGTCCTGGCCGCTGGTGGAGTGAGCTACTACACTTTCTGAAGTGCTGGAGCCGCGGCTCGACACCAGGCCCTGCGGGGGCCGCTACGGCGACATCGTCGAGGCGATCGGCAACACGCCGCTCGTGGAGCTCAAGCGCCTCAGCCCCAAGCCCGGCGTGCGCATCTACGCCAAGCTCGAGAGCTACAACCCCACCGGGTCGGTCAAGGACCGCATCGCGCGCTCGATGATCGAGCACGCCGAGAGCGAGGGGCTGATCCGGCCTGGCCAGACGATCCTCGAGCCCACCTCGGGCAACACCGGGATCTCGCTCGCGATGATCTGCCGACGCAAGGGCTACCCGCTCAAGGTCGTGATGCCGGAGAACGTGACGGCCGAGCGCACCCAGCTGCTCGCGATGTACGGCGCGGAGATCCTGTACTCGCCCGGCGAGCAGGGGTCGAACGGCGCGGTTGCGATGGCGCTCGAGCTGGCGGAGGCCGACTCGCGCTACTACATGCCCTACCAGTACGGCAACCCGGCGAACCCGAGCGCCCACTACCACGGCACGGCCGTGGAGATCCTCGAGGAGCTGGACGAGGTGAGCGCCTTCGTGGCCGGCCTGGGCACGGGCGGGACGCTGATGGGCAACGCGCGCCGCTTCAAGGAGGAGGACCCGGACACGCTCGTCGTGGCGGCCGAGCCGCTCCAGGGCGAGCTCGTGCAGGGCCTGCGCTCGCTCGAGGACGGCTACATCCCGCCGATCCTCGACCTCTCGCTGCTCGATCGGAAGATCCTCGTCTCGAATCGCGACGCCGTGGTGTGGACGAAGCGCCTGCTCGAGGAGGAGGGCATGTTCGTGGGCGTCTCCGCCGGCGCGATCGCCTCGATCTGCGTGCGGGTGGCGAGCGAGCTCGACGAGGGCAACGTGGTGTTCGTGGTGCCCGACGACGGCTGGAAGTACCTCAGCTCGGGCGTCTACACGAAGAGGGTCGAGCAGCTCGAGCACGAGGGCGTGCTCGAGCGCGCCACGTTCTGGTAGCTACGCCGCCCGCTCTTCCTGGTCGTCGTCGCGGCTGTCAGCGCCGGCCAGGGACTGCTTGAGCTCCCGCATCCCGCGGCCCACCGAACGCGCGGCCTCGGGGAGCTTCTTCGGCCCGAGGACGATCAGGGCGACCACGAGGATCACCATCAGCTCGAGCGGACCGGGTGCGGAGATGAAGGCCATTCACTTCCCAGGGTAGCCGCGATCACGATCTGCCGGGGAGGGGCGGCTCGCCGATCGACTCCCGCAGCGCGCCCTGATGGGTGCCGGCGCAGACCATGATCGAGCCGAGCGCGCGGCGCAGCCCGGGGTCGCGCAGGCGCGGGAGCGCCTCGAGATAGGCCACGACGGCCGCGCCTTCGAGGTCGAGCGCGAAGCGAGCGAAGGCGCCGCGCGCGCGGAGCGCCGCCTCGTATGCCGCGGCCAGGCGCTGCTCGTGCACGAGCAGCGACTCG
>DASQNF010000229.1:0-4300 GCA_035645115.1 Thermoleophilaceae bacterium | reverse complement strand
CCGCCCGGCCGGCGACGCGGGCGCCGGGTGGCGACATCAGGTTTCCGAGTACTCCCCGAACTCCTCGCGCATCACGCCGCAGACCTCCCCCAGCGTGCAGCTGTCGCGGAGCGCGTCGCGGATCGGCGGCAGCAGGTTCTGCTCGCCGCGGCAGGCGGTGCGCAGCTCGTCGAGCCGCCCCCGCACGGCCTCGGTGTCGCGGTCGGCCTTGAACGCCGCCAGGCGCTCCACCTGCTCGCGCTCGGACTCGGGGTCCACGCGCAGAAGCTCCACCTCGTCCACCTGCTCGGTCACGTACTCGTTCACGCCCACGACGACGTCCTGCCTCTGCCGGTAGCGCTCCTCGTAGCCCCAGGCCGACTCCTCCACCTCCGCTCGGATGTATGGGATGCAGTGCACGGAGCCGCCAAGCTCGTCGACGCGGTCGATCAGCGCCTGGGCGGCCTCCTCGATCTGGTCGGTCAGCGACTCGATGAAGTACGAGCCGGCGAACGGGTCGGCGGTGTCGGCCGCGCCCGACTCGTGCGCGAGGATCTGCTGCGTGCGCAGCGCGATCCGCGCCGCGGTCTCGCTCGGCAGCGCGAGCGCCTCGTCGAACCCGTTCGTGTGCAGCGACTGGGTGCCGCCGCAAACCGCGGCGAAGCCCTGCAGCGCCACCCTCACGATGTTGTTGTGCGGCTGCTGGGCCGCGAGCGTCACGCCTCCCGTCTGGGTGTGGAAGCGGAGCTTGAGCGAGCGCTCGTCCCTGGCCCCGAAGCGCTCGCGCATGATCCGTGCCCACATCCGCCGGACGGCACGGAACTTCGCGACCTCCTGGAAGACGTGGTTGTGCCCGTTGAAGAAGAACGCGAGCCGCGGGCCGAACTCGTCCACGTCGAGGCCGGCGTCGATGGCGGCCTGCACGTAGGCGATCGCGTTGGCGAGCGTGAAGCCCACCTCCTGTACCGCCGAGCAGCCCTTCTCGCGCATGTGGTAGCCGGAGATCGAGATCGTGTTCCACTTGGGGATGCGCTCGCGGCAGTATGCGAACAGGTCGGTGGTGAGGCGCATCGCCGGCTCGGGCGGATAGATGAAGTTCCCGCGCGCGATGTACTCCTTGAGGATGTCGTTCTGGGTCGTGCCGCGCAGCTCGGCGGCGTCCACGCCCTGCTCCTCGCCGACCAGCTCGTAGAGGAGCAGCAGCGCGGCGGCGGGCGCGTTGATCGTCATCGACGTCGAGACCTCGCCGAGCGGGATCTGGTCGAACACGCGGCGCATGTCGTCGATCGTGTCGATCGCCACCCCGGTGCGGCCGACCTCGCCCAGGCAGAGCGGGTCGTCCGAGTCGCGACCGAGCTGGGTGGGCAGGTCGAACGCCATCGAGAGCCCCGTCGAGCCGTGCTCGATCAGGTAGCGGAAGCGTTGGTTGGTCTCGGCGGCGGTGGCGTATCCGGCGTACTGGCGCATCGTCCACCTGCGCCCGCGGTACATGTCGGGATGGATCCCGCGCGTGTACGGGTAGTCGCCCGCGTGGCCGAGCCGCTCGTCGAGCCCATCGCGCAGGTCCTCGGAGTCGTACTCGTGCTGTATCTCGATCCCCGAGTCCGTGAAGCGACGCGAGTCTTCCGGGCCGACGATCGGGGCGATGCTGGGCTGCTGCTCCGGCGTGGTGGCCATGCCGGCCGAAGGATACGGTTCGAGCGGTGAGCGACCGGCGCGCGACCCGCGGCGACCGCCGCTTCGACGGCGTGGTCCTGCTGCTCGCCATGGTCGTGGCCATGTGGGCGCTCGAGATCGTGGACAAGCTCGCCGCGGGCAGCCCGCTCGACGCGTACGGCATCGAGCCGCGCGACCCCGACGGCCTGCCAGCGATCGTCAGCGCGCCCTTCCTGCACGTGGGCTTCGGCCACCTGATCGGCAACACGATCCCGTTCGTGGCGATGGGGGTCGTGATCGCCCTGCAGGGGGTGGTGCGGCTGGCGCTCGTGACCGCGATCGTCGTGCTCGTGAGCGGTCTCGGCGTCTGGCTGGTGGGCCCGGACAACTCGATCCACCTCGGGGCGAGCGGGATCGTGTTCGGCTACGCCACCTACCTGCTCGCCCGCGGGATCTTCAACCGAGCGCTGTTCGAGATCGTGGTGGGCGTGGCGGTGGCGGTGATCTGGGGCACGGCGCTGGTCGGTGGACTCGTGCCGCAGGAGGGCGTCTCATGGCAGGGCCACCTGTTCGGCGCGATCGGCGGCGTGGTGGCGGCGCGCGTGCTGGCGCGGCGCCGCGAGCGCGAGCGCGAGCCGGCCTCCCCGTAGCATCCGGGCGATGGAGGTCACCGTCCGCCTGTTCGCGATCCTGCGCGAGCGCGCCGGCTCTCCCGAGGTCGTGCTCGAGCTCCCCGCCGGAGCGCGCGTGCGCGACGCGCTCGACTCGCTCTCGGGGCTCGCGGACGGGGTCCCGCTCGTGATGGCGGTGAACCGCGAGTACGCCTCCGAGGACACCGCGCTCGACCCCGGCGACGAGCTGGCGCTGATTCCGCCGGTGAGCGGTGGCTCCACGACCGAGGCGCCCTGGGTCCGCGTCAGCGCCGAGCCGCTCTCGCTCGACTCGCTCGCCGCGCGCGTCCGCGACCCGAGAGCCGGGGCGGTCGTGACCTTCGCCGGCGTCACGCGCGAGGTCGAGCGCCTCGAGTACGAGGCCTACGCGGAGATGGCCGCGGAGCGGATGGCGCGCATAGCCGCCGAGGCGCTCGAGCGGCACGGGCTCTGTGCGGCGGCGGTCGAGCACCGGGTGGGGGCGGTGCCGCGCTCCGAGCCGAGCGTGATCGTGGCCGTGTCCGCGCCGCACCGGGGCGAGGCGTTTGCCGGCGCGCGCGAGATCATCGACCGGGTCAAGGCCGAGGCGCCGATCTGGAAAAAGGAGGTCGAGGGCGGCGAGGGTCGCTGGGTGGAGGGAGAGCGCCCGCGGTAGCGCTGTTCTGGAGGGGCGAGAGGCGCACGATCGCGTGCAGCCGGCAGGGTCCGCGGGGCCCAGGGGCGAAAGCGGCGGGGAAATGCAACGCCTCGCACTCCTCGTGCTCGTGCTGAGCGCCGCGCTGCCGGCGGCGGCGCCGCTCGCGCTCGCCCAGGACCCGCAGCCCCCGGGTGAGCAGCCGGGCGAGCCGCAGGGCGAGCCCCAGCCCGGGGCCCCCGACGAGCCCGAGGAGCCCGACGAGCCCGGCGCAGTGCAGCCCGGAGTCGAGCAGCCCGGTCTCGGGACTCCCGGGGCCGAGAGCCAGCTGCCCCGCACGGGGCTCGAGGTCGTCGGCATCGCGGCACTCGGGATCCTGCTGCTGCTCGCCGGCGCGCGCTTGCGGGTGGTCGCGCGCGTGCGCGAGGTGCGCGAGCGGGTGCGAAGGCGGCTCTCGCCGGAGCTGCGCCTGCGCGAGTCGCTCGAGCGGCTGCGCGTCGAGGCCAGCCGCCCACCGGAGGTCGAGCCTCGCGTGGTACGGGTGGAGCCGAAAACGCCCACCGCTCGTCGCCTCGCAGGCCGGCCGGAGGAGGGGCTCGAGCCGAGCAACGCCCGCCCGACCGCGCCCTAGTCCCGGTCCGGCGGAGGCCAGGGGCGCCTTGCACGTCTACACGCTTCTGCGCGAGCAGGTGCTCCCGCTGCCGCCGGGCGAGGCGTTCGAGTTCTTCGCCGACGCGTTCAACCTCGAGGCGATCACGCCGCCGTGGCTGCACTTCCGGGTGGTGAGCCCTGGTCCGATCGACATGCGCCCCGAAGCGCTGATCGAGTACCGCCTGCGCCTGCACGGGCTGCCGGTCCGCTGGCTTACCCGCATCGAGGAGTGGGAGCCCGGACGTCGCTTCGAGGACGTGCAGGTCCGGGGCCCCTACCGCCTGTGGCGGCACAGCCACAGCTTCGAGCCGCACGAGGACGGGACGCTGATGCGCGACCTCGTCCGCTACTCGTTGCCGCTCGGACCGCTCGGGAGGCTCGCCCACGTGGCGGTGGTGCGACGCGACCTCGATCGGATCTTCGACTTCCGGCACGCCGCCGTGGCGGCCCGCTTCGCGGGACGTTGAGCTGCGCTCGGGAGGGGCCGCCGGCCCCAATCCGCGCCGCGCGCCGGCGCTAGGGCGCAAACTCGCCGCCCGCGCCGGCCGAGCCGCCGCCGGCCGCGGGCGCGAAGCCGGAGCCGCTTCGATCGGGCGGCGGGGGCTGGGCAGCGGGCGCCACCGGCGCCGCGCCATCGGGGGCGAACTCGCCGGCGGGATCGGGCGGCGGGGGTGGGGGTGGCGGCGGGGCCGGCTCGGGCTGCGGGGCCGGCTCGGGCTGCGGGGCCGGC
>DASQNF010000228.1:0-21582 GCA_035645115.1 Thermoleophilaceae bacterium | reverse complement strand
AGAGATCGGCACGCCCGGCCCAGGCCGGCTCGTCGCGCAGCAGGTGGCCGTAGTCCTTCATGGCCGAGCCGCAGCCGGCGGCGTTCACCACCACCGTCTGGTGGCCTTCGAGCGCCTCGATCGTGGCCTTCACGAGCGAGCGCGCCTCGGCGTCCGCGCCGGCGTGCATGGGCAGCGCGCCGCAGCAGCGCGGCAACCGCGGCACCTCGACGTGGAAGCCCTCAGCTGCGACGACGCGTGCGGTGGCGTCGTTCACCTGCGAGAAGAACACGCGCTGCACGCAGCCCTGAAGCAGCGCGACGCTGCCTCGGGGCTCGCCGCGAGCCTCGTAGCGCCGCGGCAGCCGTGTGAGCGAGCGGCGAAGCGGCGCGTCCGGTGTGACCGCGGCGAGCGCGGCCAGCCGCGGCGCGACCCGGCGCACGCGCGGACGCCGCGCGAGCCGGGCCAGTCCCAGCCGGCGCGCGGCGGAGGCGGCCGGCGCGAGCGCACGCATGCGCCCGGGGTGGGTGAAGAGCTCGAACACGAGCCGCCGGTGGCCGCGGTCGAGCGGCGGGCGCTCGAAGTTGCGCTCCACCTGCGCCCGGGCGTCCTCGATCAGCTTGTCGTACTGCACGCCTGACGGGCAGGCCGTGACGCAGGCCATGCACCCCAGGCAGCGGTCGAGGTGCTCCACGAGCGGAGCGGAGAGCTCCTGCTCATGCCCCTGGCGCATCAGCACGATGCGCCCGCGCGGCGAGTCCATCTCCTCGCCCCAGAGCACGTACGTCGGGCAGGTGGGCAGGCAGAACCCGCAGTGCACGCAGTCGTCGATCAGCTCGAGCTGCGGCGGGCGGATCTCGTCGTAGCCGCTCACAGCCCGCCCACGTAGGCGCGCGGGTTGCACACGCCGGCGGGGTCGAAGGCGCGCTTCACCCGCCGCATCAACGCGAGCGCCCCCGGGTCGGCGGGACCCCAGGGGTCGAGCTCGAGCCCTGCCGGGCGGTCGAGCACCACGCACGGAGAGGGAGCGAGCTCCCGGCGCAGGCGTCCGACCGTCTCCGCCGAGGGCTGCTCGAGCCGGATCCAGTACAGCCCCAGGGCGGCCCTCCCCAGCGCCCGGCCGCCCACCGCGTCCAGCGCTCGCGCGAGGGCGGGGAAGCGGCTCGGCAGCGCGGAGACCTTCAGCACGAGCGGCCCACGCTGGCCCTCGCGCTGCTCCTCCCAGAGCGCGTCGTCCGCCTCGATCAGCTCGGTGTCCAGTCCCTCGGCGCGGAGCAGGCGCTCGGCCGCCTCGGCCTGAGCACGGGGCGTCACACCGGCGAAGCGGGCGAGCAGCGTCCCTCCGCCGCGGGCCCAGCGCAGGTCCAGCCCATGGTGCTCGAGCGGGGAGCGGGCGAGCGCGATGGCGGCGCGCCCGAGCCGGTCGGCATCCGAGCTCGAGCCGGCCGCCGTGGCGGTCTCCGGCGCCAGCGGGTGCAGGCGCACGGCCACCTCGAGGATGGCCCCGAGCGTCCCGAACGCGCCGGTGAAGAGCTTCGCGAGGTCGTAGCCGGCCACGTTCTTGATCACCTTGCCGCCGCTCTTCGCGATCGTGCCGTCGGACAGCGCCACGCGCATGCCCACCACGAGGTCGCGCGGGCCGCCGTAGCGGGCGCGCAACGGCCCCGAGTCGCCGCTGGCCACGATCCCGCCGATCGTGGCGTCGCCGGCGGGCGGGTCGAGCGCGAGCATCTGGCCGGCCCGCGCGAACGTCTCCTGCGCGCGCGCCAGCGGCACGCCGGCCTCGAGCACGGCGGTGAGGTCGCCGGCGTTGTGCTCCACGATCCGGTCGAGCCCGAGCGTGGAGAGCTCGAGAGCGTGCGCCGCCACGGGCGCCGCCCAGCCCGCCTTCGTCCCCGCCCCGGCGAAGCGCACCGGGCTGCCCGCCTCGCCCGCCGCAGCCAGCGCGGCCGCCAGCGCCTCGCGGGTCGTTGGGCGCTCGGCCAGCTGCATCAGTAGCGCTCCGCCGTCCCGGCCATCAGAAGCGCTCCGCCACGCCGGCCTCCTCGAGCGGGTGGCGCCTATAGGGGCCGGGCACCTCTCCGCAGAGCCGCGGCGTGGGCATCACCTTGCCCGGGTTGGCGCGCTGCTCGGGATCGAAAGCGCAGCGGAGGCGCTGGAAGGCCGCCAGGTCCGGCTCGTCGAACATGGCGGGCATGTAGCGCTTCTTGTCCACGCCCACGCCGTGCTCGCCGGTGATCGAGCCGCCCGCGTCCACGCACACCTTGACGATCTTGCCGGCCAGCTCCTCGGCGCGCTCGGGCTCACCCGGAACGCGGCCGTCGTAGCAGACGAGCGGGTGCAGGTTGCCGTCCCCGGCGTGGAACACGTTCGCCACCCGCAGCTCGTGCTCGGCCGCCAGCTCCTCGATCCGGCCGAGCACCTCGGCAAGGCGGGTGCGCGGGATCACGCTGTCCTGCACGTAGTAGTTCGGCGCGATCCGGCCCATTGCGGCGAACGCGGCCTTGCGCGCGCGCCAGATCAGCTCGCGCTCGGCCTCGTCGCGCGCCACGCGCACCGAGTCGGCGCCGGCTCGCTCGCAGATCGCCACCACCTGGTCGAAGCGCGTGGCGCACTCCGCCTCCGAGCCGTCGAGCTCGACCACCAGCGCAGCGCCGGCGTCGGGCGGGTAGCCGGCGCCGGTGGCGCCCTCCGCGGCCCTGATCGAGAGGTTGTCCATCATCTCGATCGCACCGGGGACGATCCCGCCGGCCACGATCTCCGAGACGACCTCGCCGGCCTCGACGGTCGAGCCGAAGAACGCCACGAGCGTGCGCACCGACTCCGGCTTCGGCACGACCCGCAGCCAGATCCGGGTGGCGATCCCGAGCGTGCCCTCCGAGCCGACAAAGGCGCCGACCAGGTCGAGGCCGGGGCGGTCGAGCTCGCGGCCGCCGAGCGTGACCTCGCTGCCGTCCGGGAGGACGAGCTCGAGACCGGTCACGTAGTTGGTGGTGAAGCCGTACTTGAAGCAGTGCGCGCCGCCGGAGTTCTCGGCCACGTTGCCGCCGATCGTGCAGACGATCTGGCTCGAGGGGTCGGGCGGGAAGAAATGGGCTGGCGCCACCGCCTGCGAGACCGCGATGTTGGTCACACCCGGCTCCACGAGCACCCGCCCGTCGTCGAGCTCCACGGCAAGGATGCGGCGCATGCGCGTGAGCGCGATCAGCACGCCGTCAGCTACCGGCAGGGCGCCACCCGACAGTCCCGAGCCGGCCCCGCGCGCCACCCACGGCGTGCCGGCCTCGTGGCAGGCCCGCACCACCGCGGCCACCTCGCCCGCCGAGCCCGGCAGCACCACCACCCCGGGCGTCACGGCGTACTGAAGGAGGCCGTCCGACTCGTAGGTGGCCAGCTGCTGCTCGTGGGTGATCACGTGCTCGGCGCCGACGATCCCGCGGAAGCGCTCGGTCAGGCTCATCTCCCCGGATTGCCCGCCTCCCGTATCGGGGAAACTCTCGCCGAGTGCGCCTGGCGATGTTCGTCACCTGCCTGGGAGACACGCTGTTCCCGGCGGTTGGCCGGGCGGTGGTGCGGCTGCTCGAGCGCCTCGGCCACGAGGTCGAGTTCCCGGAGGAGCAGACCTGCTGCGGCCAGATCCACCTGAACTCGGGCTATGCGCGGGAGGGGCGCGCGCTCGCCCGGAGGCTCGCGGGCGTGTTCGAGGGCTACGAGGCGGTGGTCTGTCCGTCCGCCTCGTGCGCCGGGACGCTGCGTGAGCAGCTCGGTTCGGAGGCGCCGCCGGTGCATGAGCTCTGCGAGCTGCTGGTGGACGTGCTGGGAGTCGAGGACGTGGGGGCGTACTACCCGCACCGCGTGACCTACCACCCGACCTGCCACTCGCTGCGCACACTGCGGCTCGGCGAGCGTCCCCAGCGACTGCTCCGCGCGGTGCGCGGCCTCGAGCTCGTGGAGCTCCCGGACGCGAGCGAGTGCTGCGGCTTCGGTGGCACATTCGCCGTGAAGAACGCGGACGTCTCGACGGCCATGCTCTCCGACAAGCTGCGCGCGGTGCTCTCGAGCCGGGCGGAGGTCGTGTGCGCGGTGGACTCCTCGTGCCTGATGCAGATCGGCGGTGGGCTCTCGCGGGGACGCACCGGCGTGCGGCCTGTCCACCTGGCGGAGATACTCGCGTCCACCGAGGACGATCCGTGGCCCTGAGCTTCCCCGACGCCGCACGCGGTTCGCTGGCCGACTCGCAGCTGCGCGCCAACCTCGCCCGCGCCACGACCACGATCCGCGACAAGCGCGCGCGGGTGGTGGAGGAGCTTCCGGACTGGGAGGAGCTGCGCCTTGCCGGGGCGGCGCTCAAGGACGGCGCGCTGCTCACGCTCGACACGCGGCTGATCGAGCTCGAAAGCATGGTGACCGCCGCCGGCGGCGTGGTGCACTGGGCGGCCGACGGCACCGAGGCCTGCGAGATCGTCACGTGCGTGGCGCGCTCGCACGGGGTCGACGAGCTCGTGAAGGTCAAGTCGATCGCCACGGACGAGATCCGCCTGAACGAGGCGCTGGCGGCCGCCGGCATCGCGGCGGTGGAGACCGACCTGGCCGAGCTCATCATCCAGCTTGCCGACGACGTCCAGTCGCACATCCTCGTGCCGGCGATCCACCTGGGCCGAGCCGAGATCCGCGACCTGTTCCGTCGTGAGCTCGGGCGCCCCGACCTGAGCGACTCGCCCGCCGAGCTCGCCGAGGCGGCGCGCCGCCACCTGCGGGAGAAGTTCCTCGACGCGCGCATGGGAGTGAGCGGCGCGAACTTCGCGGTGGCGCAGACCGGCACCGTCTGCGTTGTCGAGTCGGAGGGCAACGGGCGCATGTGCACGACCCTGCCGGACGTGCTCGTGACGGTGATGGGGGTGGAGAAGGTGGTCCCGCAGTGGCGCGACCTGGAGGTCTTCCTGCAGCTGCTGCCGCGCTCCTCGACCGGCGAGCGGATGAACCCCTACACCTCGTTCTGGACGGGCGCCGGCGGCGCCGACGGGCCGAGCGAGTTCCACCTCGTCCTGCTCGACAACGGGCGCACGCGCGCTCTTGCCGACGAGATCGGCCGCCAGGCGCTGCGCTGCATCCGCTGCAGCGCGTGCCTGAACGTCTGCCCGGTCTACACGAGGGTCGGCGGCCACGCCTACGGCTCGGTCTATCCCGGCCCGATCGGCGCGATCCTGACCCCGCAGCTCGCCGGGATGGAGGCGGCCGGATCGCTGCCCTACGCGTCATCGCTGTGTGGGGCGTGCGAGGACGTGTGCCCCGTGAAGATCGAGATCCCCCGGCTCCTGACCCACCTGCGCGCACGCGAGCGGGCCGGCGCCGGGCGGCTCGACCCGGAGCGCCTGGCGATGCGCTCGCTCTACCGCGCGTTTCGCTCGCGGGACGGATACGAGCGCGCACAACGGCTGGCGCGCTCCGCCGCTCGGCCGTTCGTGCGGGACGGCCGGATCACCAGGGCGCCGGGGCCGCTGGCGGGCTGGACCGCCTCACGCGACCTGCCGGCGCCCGCGCCCGTGAGCTTCCGCGACTGGTGGCGCCAGGCGCGCGGCGTGAGCGGCGCGCGCGTGGCTACTGAGCGACCGCTCCCGGCACGGCAGCCCGCTCTCCACGAGCAGCGAGCGTCCGGCGAGCCCGGCCCGGGAAGCTCGCCGCAGCGCTCGCCCGCCGCCGCGCCCGCGGCCGGCGATACACGGGCCAGGGTGCTCGGCCGGGTGGCGGCCGCGCTCGAGGGAGCCGGGCCACCGACGGACAGCCCGCGCGGCTACCGCACAGAGGACGGCCGGCCACGCTCGGAGATCGTGGCGCTCTTCGCCGAGCGCGTGGCCGAGTACCGCGCGAGCGTGCACCGTGTGACCCGGCCCGCCGAGCTCGGCGCGGCGGCGGCAGCCATCTGCGCCGCGCTGGGGGCCACCCGGCTCGGCGTCCCCCCCGACCTGCCGGATGACTGGCGCCCGCGCGGGCCCGAGCTAGTGGAGGACCACGGCCTTGGCCCCCGCGAGCTCGACGGGCTCGACGGCGCGCTCACGGGCTGCGCCGTGGCGATCGCCGAGACCGGCACGTTCGTGCTCGACGGCGGACGCGCCCAGGGGCCGCGCGCCCTCACGCTCGTCCCGGATCTGCACGTGTGCGTGGTCGCGGCCGAGCAGGTGGTCGGGATCGTCCCCGAGGCCGTCGCGCGCCTCGAGCCGGCCGTGCTCGCCGGCCGGCCGCTCACGTTCGTCTCCGGTCCGTCGGCCACGTCGGACATCGAGCTCGATCGGGTGGAGGGCGTGCACGGGCCGCGCGTGCTGCACGTGATCGTGGTGGGGTAGGTGCGCACCGTCTACCTGGGCACGTCCGAGTTCGCGGCCACCGTGCTCGAGCGGCTGGCCAGCTCGCCGCACCGACCCGTGCTCGTGGTCACGCGCCCGGACCGCCCTAAGGGACGCGGGCGCAGGCTGTCGCCACCGCCCGTGGCCGAGGCGGCCCGGCTGCTGGGGAGCGAGCTCCTCCAACCCGAGAGCGTGAACGCTGCGGCGGCCCGCGAGCAGATCGCCGCGGCCGAGCCGGAGGTGGTGCTGATCTGCGCCTTTGGCGCCATCCTCGAGGAGCCGCTGCTCTCGGCGCACGAGATGCTGAACGTGCATCCCTCACTGCTGCCACGCTGGCGCGGAGCCGCGCCGATCGAGCGCGCGATCGAGGCGGGCGACGAGGAGACCGGGGTGTCGATCATGCGCCCGACCGCGGAGCTCGACGCCGGGCCGGTGTGCCTCCAGCGCGCCGAGGCGATCCGGTCCGACGACGACTACGGCTCGCTCGCGGCCCGGCTCGCCGCGCTCGGCGGTGAGCTGCTCGTGGAGGCGCTCGACCTGCGTCCGCCGTTTCGCGACCAGGCGGCGGACGGGGTCACCTACGCCGAGAAGATCGAGGCCCCGGAGCGCCTGCTCGATCCGAGCCTGCGGGCCGACCAGCTCGAGCGCCGCGTGCGCGCGCTCAGCCCGCACATCGGCGCCCACGTGGAGTTGCCGTGGGGAGAGCGGCTCGGCGTGCGACGAGCCTGCCTCGTTCCGGGCGAGGGTCCACCGCCAGGTGCGCTCGCGGCGAGCGGCGAGAGCCTGCGGTACGGCGCGGCCAGCGGGGCGCTCGAGCTGCTCGAGGTCCATCCGGCCGGCAAGCGGCCAATGGATGCGGTGGCGTGGCTGCGCGGGCACGGCGAGCGTCTCAAGGCGGCCTGAGCATCGGCCCATGACGGCGGACGATGCCCACGATGTCTCGAAAGAGTTATGGGCCCGGCCCATACCTCTCAAGGGCAGATTCGTTGGTCGAGTGATCAGTCGCGCAACGGATTTTTGGGATCGAGGTGAAGGCGGCCGAGGGCGGCCGGGGCTGGCAGGAGCCGGGGGGCCGGGGGGCCCGGGGAGGCCGCAAAGGGGGGCCAGGGGCGGGGGCGGGGGAGGCTGCAAGGCCGGCGGGGGCCGGGGAGACCGCCGGTGCGTACCCCTCACGAGCAGATTCGTTGGTCAACTGATCAGTGGTGCAACGAATCAATGAAATGGAGGGTAGGTCGCCCCCCCAGGCCGACGCGCAGGGCCGACCGGCCCCCGAGCGGCTAGCTTTCGCGCTCCCGCTCGGGGACCGTGATGCCCGTGACCGACGAGAAGACCAACCTGGGGCCCAAATGCCCGTCCTGCGGCGAGCCGTCGATGCGAGGGACGAACCTGGCCGGCCGCTACCGCTGCATCCGCTGTCTGCACCGCTTCGAGCTGCGCTCGGAGTGTCCCAACTGCGGCGCCCACTCGACGATCGCCCGCATGTCCGACACCGCGAACGTCATCTGCCGCAACTGCGGCGCCGACATGCTGCAGGCGATCTAGCCCCGATCTAGGCGCCGGCCTCGTCGACGACCGCCCGCGACCACTGGGTGTGGGGGCGCCCCCTGCGCTCCCCGTCCAGCACCACGTCCACCCGCTCGTCGAAGAATGCGACGAGCCCGGTGAGAGCGGTGGCCTCCGGGAGCGGCTGCTCGTAGCTCCACACCAGATCGCGTCCGCTCTCGCGGCTCCCCACCAGCGACCAGTAGCTGGCCTCGCCCTTGTAGGCGCACCAGGTCCGGTGCTCGCTCGGCTCGAGCTGGGCGCGCACGTCCTCGCGCGGCAGGTAGAAGCGCGCCGGCAAATGGGTCTCGGTGACGAGCACGGGTTGCGAGCTCTCGGCGAGCAGCTCGCCATCGAGCTCGACGCGCACGTGGCGCCGGCTGCGTCGCGCGTCGACCCGGTGGAAGGGGTCGCGCGGGTGGGCCACCACCAGCTCGTCCTCCTCGTACCAGGCGTCCGGGCCCGTGAAGTCCACGATCACGTAGCCGTCGAGATCGGGGTCGGACAGGCGGAACGCGCCCACCTCGCGCGCGGCATCGGGCGCCCGCAGCAGGACCGGCTCGCCCTCGGCGGAGTGCCGGGCGAACGGGATGCCCGGGTGGAGGAGGCCGTCGGGGAGCGAGCCGGAGGATTCGGCGCTGTGTCTCGCAAGCTCGGCCAACACGTCCTCGGCCGGGACCGCGTAGGAGGGCACGATCCGGCGTGGCTCCCAGACGAGCAGCGCCCCCCTCGAGTCGAGCAGGGTGTGCTCGCCGAGCGTCGCTCGGACGCGCAGCTCGATCGGCTCGTGGCGGAGCTCCCCGAGCGCGCCCCGGACCACGTCTCGCATGCGGACGCTCACGGGCCGCCCGCCAGGCTCACGGATGGGTCCCCATTGGGCGCGGGAGGCGCGGGCGTGGCCGCCTCGGACCCGGGCGCCTCCGGCGCGTCCGCATCGGGCGCGGCCGGCGAGCCTGCCGGCGCGAGCTCCACCGGGATGCCGTTGAGCACCGCGTTGCCGGACAGCGGCTCCACCAGCGATTCGTCCGCGAGCACGTTGCTGTTCACCCCCGCGTGCGCCGAGGCCACGCCCATGCGCACCCCGGGGGCGTCGTGGCCCCAGCCGTGCGGGATCGAGACCACGCCGGGCATGATCGCGTCGGTGAGCTCCACCGGCGCCTCGAGTCGGCCGGCCGCCGAGCGCACCAGCACGCGGCCGCCGTCGGAGAGGCCGAGTCGCGCGGCGTCCTCGGGGTGGATGTGCAGCGTGCAGCGGTCCTTGCCCTTCACGAGGGCGGGCAGGTTGTGCATCCACGAGTTGTTCGAGCGCAGCTGGCGGCGGCCGATCAGCACCATTCCGCCGTTGCGCTCGCGCGCGAGCGCAGCCCGCAGGCGCTCCACGTCGGCCACGATCGGCTCGGGCGCCAGCTCGACCTTGCCCGACGCCGTGCGCAGCACGTCCGGCAGCCGCGGCGACATCGGCCCGAGGTCGACGCCGTGCGGGTTGCGCTCCAGCAGCTCGAGCGAGAGTCCGCTCGGATCGGCCCCGAACGCGTCGCCGTAGGGGCCCGCGCGCAGCATGAGGTCGAGCGCGCGCTCTGGGCCGCGCCGCGGCTCGAGCGCCGCCAGCAGCTCGGCGGCGTCGCGCCCGGCCACGCGCGACGCCGGGTTCGAGAGCTCGCGCTGGACGAGCGTCTGGATCACCATCGAGTCGATCGCCTCGATGTCCGCGTCCGGCCCCTGGCCCGAGACGACCCCGGCCAGCCGCAGGAGCGCCTCCCACTCGGCCGGCCCGTCGCGCTCTAGCACCGGCGCCGAGTAGTTGGCAACGTTGCGGGCGGCGAGCTGGTAGAAGGCGATGTCGTAGTGCGACTTCTCGAGCGGCTCGGGCGCGGGCAGGATCACGTCCGCGTGGCGGGTCGTCTCGTTCACGTAGATGTCGAGCGAGAGCATGAAGTCGAGCCCCTCGACCGCGCGCTCGAGCCGACCGCTGTTCGGCGTCGACACGAGCGGGTTGCCGGCCACGGTCACGAGTGCGCGCACCTGACCCTCGCCGGGCGTGTCGATCTCCTCGGCGAGCGCGACCGCCGGGAGCTCCCCATAGCGCTCCGGCAGGCCGCGCACGCGGCTCTGCCAGCGCCCGAAGCGCACCCCGCGGCCCTGGCCCCCCGGGCCCGTGGAGTTGCGCTGGCCCGCGGCCGCGCGCGGGAACATCGCCCCGCCCTCGCGGTCGAGGTTGCCGGTGAGCACGTTGAGCACGTCCACGAGCCACGAGGCGAGCGTGCCGAACTCCTGCGTGCAGGTGCCGATGCGTCCGTACACCGCGGCGCGCTCCGCCGCCGCCAGCTCTCGCGCGATCCGGCGGATCTCGACGGCGTCGATCCCGCACGCGCCCGCCACCGCCTCGGGGGTGAACCCGCGCACGAGCTCGCGCACCCGATCGAGACCGGCCAGGTGCGGCTCGAGCGCGCCGATGGCCTCGAGGCCCTCCTCGACGATCGTGCAGGCGAGCGCCGCCATCAGCAGCGCGTCGGTCCCCGGCCGGATGAAATGGTGCTCGCTCGACTCCTCGGCCGTGCGGGTGCGGCGCGGGTCGATCACCACGACCTTCCCACCGCGTTCGCGGATCGCGCGCAGGCGCCCGCGCATGTTGGGCGCGGTGAGCAGGCTCCCGTTCGAGACGAGCGGGTTCGCGCCCAGCATCAGCAGGTACTCGCAGCGATCGAGGTCGGGGATCGGGACGGAGAGCATGGTGCCGAACATGTGCCCGGCCGAGACCTGCTTCGGCATCTGGTCCACGGTCGAGGCCGAGTAGATGTTCTGCGAGCCGAGCGCGCGCAGCAGCACCGGCCCGTAGACGATCGCCGAGAGGTTGTGCACGTTCGGGTTGCCGAGGTAGACGGCCACCGAGTCGCGCCCGTGCCGCTCGAGGATTGGGGGGAGCCGGAGCTCGATCTCCGCGAAGGCCTCGTCCCAGGTCGCCTCGACCAGCTCGCCGTCACGGCGGACGAGCGGCGTAGTCAGCCTGTCGGGATCCTCGTGGAGCTGCTTGAGGCCGAACGCCTTGGGGCAGATGAACCCGCGGCTGAACACGTCGTCGGCGTCGCCGCGCACCGCCACCACCTGCCGTCCCTCGGTCTCGACCTCGAGCCCGCAGGTGGCTTCGCAGAACGGGCAGGTGCGCAGGTGCGTGGCCACCCGCGCAGCGTACCGGCCTATCCGCGCAGCTCGATCCAGAGTGCGCGCGAGGCGCAGAGCATGCGGCCGTCAGGGTCGTAGAGCGCGCAGCCGGCCTCGCGCTTGCGCCCGTCCACGCCGAGCTTCCACGAGAGCAGCGTGTGCGGCTCCGCGACTCGCACCGCGCAGCCGAGCCGCGCGGTCAGGCGGGCGAGCACCATCGGCGGCCCCGCGCCGTAGTTCGACACCGGGGCGCTCGTGGGGCAGTCGAGCGCGCCCCATACGCATTCGGGCAGCACCTCCCCGGCGCCGTCGGAGAGCCGCTCGTCGGGCGTCCAGGTGGCGCCGAACAGCCCGTCGCGGCCGGGCAGCTCCACGGGGAAGATGCGCATGCCGTCGCCGGCGGCGCGCTGCGGGCCGCAGACCACGCAGGTGGGGAACGGGTGCTTCGCGGTCCAGCGCTCGCGCCCCGCCTCCACGGCGGCCGCCACCTCGCCGTGGGGGAGCGGGTCCTGCACCTCGAGCAGCAGCTCTGCCGGAGCGCCCTCGGCGATCAGATCACCGGCGCTGCGCAGCTCCACTCGCTCGCCCGCGCGCTCCACAGCCAGTGGCTGCTCGAGCGGCGGCGGCCGGCGAAGGGACACCTCCGCGGTCTCGGCGCCGAGGAGCCCGGCCACGAGCCCGCAGGTGTAGCCGCCGTTGGCCGACCCGGGCGGGCCGTTGAAGCGGGCCGGGATCGTGACGGTCTCAGTCACGCACGCGGGGCCGATGGCAGCGAGTCGAGCGCATCCCGCAGGTCCTCGACCGTCGCGAAGTCGAGACCGAGCAGGTGGTCGCGCCGGTGGCGGACCACCCCGCCTTCGTCGACGACCACGACAGCCCGCCTCGTGCCCACCACCGGCCTGTGCGCGCCGTAGAGCTTCGCGACGCGCGCGCCCCGGTCCGCGAGCAGCGGGACGTTCAGGCCGTGCTTGGCCGCGAAGCCCTCGTGCGTGTCGACGCTGTTGGAGGAGATGCCGACCACGGTGGCCTGGAGCTCTGCGAACGTCTCGGCGTTGTCGCGATAAGAGCAGAACTGGCGCGTGCAGACGGTCGTGTTGTCGCCGGGGTAGAACAGCAGCACGACGCGCTCGCCGCGATGGTCGGAGAGGCGAAAGCGCCCGGCGGTGCCGTGGAGCTCGAAGTCCGGAGCGGGGTCGCCCTCCTGTGCCGCGCCGGCCATGCGCGCAGGATAGGGGGCATCAGGCGCGCCGGTACAGCGTGTACAGCGCGGCGCACAGGCAGGCCGCCGCGCCGAGGAACGCGAGCTCCACCTGCAGCACGCGGTCGTCGAGCTTCGCCAGCAGCAGGAACAGCACGAACGCCGCGGCGGCCAGCGCCCAGGAGGCCGCCGCCTGCGGGGCGCGCCCGTGAGCCAGCAGCGCCTGGTTGAGCGTGGCCGCCGCCAGGTAGAGCCCCATGCCGATCGCAACCATCACGAGCCCGCCGCGCTCGTATTCGAACTCGTCGCCGAACAGCAGCTCCATCGCGAGCGGTCCGACAGCCAGCAGCACGAGCGCCACGCAGGCGGCGAAGCCGGCGATCGCGGCGAGCGTGAGGTTGACGCTGCGGCGGAAGGGGTCGGTCTCACCGCCCGCGCGCAGGCGCGTGAGGTGAGGGAGGATCGAGGCCTGCACGGCCTGGAAGAGCTGCAGCGGCGCGCGCGCGATCAGCAGCACGTTGAAGGTGAAGCCGGCGAGCGCGGCCCCCTGCTCGCCCTCGGTGGCCCTCACGAGCAGCGGGCCCGCGTTCAGGAAGGTCTGCTCGCAGAGCATGATCACGAGCACCGCCGATGCGAAGCCGCTCCCGTGGGCGAGCGTGAACTCCACGCCCTCCGCGGGCGGGGGATCGGCGCCGTCGTCTGCCGGCGGGGGCGCGGCCCGCAGCCGCCGGCCGAGCGCCCACGGCACCAGCGCCAGCGACACGATCGGCGCCGCCGCCATCCCGAGCGCCACCGCCGACTGTCCCTCCGCGATCCCCACCGCCACCGCGAGCGCGAACAGGCAGCGCGAGCTCGCCTCCATCAGCACGAGTCCCCCGTAGAGCCCGAAGCGATGGTGTCCGGCGAGGAAGCCGCGGGCGAAGTAGCTCGCCGCATAGGCGAGCACGGCCACCAGCAGGATCCAGTACAGGGTCGCCGAGCCGTCGAACAGGTCGTCCTCGAGCGGGGCGCGCAGGATCAGCGCCGCCAGGGCGAACAGCACCCCGAGCGCGAGCTGGATCGTGGCCGCCACGCGCAGGTGATCGGCGCCCCCGAGCCCGCGCTCGTCGCGGTCGGCGATCGTCCGCGCGAGCAGCTGCTCCACCGGGCGGTAGAGCACCGACACAGTTATGAAGATGGCCGACCAGAGCAGCGAGATGCGCCCGTATTCGTCCGGGCTCAGCGAGTGGCTCGCGAGCGCGAAGTAGCCGAAGGTGACCAGCCCTGTGAGGCCGATCCCGACCGACAGCACCGCAGCGCCGCGCCGGTACGACGGCGAGCTATCCGACACGCACGAGCAGCATCGTCCACGGGAAGGGCGAGCGGGCCTCCTCGACCGTCCCGTGGCGCGAGAGCATCGACACGAACGACCGTTTGGACCAGTGGTTCACGTGGCCGGGTGTGTTGCCGAGCTCGCGCAGGTACGCCCCGCGCGCCATGTTGAGCGCGCGCCAGAGCGGCTCGCGCGGCACCGACACGAGCAGCCAGCGGCGCGCCACGCGCGCCATCTCCGCCACGGTGGCCTCGGGCGCGGGGACGTGCTCCAGCACCTCGATCGCGCAGGCGAGGTCGAACTCGTCGTCGGCGAACCCGAGCCGGGTGGCCTCCTCGGCGCGGAAGTCGAGGTTCGGGCGCGCGCGCCGCTCCCACTCGCCCCGCAGCTTGGGATCGTCGAGGTCGATGCCGACCACTCGCCGCTCGCCTAGCCGCTCGGCCCAGTCCGCCGTCAGCACGCCCTCGCCGCAGCCCACGTCCAGCACCGACTCGGGCGCCGCCCTCGCCCAGAGCTCGTCGAGCGCCGAGTGGAAGCCGCGCATCAGCCGCTTCACGACCGGGTTCGAGGAGCCGTACTTGTCGTAGGTGTTGCCGGTGGGGACCTCGAGGACGGCCGGCGCGGCCCCGGACAGCCGGCTCGGGCGGCTGCCCAGCGGACCGGTCTCGCTCACAGCTTCAGCGCCTCTCGCTCCTCGGTCTTGCCGGTCGCGCGGCCCGAGCGCGCCCCGGTGGTTGCGGGCTGCCCCGTCTCGACGGCGCCGGGCTCGTAGTGCGACGGCTCGACGCCCAAATGCAGCTCCACGCGCCGCACCCGTTCGAGGATGCGCTGCTGGATCACGCGGCTGCCGGCGAGGATGTCGCCGAGCACGCCGAGGGCGGCGAGCTGGACCGCGACGATGAACAGGGTCGAGCCGAGGATCAGCGACTGGATGTTCCCCTCGCCCTCCCCGGAGAAGAAGAACCACAGGAAGCGCGCCCAGATCGCCGCGCCCACCAACCCGACCAGGATCGCCGCGGCGAGGAACACGCGCAGCGGCTCGTAGAGCGAGTAGATGCGGAAGATCGCGACGCTGTTGCGGCGCACGTACGCGCTCATGGACGGGAACAGGCGCGACTCGCGCGTCTGCTCGTTCGTCCGGATCGGGACGTGGTCAACCGCCACCGTCTGCTTGCCGGCCTGGATGATCGTCTCGAGCGTGTAAGTGAACTTCGAGACCACCGAGATCTGCAGCGCCGCCTCGCGGTTGTAGGCGCGGAAGCCCGAGGTCGTGTCCGGCACGCTCGTGCCCGACGCGCGCCGCACCACCGCGCTGCCGAGCCGCTGCAGGCGCTTCTTCAGCGGGGAGAAGTGATCGATCTGGTCGGTCTTGCGGTCGCCGATCACCATGTCGGCGTCGCCGGCCAGGATCGGCGCGAGCAGCTTCGGGATGTCGCCCCCGTAGTACTGGTTGTCGGCATCGGTGTTGACGATCACGTCCGCGCCGAGCTTGAGGCAGGCGTCGAGGCCGGCCTGGAACGCGGCGGCAAGCCCCTTGTTGTTGGTGAGCCGCACGATGTGGTCGACCCCGTGCACGCGCGCCACCTCGACCGTGCGGTCGGAGGAGCCGTCGTCGATCACGAGCCATTCGACCTCGTCAACGCCGGGGACCTGACGCGGGAGGTCCGCGAGCGTCTCGGGAAGCGTCCGCTCCTCGTCGTAGCAGGGGATCTGGATGATCAGCTTCATGCGCCGCCCGTAGCGTAGAGGGCGAGCGGGCGGCAGCGGTCGGTCGTCCGGGCGTTTAGACGGCGTTTGCAGGCAATTCACATCCCCGGCTCGGATGGCGGGCGCGGTGCGATGCGCGTGGTGGAGTGCCTGCAAGCGGCGCTCGCGAGCCGCAAGGCCTCTGCTAGCCTGCGGCCTTGCCGCAACCGCAAGCGCGGGGCTCGGCCGCGTGCGCGCGGACGGCTCCCCCCGCGGCTCGCGGGTGGAGCCCTTTCACGACCCCGGCCGTACTGGAGCACCGAACCACGATGTCCACCGTCCTCGCCTACCTGGATCCCGGCAGCGGGAGCATGATCCTGCAGATCATCGCGGGCGGACTCGCCGCCGTGGCCGTGACCGCCAAGCTCTACTGGAATCGCATCCTCAGGTTCCTGCGCATCCGCAAGGACGAGCCCGAGGCCGGCAGCCCCGAGGCCGCGCGAGGCACGGACCCGGCCTGACCTGCCCCCGGCCCGGCTCCGGGCCGGCCGGCGTGCAGCCCGAGCCGGCGCACGCCGGCCGCGCTCCCTCCGCGGCGATCTTCGTCCCGCTAGCCTTCCCCGCCGCCGATGGGGCCCGTGGCTGACACATCCAGGCTCGAACCGGGCTCGTTCCGCGACCCCGAGAGCCGCATCTTCTACACCGGCCACGACGTCTACCGCGCGCTCTCGGCGGACGGCCTGAGCGACTACGAGGCGCTCGCCGCCACCGGCCTGCTCGACGACCCCCGCGTGGTAGCCACCGAGCGCGCCCACGACGTGCCGGCCCTGGACGGCCTGCTCGTGCACGAGCCCGCGGCCGTGCTGAGGCACGAGCGCATCCCGTTCGTCTCGTATCCCTACGAGTGGACGTTCTCGATGCTGAAGGACGCCGCGCTCGTTCAGCTCGACCTGCTGCTGGCGGCGCTCGAGCACGACATGGTGCTCAAGGACTCCACGCCCTACAACGTCCAGTTCAAGGGCGCCCAAGCGCGGTTCGTGGACATCGGCTCGTTCGAGCGCCTGCGCCAGGGCGAGCCCTGGGTCGGCTACCGCCAGTTCTGCATGCTCTACCTCTATCCGCTGCTCCTGCAGGCGGCGAAGGGAGTCCCGTTCCAGCCCTGGCTGCGCGGGTCGATCGACGGCATCACGCCCGGGCAGATGCGCGCGCTGATGTCCTTCCGCGACGGCTTCCGCAGGGGAGTGTTCACGAACGTCTTCCTGCACGCGAGGCTCGAGGAGCGCTACGCCGACCGCCCGGGGCAGGTCAAGGCAGAGGTGAAGCGGGTCTTCAAAAAGGAGCTGCTGGTGGCGAACGTGCGCAAGATGCGCAAGCTCGTGGAGCGCCTCGGCTGGGACCCGCCGAGGGGCGTCTGGACCGCCTACGGCGAGCGCAACACCTACACGGACGACGACGCCCGCCGTAAGGACGACTTCGTCCGCGAGGTCGCGAGGAGCCGCGACTGGAAGCTCGTGTGGGACATCGGCGCCAACAACGGCCGCTACTCGCGGATCGCCGCCGAGGGCGCGCGCGCCGTGGTGGCGGTGGACGCCGACCAGGGCCCCGTGGAGCTGCTCTATCGCGACCTGAGAGCCGAGGGCGACGAGCGGATCCTCACGCTCGCCATGAACCTCGCCGACCCTTCGCCCGGGCTCGGCTGGCGCGGGCGCGAGCGCAAGTCGATGCCCGAGCGCGGTGCGCCGGAGCTCGTCCTGGCGCTTGCGCTCGTCCACCACATGGCGATCAGCGCCAACGTGCCGGTGAGGGAGCTGATCGACTGGCTCGCCTCACTCGGGGCGGCGCTCGTGATCGAGTTCCCCACGCGCGAGGACCCGATGGTGAAGAAGCTGCTCGCGCCCAAGCGCGACGGCCTGCACCCCGACTACGAGCTCGGCTTCTTCGAGCGCTGCCTGGGCGAGGCCTTCGAGGTGGAGCGCTCGGAGCGCCTGGGGTCGGGCACGCGCGTCCTGTACTACGCTCGGCCGAAGCGGGGATGAGCGAGGGCGAGCCGGGCGAGGGCGCCGAGCGGGGCGGCGGCGGCGCCGAGGGGGGCGGCGCCGAGCGGGGCGGCGCCGAGCGGAGCGGCGCCGCAGAGGCCGGCTGGGCCTACCTCAACCTCGCCGTCCTCTGGACCTTCGCGGTGGCGCAGCCGCTCTTCGACCTGCTCAAGGACAACCCCGAGTTCTTCGCGGCGCGCGGCTCGTCGGGCTTCGACATCGTCTCGTTCTCTGTGCTGCTCGTGGTGCTGCCGCCGGCGTTGCTGCTGGCCGTGGAGCTGCTGATCGGCCTGGCCGGCAGGCCGGCCCGGCGCGGGGCCCATACCGTGCTGATCGGGGCGCTCGTGGCGCTGGTCGCGGCGCAGGCGCTGAAAAAGGCGATCGACGCCTCCGACCTCGTCCTGATCGTGCTCTCGCTGGCGCTCGGCGGGGGCCTGGCGCTGCTCTGGGCGCGCGCGGAGCCGGTGCGCTCCTTCCTCAGCGTGCTCTCGCCGGCGCCGCTCGTGTTCCTGCTGCTGTTCCTGCTGAACGGGCAGATCTCGGAGCTCGCGTTCCCCTCCGAGGCGAAGGCGCGCACGATCGGCGGCGTGGCCACGGCGCCGATCGTGATGGTCCTGCTCGACGAGTTGCCCACGACGTCGCTCATGGACGCGGACGGGCAGCTCGACACGCGGCGCTTCCCCGGCTTCGGCGAGCTCGCGCGTGACGCCACCTGGTTTCGCAACGCCTACACGGTCTTCGACTCCACCGAGCGCGCCCAGCCGGCGATCATGGACGGCAACCTGCCCGAGGAGGACAAGCAACCGATCTCGGGCGACCACCCCAACAGCATCTTCTCGCTGTTCGCTAAGACGCACCGGCTGAACGTGTCCGAAGAGGCCACCAGCGTGTGCTCGCGCGAGCTCTGCCGGGACCAGCGCCTCGACGAGTCCTACCCGAGCCGGGTCTCCTCGATGGCCGAGGATCTCGGGCTCGTGTGGCTGCACGTGGTCTCGCCGCCCGACATCGAGAGCGAGCTCGCGAGCGTGTCCGAGAACTGGGGAAACTTCGGCGGCGGCGACGGCGAGGAGGCCGATCCCCGGCCCGGCAAGACCCGGACGGCTCGCACCACCCGCGCAAACCTGAACAGAGGCAGGCCGGCGCGCTTCGCCGACTGGGTGGACCAGATCGAGCCGGGGCGAAAGCCGCAGCTCAGCTTCAAGCACGCGCTGCTGCCCCACGTGCCCTGGCAGTACCTGCCCTCCGGGGCCCAGTACCGGCGCGCGCCCAACGACCTGATCCCCGGCCTCTCGAACCAGTCCTACCGGGACCAGGGGCAGCTCGACGTGCTGCTCCAGCGTCATGTGCTGCAGGTCGGCTTCACGGACCTGCAGCTGCGCGGGCTGTGGAGGAGGCTCAAGCGCACCGGGCTCTGGGACGAGTCGCTGATCGTGGTGGCCGCCGACCACGGGGTTGCGTTCCCCAAGCGACGCGAGCGCCGGCGGCTCAGGCGCGACAGCGCCGCGGAGATCGCGCCGATCCCGCTGTTCGTAAAGGCCCCCGGCCAGCGGAGGGGAGAGGTGGACGAGTCCTGGGTCGAGACGATCGACATCCTGCCCACGATCTTCGACCTGCTCGACCTGAACCCCAAGGTGGAGATGGACGGGAGCTCGGCGTTCAGCCCGGACGTCCAGGGCCGCGACGAGCTGCGCATGCTGATCCGCTACACCTTCGAGGAGCTGCGCATCCCGGCCGCGGTGTTCGAGCGCGAGCGCGACGATGTGGTGGCGCGCAACCAGCGCCTGCTCGGCTCCGGGGCCGACGGGCCGGAGCGCATCTACCGGATCGGGCCGAACCAGGAGCTGATCGGCAAGCCCGCCGCGGCCGCGGGCGAGCGGGTCGACGTGGAGCTAGCGGGCGCAGCGGACTACGAGGACGTGGATCCGGGCTCCGGCTTCATCCCGGCGCATGTCGTGGGACGCGTGCGCGAGGGGACGGGCGGCGCGCAGCGGGAGATCGCCGTGGCCGTGAACGGCACGATCGCCGCCGTGGGCAGCACGTTCACGCTCGCGAGCGGCGACGAGGGCGAGCTCGTGTCGGTGATGGTGCCCGAGTCGGCGCTGCGCCCGGGCCGCAACCGGGTCGAGGTCTACGCCGCCCGCTGAGCGGGCCGGCGGAGCGCCCCGGGGCGCAAACGGTTTACGCCGCCCGCTCAGCAGGCCGGCGCCCCGGTCCTACAGGTCCTGCAGGCAGGCCTCCACGTCCTCGAGCAGCTCCTCCGACTCGTCGCTCACCTCGGGGTCCACGAACAGCAGCGCCTGGCCGATCTGCTCGGCGCCCTCGCCGTCGCCCCGGAATTGGGCCGCCTCGGCCTCGGCGGCGGTCAGGTAGAAGCGGATCCGCGGCCGCGACTCGCCGGGCCCGACGGCGATCTCGTTCTCGCCGTCAAGGCGGGCGTCGAGGCCCATCTCTTCGTTCAGGCAGGCGAGCACGACCTCGCGGGCGGGCGCGTCGTCGGCCAGCGGGGCGGCGTCATCGGAGCCACACGCCGCGAGGCCGAGCGCCAGCACGGCCGGCATGAGGAGCGGGCGCTTCACGGCGGCGCAGCGTAGCGGTCAGCGAAGCGGCTTCGTGCGCCGGAACAGCGCGCGCAGGGCGAAGTAGAGCGGCTTGCGCCCGTTGTGCTCCTCGATCGGGCTCTTGTTGTGCCACGGCGGCGTGGCCCAGTCGGCGGGCGCGCCGCCCTGCCACTGGGGGTGTACGCGGAAGTCGCGCAGCGCCCAGTGGATCGAGCCGGCCACGTAGGGCTTCGAGGCGTGCACCGCCAGGTGGTCGAGCACCCACTTGCGCTGGAACTCGTAGCTGCCGCGCTGCTCGACGGGCCCCGGGCGCGAGCCCTCCGCGCCGAACTCGGTGACCACGAGCGGGAGGTTCGGGTTGGCCGCGTGCACCCCGTCGAGGAATGGGCCCAGGTCCTCGAGCGTCGAGGGCCCGCGCACGATGTCGGCGCGCACGGCGTTGTACCAGCCGAAGTACTCGTTCACCCCGAGCACGTCGAGGTGCTCGTACGCGGGGCTCGTGACCGGCTCGCCCACGCGCGAGTGGCGGTCGAGCCCCACGAGGCGCGTGTCGTCGAGCTCGCGGACCGCCCTGGCGGCATCGGCGATGTAGCGCTCGAGGCCCGGCCCGATCAGGCCCAGCTCACGCTCGCTCTCGGCGGGCTCGTTGGCCAGCGACCACGTGAAGATCGACGCGTGGTTGAGGTTGTTGCGCACCGTGAGCAGCGCGGCCCGCAGCGCGGCCGGGTGGATCCGCGCGAACAGGCTGTTGGGGATCTGGTAGACCGGCGCCTGGACCCAGTACATGATCCCGGCACGGTCGAACGCCTCGATGAGCGCCGGGTGGAGCGGATAGTGCGAGCGCGTGACGGTCGCGCCCAGGTCCTTCAGGCGGCTCACGAGCAGGTTGCGCGTGCCCTGGCTGAGCGCCCCGCCCTCTTCGAGGTCGTCCTCGTGGATGCTGGCGCCGCGCAGGTTGAGCCGGCGCCCGTTCAGCTTCAGGATCCCGCCGCGCCCCACCACGAGCTTCTTGACGCCGAAGCTGACCCTGTAGGTGGACTTGCGCTCGCGGCCCAGGTCGGCGCCGATGCTCAGGTCATAGAGCGAGGGGCGGCCCGGCTGCCAGAGCCGCGGCCGCTCGATCGTGAAGCGCGCGCTGAGCTTGCGGCTGCCGCGCGCCGGCACGGTCTGGGGATCGAGTCGCTTGACCCCCTCCTCGGTGTCGAGCACGAGCGAGACGTCGCGGTCCTTGCCGGTGGGGTTTCGCAGCAGCGTGCGCACCTCGACCTTGGCGGGGCCGCCGAGCTTGCGCAGGCGCGGGAGCACGTGGACGTCGGCGATGTCGACCGTGTCGATCTCGCGCACGTAGACCTCGCGCAGGAGACCGCCGAAGTTCCACCAGCCGCCGGTGCCGTAGCCGTTGAAGGCGGCGGGGCGCCAGTGCGTGAGGTCGGTGTTGCTGCGCAGCGAGGAGACCTTGACCACCAGCGTATTGCGGCCCCTGCGCAGCCCCTCGAGCGGGGCCTCGAACGGGAACAGCCCCGTCTGCCCGCCGATCGCGCGCCCGTTCAGGAACACCTTGGTGCGGTAGTTCGAGCCCTCGAAGCGCACCCTCCAAAAGCGCAGCCTGCGCTCCTTGCGCGGCGCCCGAGGGAGGGTGAACTCCTTGCGATACCAGCCCACGGAGGACTTGTTGAGCGTGGTGTCCCCGGCGTTCCAGTTGTGCGGCACGGTGATCGCGGTCCAGCCGGCCAGGTCCTCCTGCTCGTACCAGCGCTCGGCGTCGCCCACG
>DASQNF010000227.1:0-3406 GCA_035645115.1 Thermoleophilaceae bacterium | reverse complement strand
GTTGTGTAAGGGCGCAGGCGGGTGCCCAGGCCGCCCGCCAGGATGACCGCCCTCATATGACGTAGTGGTCGACCCGGTAGCGGTCCGCGTGCCGCTCGATCCACTCGATCGTCGATGAGAGCCCCTCCCGTAGGCCCACCTTCGGCGACCAGCCGGTCAGCTCGCGCGCCAGGGAGGGGTCGGATACGAGGAGGTCGACCTCGCTCGCCTCGGGACGCACGCGCTCAGCGCTCTGCTGGACCGTCAGCTCACGACCCAGCAGCTCACCCACTTCTTCGACGAGCTGCGCGACGGAGACCTCCGCACCCGTTCCGAGCTGCATGGTTCGGCCCACGGCCTCCGGGGCCACTGCGGCGGCCGTGAAGCCGTCGGCGGTGTCCGTCACGTAGGTGAGGTCGCGGCGGGGATGGAGCGAGCCGAGGCGCACCACGTCGCCGGCCAGTGCCTGCGAGACGATCGTGGGTATCACCGCCCGCGCCGACTGGTGCGGGCCGTAGGTGTTGAACGGCCTGACGATGGTCACGGGGAGCTCGTACGAGCGGTGGAAGGCGTCCATCAGCTTGTCCGCCGCCACCTTGCTGGCCGCATAGGGGGACTGGGGCTCCAGCGGGTGGGCCTCGGTGATCGGAACGCTCTGCGCGGTCCCGTAGACCTCGCTCGTCGACGCGTGTACAAGCCGCTCGACGCCCGCGGCGAGCGCGGCCTGGGCCACATTGAGCGATCCGAGCGCGTTGACCTCCATGAAGTCGCGCGGGTTGACGTACGAGTAGGGGATCGCGATCTGCGCCCCGAGGTGGAAGACCACCTCGACCCCGGCGGTGGCGTTGGTGACCGACTCGATGTCGCGGAGCTCGCCGAGCACCACGTCGATCTCCGCCGCCACGTCGGGCTCGAGCCAGTCCAGTGTGCCGCGCTCGTTGCGCGAGTTGTAGCGGACTAATCCGCGTACGCGGGCCCCTGCCGAGACGAGCCTGGCGGCCAGCTGACCGCCGATGAACCCACCCGCGCCGGTGACCAGTACAAGACGACCCTCGATACCCACGATCCGGGAGAGTATTGACGCATGGCCGACTGGAAGGTCCCGCTGGCGGACGTGGTGGTTCTCGAGGAGGACATTCAGGCGGTGTCGGACGTGTACCGGTCGGGCTGGCTGAGCATGGGGCCCGAGACCGAACGGCTCGAAGCGGAGCTGGCCGCTTACGTGGGAGCGCGCCATGCCCTGGCCGCCGCGAACGGCACCGCCGCCCTGCACCTGATCTGCCTCGCCGCCGGCCTCGGGCCTGGCCACGAGGTCGTGGTGCCGTCGCTGACGTTCGTAGCCACGGTGAATGCGATCGCCTACACCGGCGCCCGCCCGGTGTTCGCCGACATCGCCGCGCTGGACCGGCCCTGGCTCTCCGCCGCCGCCGCCGAAGCCGCGCTTGGCCCGAAAACGGCGGCCATCATGACGATGACCTACGGCGGGCATCCCGGCGAGACGCCCGAGCTCGCGGAGCTCGCCGACGCCCGCGGGGTCGCCCTGCTCGAGGATGCCGCGCACGCCATCGGAGCGCGCGCCGCGGGACGCCATCTAGGGACCTTCGGGGCCGCGGGCGCGTTCAGCTTCTTCTCGAACAAGAACCTCGCCGTCGGCGAGGGGGGCGCGCTCGTCACCGACGACGACGAGCTGGCGGAGCGTGCCCGGCTACTGCGTTCGCACGGCATGACGACCCTCACCTGGGAGCGTCACAAGGGGCACGCCGCCAGCTATGACGTGGTCGCGCTCGGGTTCAACTACCGGATCGACGAGCCGCGCGCGGTCCTGGCCCGCCATCGGCTCCACCGGCTCGACTCGGAAAACGCACGCCGCGCCGAGATCGATGCGCGCTACCGCGCGCTGCTGGCCGACGCCGAAGGCGTGACCCCAGCACTGCCACCGGCAGGGGAGGCGCGCTGTGCGCATCACCTGTTCCCCGTGCTCCTCGACGAGTCGATCGATCGCGACCGCTTCCGCTCGGCGTTGGGGCGCGAAGGCGTGCAGACCAGCCTCCACTATCCACCCGTGCATTCCTTCTCAATCTATGCGGACGGCGCTCCAGACCTGCCGGTGACGGATGCCTTCTCTCGCCGGGCCGTGACGCTACCGCTGTTCGGCCACATGACGGACTCGCAGCAGGACTTGGTCGTAGACGCCGTGCGCCGAGCGGCGGCGCAGCCCGGCTACGGCCCCAATCGGCCCCGTTAGCAGGGGCTCCTTAAGCCGACGGTGGGATTCGAACCCACGACCCCCGCTTTACGAGAGCGGTGCTCTGGCCTACTGAGCTACGTCGGCGCCGACGGACGAGTCTAGTCCGCCTCAGGCCCTGGGATGGCTCCAACTCTGGAATCATGCGCGCCCATGCCCGAGCACCCCAACCGCTTCATCGCCGCGCTCGATCCGCGCCAGCCGATCTATCGCGACAGCTACAACGAGATCTTTGTCTTCGTGCTGTCCGCCGGCGGGGCGCTCGCCGGCACCCAGGTCCCGCTCTACATCCTCATGGCGATCACCGGGCTCTGGCCCGTGGGGCTCTTCGTCGTCGCCTGCGTGGTCTTCGAGCTGGCCGTGATCTTTGGGCTTGCCCGTCCTCAGATGAAGCCGCACGAGCGCGCCGGCTGGGCCGTGCTGTGGGGTCTCGCCACGGCCTTCATGGCCGTGCTCTTCTACTACCTCGTGGCCGACCCGACGCTCTAGGAGCCGGTCAGCGCGGCCAGCCGCAACCCGAGCGCGGACAGCGCCAGGTCCTCCATGACGTTCAGCTCGAGCGACTGGCGCACGTCCTCGCAGCGCTCGGCGGCTGCGCGCAGGCGGCGAGGGTCGCGGCTGCGGGCGCGCTCGGCGAGGGCAGGCGTGCGGTCGGACGCGAGCACCGCCTCCGGCGCGCCCTCGGCGAGGCAGACAAGGTCGCGGAAGGTCAGCGCCGCCAGCACCAGCGATAGCTCGAGCGACTCGCGCAGGGCGCGGCGCCCATCCCGTTTGGCGGCTTCCTCGAACTCACGCTCGAGGGCGCGTCGCTCGCGGCCCTTGGGCTCGAGCTCGAGTCGGCGCGTCGCCTCGACCGCCACCTCCTCCTCCACGGCCAGCCGCCGCGCCTGGGCGCGCTCGAGCAGCGGGCGCCATGGGTCGGGACCGCCCTCGCCGCCCACCAAGGCGGCCGCCACGAAGCGCTCGACCTGCTCCCGGAGCTCCTCCCCCTCCGCCGACGCCAGCTCGCGCGCGCGGGACGCGTTGCCGAGCGAGAGTCGCGCGCACGCGCCAGCGCGCTCGGAAGGCACGCCGTCCGCCTCGAGGCGCTCGGCGATGCGGGTGACCGGGAGCGGGTCGAATCGCACCGGCTGGCAGCGCGAGACCACGGTCTCGAGCATCCGGCCGGGCGCGTCGGTGAGC
>DASQNF010000226.1:0-15302 GCA_035645115.1 Thermoleophilaceae bacterium | reverse complement strand
GTTTCGCTTCCCGCAAGCTGCCCAGGTGTCCGCCGCCACCGGCGAGGGGCTCGCTGACCTGCGCGAGGCGATCGAGGCGCGCTTCCTCGCCACGCTCGAGCCGATGGAGCTGCTCGTGCCCTACAACGAGGGCGGCAGCCTCTCGGAGCTGCACGAGCTGGCCGGCGAGCTCGAGCGGGAGGACACCGCCGACGGCGTGCGGATCCGCGCCCGAGTACCGGCCGCCGTGGCGCCCCGCTTCGAGCGCTTCTCCAGCAACGGCCGGGACGGCTAGCGGGAGTCGCCGCTCCCCTGCAGGACGCCGCGGTCCCTGCGGGAGAGCAGCTTCTCGAGGTTCTCCCGCGCGAGCGAGTCGAGCTCGAGGCCGGCCTCGCTCGCCAGCTGCGCCACGTACCAGAGCACGTCGCCGAGCTCGGCGGCGAGCGCCGTGCGGCGCTCGGGCGTGAGCTCGCCGCCGTCGTCGCGGATCGCCTTTTTGATCTTCTCTGCGACCTCGCCGGCCTCCCCGCAGAGGCCGAGCGCGGGGTAGGTCAGGTTCGAGCCCGCCTCCGGGTACACGGCCGTGGCGCGTGACCGTCTTTGGTACTCGGCAAGCTCCATTTACGACGAAGGTACCGTAGAGTGACGGCGTGCAAGCGCTTGCCGTGGAGCGCTCGTCGGACCATGGGATCGATTTCGTGGCCGTCGAGGGGGAGATCGACATCGCCACTTCGCCGCGTCTGATCGGCGTGCTGAACGACGCGGTGGGGCGCAGCGAGGGGCCGGTGGTCGTCGACCTGACGAAGGTGGGCTTTATGGACTCCACGGGTCTCGCCCTGCTGATCAACGCGCACCGCCGGGTGATGCGCCGCGGCTTCGGCTTCGCGGTGATCTGCCCGCCCGGACCGCTGCAGCGTGTCTTCGAGGTCACCGACATGGTCGACACGCTGCAGGTCCGCTCCGACCGGGACGGCGCCGTCGACGCGGCCCTGCGGCCGAAGCGGCGCTTCACCTAGCGGACCGATCTGCCGATACGAATCGTATGGAAGCCCAGGCTGCCTCGGCTGGTCCCGTCCCCGTGCCAGGGCTCGAGCCCCCCTCGAAGCGAACCGGAGTCAAGCCCAGGATCGGTGACGTGATCGTCCAGCTCGGCTTCGCCGAGCGCGAACTCGTGGAGTCGGTGGTCGACGAGGGCCGTGCCCGGGGCGTGCCGCTCGGCAGGGCGTTGATCGAAGCGGGGATCGTGGACTCGAGCCAGCTCGCCCAGGCGCTCGCCGAGCGCAACGGGCTCGACTACGTGGACCTCAACGTGTTCGAGGTCGACAAGGGCGCGACGGCCCTGATCGACAAGGGCAAGGCGCGGCGCTACAAGACCGTGCCGGTGGCCTTCCTGGCGGAGCGCACCCTGCTCGTTGTCACGGCGGATCCCGCCAACCTGATGGCGCTCGACGACATAACGATGGCCACCGGCTACGAGGTCCAGCGCGCCGTGGCCTCGCCGGAGGACATCGACGCGCTGATCTCGAACCTCTCGACGCTCGAGGACTCCGTGCAGGAGCTCGTGGACGAGGACCCGGCCTACGACGAGGCCGAGGTGATCGAGCTGCTCGAGTCGGCCGACGACGCGCCCGTGGTCAAGCTTGTCCACTCCGTCATCGCCGACGCCGTCCGGCGCGGGGCGTCCGACATCCACTTCGAGCCGGGCGCCTCCGACATGCGCGTCCGCTTCCGCGTGGACGGAGTCGTGTTCGATGCGTCCACCGTGCCGCGCAAGCTGATCGGGGGCCTCGTGTCGCGCATCAAGATCATGGCCGAGCTCGACATCGCCGAGAAGCGCATGCCCCAGGACGGGCGCATCGGGCTCTCAGTGGACGGCAGCTACGTCGACCTACGCGTGGCGACGCTGCCGGTGGTGCGCGGCGAGTCGGTTGTGATGCGGATCCTCGACAAGAGCCAGGTGGTGATGGACCTCGAGCGCCTCGGCATGGAGGAGCCCGAGCGGGAGCGCCTCGAGCGCGCGATCAACGCCAGCCACGGCGCCATCCTCGTCACCGGCCCCACGGGCTCGGGCAAGACCACCACCCTGTACGCGGGGCTGAGCGCAGTGAACACGCCCGACCGGACCCTGATCACCGTGGAGGATCCGGTGGAGTACGAGCTCAACGGTGTCAAGCAGGTGCAGGTCAACACAAAGACCGGCCTCACGTTCGCCTCCGGGCTGCGCTCGATGGTGCGCGCGGACCCGGACGTGATCATGGTCGGCGAGATCCGCGACTCGGAGACAGCGCAGATCGCGATCGAGTCCGCGCTCACCGGGCACCTCGTGCTGACCACGCTCCACACGAACAGCGCCCCGCTCGCCGCCGCTCGCATGATCGACATGGGCATCGAGCCGTTCCTCGTGGCCTCCGGGGTCGAGTGCGTCGTCGCGCAGCGGCTGGTCAGGAAGCTCTGCGGCTGCAAGAGGCCGCTCAAGCTATCCAAGGACGTGCTGGCCGAGAGCGGGTTCGACGTCGAGATCGGCTTCGGCGCCTACGAGCCGGCCGGCTGCGTTCGCTGCGCCAACACCGGCTACCGCGGCCGGACCGGGCTATACGAGGTGATGACGGTCTCGGAGACGATCCGTCGGCTGATCCTCGAACGCGCCTCGAGCGACGACCTGCTGCGCGCGGCGCGGCTCGAGGGCATGCGCACGCTGCGCGAGGACGGCCTCGAGAAGGTGCGCCACGGGGTCACCTCGATTCCCGAGGTGCTGCGCGTGGCCGGCAGCACCCGGACCTAGACCCCGGCCGCCCTGCGCGCGGAGGCGTGGGCCGCGGCCTCGACCTCGTCGCCGGGCAGTGGCTCGAGCGCGATCCCGAGAGCCAGCTCGACCAGCCGGTCCGCGAGCCAGACGTTCTTCGGGAGCAGCGGGCCGTGCAGGTAGGTGCCGACCACGTTGCGCGAGTGGACGCCCTCGAAGCCGTCCCGGCCGTTGTTCCCGTGCCCGGCGAGCACGCGTCCCAGCGGGCGCTCCCCGGCGCCTAGGTAGGTGCGCCCGCCGTGGTTCTCGAAGCCCGCCACGATGCGCGGTCCGGGGCCGAGGTCGGCCTCGATGGCGCAGTTGCCGATCAGGCGCGGCCCCGGTTCGCGGATCGTCGTGAGGTCGACGAGCCCGACGCCAGGGAGCGTCTCGCCGCCGAGCTCGTATGAGTGCCCGAGCAGCTGGTAGCCGCCGCAGACGGCGAGCACGACGGCGCCGCGGTCGGCCGCGGCGTGGAGGGCCTCGCGCTTGGTCGCGGCCATGTCGTGGGCCACCGCCGCCTGGTCTCGGTCCTGGCCGCCGCCCATGTAGAAAAGGTCGTGAGCGTGCGGGTCGAGCGGCTCCCGCAGGCTCGCGCCCGCGTGCTCGAAGCCGAGCCCGCGCCACTCGCAGCGGGCCCTGAGCACTGCGATGTTGCCCCGGTCCGCGTAGATGTTCATCAGCTCGGGGTAGAGCGAGCAGACCCTCAGCGCCGGCACACGACCACCTCGCTCCCTATGTGATCTGGGCTCTCAGGGATCGTGTAACGCTCCACCGGGCGCAGCCCCGCGGCCCGGGCCTCGCGCTCGAGCTCGTCCGGGGTCAGGAGCTCGAGCGCCACCCGCGCGGTCTCATGTTCGAGCGAGCCGTCGGGCGCCACCGCTTGGCGCCGGCGCTCGATCACGACACTGCCGCCCTGCTCTCGAACAGTCAGCGGCTGGGAGGAGAAGACCCAGCCTTCGCGCTCGAGCATGTCCGGCAGCGGCGGCGCCGCGGCGTCGCCGACGAGGGCCTCTCGCGGGTCCGCGAGCGCCGCGGCGAAGGAGCCGCCCGGGAGCAGGTGCTCGCGCACACGGCTGAGCATGGCGGCCCGCTCGCTCGGGCCGCCGAGGATCTGCGCCAGCTGCATCGGGGCGAGCACGAGCCCGAACCGCTCTGCGATGGCGAACGAGCGCGCATCGGCAACGTGAGTCCGGACCTTGACGGAGCGCTCGCGGAGGGTGGCGAGCAGGGTCGCGTCGGAGTCGAGCGCCACCAGCTCATGGCCTCGAGCGGCGAGGTCGAGCGCCACCCGGCCCGTGCCGGCGCCGAGGTCGAGGATCGGCCCCTGCGCGGCGCATGCGAGCCGGCGCCAGAGCGGCAGGTCGGCCCTGTACGAGCCGTTCTCGAGCTCGTGCCAGACCGTGGTGCTCACTCGGACCACCGCTTGGCAAGGCCGCGCCTGGCGAGCAGCTCGCGCAGGTCGAGCAGGGCCGTGTAGGTGGGCAGGGCGTAGAGCCGCGCACCGTCGGCCGCGGCCGCGACCGCGGAGTCGAGCGACGCCTCGAGCTCGCGCTCGACCGCGACCGCGCCGTCGATGCCCGCGTACTTCAGCCGCAGCGCCATCTCCTCCGCGCGCGTGCCCGAGCAGGTGACCCTCTGGACGCGGCCGGCCAGCAGCTCGAAGTCCGCGTCCCAGACCCAGGAGATGTCGCGGCCGTCGGCGGTGCGGTCGTTGAGCGCGATCCAGAGGTCGAGCCGGCCGGGCTCGAGCAGCAGCGTGCGCAGCACCTCGTTCGCTCCGGCGGGGTTCTTGATCAGCAGGATCGACACCCGCCTGCCCGCCACCTCAATCGTCTCCACGCGGCCGAACGAGCCGGAGAAGCCCTCGAGCGCAGCGCCCACGCCGGCGAGCGGCACGCCCAGCTCGAGCGCCGTGGCGGCGGCGGCGACCGCGTTGTAGACGTTGTAGAGGCCCGGCAGGGGCAGCCGCAGCGAGAGCTCGCCGTGCGGCGTGCGCAGCCCCACCCTGGAGCCCGTCATTCCGTCGAGCTCCACGCGCACAGCCGCCACATCCGCCGGCGGCCGCTTGCGCCCGCATCCCGGGCAGCTGTAGCGGCCCAGGTGGCCCAGGTAGATCGCCTCGTACTCGTAGGGGGTGCCGCAGTTGCGGCAGTGCTTCGAGTCGGCGGCGTGCTGCATCCCGAGGAGAGCCTGCGAGTCGTCCTCCACCCCGTAGTAGGTCACGCCCTGGCGGTCGCGGCCGAGGTCGGCCACGAGCGGGTCGTCGGCGTTGAGGACGAAGCGTGCCCGTCCGTCGAGCTCGGCTACCAGCTGGGCCCAGCGGTCGGCGATCAGCTCGAGCTCGCCGTAGCGGTCGAGTTGGTCGCGGAACAGGTTCGAGAGCAGCAGCAGGCGCGGCTCGAGATCGTGCGCCACGTGCGGCAGCCACGCCTCGTCCACCTCGAATATGCCGAGCTGGCCCGGCTCGGCGCCGGCGTCCAGCAGGGCGGTGGCCACGCCCCATGCCATGTTCGAGCCGGCCCGATTGTGGACCACCTGCCGGCCGCCGCGCTCGAGGGCCTCGGCGAGCATCGCGGAGCTGGTTGTCTTGCCGTTGGTGGCCGACACGAGCACGGAGCCCGCCTGCAGCTCCCCCGCCATGCGCCCGAGCGCGCCCGGCGACAGCCTCAGCAGCATCCGCCCCGGCGCGGTCGTGCCGCCGCTGCGCCCGAGGCGGCGGCTGATGGCCCGCACGGCGCGGGCGAGGCTGCGGGCCGGGCGGAACATCAGCTCGGGACGACTACGCGCAGGCAGCGGCTCTCCACCCGCACGGTCGCGGGGGTGGCCCCGATCGGGTCGCCGTCCGCATAGATCACGAACGGCCGGTCGGAGGCCACCTCGACCACCGCTCCACGCAGGAACTCGACGTAGTGCGAATCGAGGTGAGCGCCCTTGAAGACCTTGGGCAGCTCGCGCAGGAACCTTAGCTTGGACGCCCGCTTCGAGAGCATCACGTCGAGCAGCCCGTCGTCCAGCTCCGCCTCGGGGAGCATGAACATCCCGCCCCCGTAGGCCTTCGAGTTGCCGACCGCCACCGAGTAGCCGAGCAGCTCGTGGCGCTCGCCGTCGACGCTCACCGTGAAGCGCGCCGGCTTCCAGGCCGCAAGCGCCCGCAGCGTCGCGTACAGGTAGACGGCGCTGCCCTTGATGAGTTGGGTCTCGTTGGCGATGCGGTTTGCGTCGGAGTCGAAGCCGAAGCTTGCGATGCCCACGAACGGCGTGCCGTCCACGTCCGCCACGTCGAGCAGGCGCTCGGGACCGTGGACGGCCACCCGCGTGGCGGCCCCGGCCTCCTCGGGGATCTCGAGCACGCGGGCGAAGTCGTTGCCGCGTCCACAGGGGACGAGCGCGAGCGCGGACTCGGTCCCCCTGAGCGCGCCTGCAAGCGGGCGCAGCAGGCCGTCGCCGCCGAGCGCGAGCACGGTCTCGCCGCTTTCTGCCGCGCGTGCGGCCTCCTGCCGCGCGTGCTCGACGCTGCGCGTGGTGACGGTACGGTGCGGCGCTGCGAGCAGGTCGAGCTCCGCATGCACGGCCGGCAGCGCCCGCAGGGCCCGCCCGCCCGCCGCGGCCGGGTTGACCAGCAGCGCGAAGCGGCGGCTCACTCGCTGGCCGCCGCGGCCGCCGCCCGCGCGCGCTCCGCGGCGGCCTGGCCGCGCTCGGTGCCACGCAGATGAGGCGAGTGGTCGATCCTCCGGATGTCGGCCCCGGCAAGGAGCTCGTCTCCCACGAGGCGCTCGGCGTGCGGCTCCTCGAGGTCGTCCGGATCGAGCATCAGCAGGACGTCCTGCTGGACGGTGTGCCAGGCCTCGCGGGTGACCTTCTCGGAGGCCACCAGCAGCTGGCCCGGTCGGGCGAGCCAGTGCAGCTCGAACAGTCCGAGCCGGTACGCGAACAGCCGCTCACCGTCCGAGAACAGCACGTTCAGCCCCGAGAACGGCGAGCAGCGGACCGCGGTCTGCATGGTGCGGCGCAGGCTCTCCACCGGGTCGCCGGGGTCGTACCCGTGCATCAGCAGGTTGAAGAGGTGCTCGGAGTCCGTCTCTCCCTGCGGCGTGCGCATCCCCGGCTCGAGCAGCCGCGGGTAGCGCACGATCGTGCCGTTGTGGCCGAGCGTGTACGGCCCGAGCTGGAACGGATGGGTGTTCTCCAGTGCCAGGTCGCCCATCGTCGCCCGCCGGACGTGCACGTTGAAGATCCGCCCCCGCATGTTGGTCGCGTGGAGGAAGTCGTCGTCCGTGTACGCGGCTTCCGCGAATCGCACGAGCTCGGGCTCCCGGCCGTCGGGCCGCTCGTAGACGGCCATTCCCCAGCCGGAATCGTGATCCTCGGACTGGCGGATCATCGGGTTCTTCGCCTCGAGGAGCTCGTGCCGGATCGATACCGGCTCCGCGGCGACGCAGCCGAACACGCGGCACATGACGCGCCGCAGGATACCGGGGCGGGTCTGGGAGCGACCGCCTGCGCCCGCCGGCGGGGGCGAGTTTCCCGCCGCCGCGCCTTCTCCCTGCATGGAGCCCCGCGTACAGGAACCCAGGCAAATCTGGTGGGCGCGCCCGCGCAAGCTGTGCGGGCTCGAGCGGCCGGGAGGAGGGGGGAGGAGCCACCGCACCGAGCGGCGCGAGGCGGAGATCGCCTATCTGGTCGCCCGCGGGGTGCGTATGTGCGTGTCGACGATGCCCACGCGCCACAACCTCGCCGCGTACGAGGCCGCCGAGCTTGAGTGGCACCACGTGCCCGTGGCGAAGACCGAGGACGGCGCGGCCGCGCTCGAGGAGCTGCTGCCGTTCCTGCGCAGGCGCATGCGCAGCTCGGGCGCGGTGGCGGTCCATGGCAATCGCTCGACCGACTTCGTGGCAGCCGTCTGCGCGGCGCACGTCCACGAGGCCCGCGGCCTGGATCCCGCGCAGGCGCTGGCGGAGGCCGCGCGGGCCGGTCTGCTCGTGAGCGACGCCGCCTGCGCGCTGCTGGGAGTGGCGCCGCAGGAGGTGCAGGAGCGGCTTGAGCTCGCTGCTGCGAGCGCAAGGCGTGGCGGCGGGCGCCGCGCGGCTTGAGCTCAGGCGGGGGCCGGCGTCAGGTCTGCGCGGCTGGGTGGTCCACCGCCTGGCTGAGCGCGGGCTGGAGTCGGTCCACCATCAGGATCCGCGTCAGTCCCCCGTCAGGATCCGCGCGAGGCTCGCCTCGACCGCCACCGGGCGCGGCTCGAACCCGTCCAGCGCCGCTCTGGCGACGGCGTCGGACGCCACCAGGGCGGCGTCCAGCCCGGCCGCCCTCGCCGCAGCGAGATCGGAGTCCACGCGGTCGCCCACCACGAGCGTGCGGCCCTCGCCGAGCCGGTCGAGCGCCGTCAGGAAGAGCTGGGGCATGGGTTTGCCCACGAGCTCGGCGGTGCGCCCGGAGCCGTACTCGATCGCGGCCAGCAGCGCTCCCGTGCCCGGCCAGGGCCCGTCCCGTTGCCGGTAGGTGGGGTCGCGCGCCGTGGCGAGCAGGTCGGCCCCGCGAATGGCGGCCTGGATGGCCACGCGCAGGTCGTCGTAGACGAGCTCGGTGCTGCCCGCCACCACCACCACCTCCGCCCGCGAGGCGAGGTCCGTGCCGTTCAGCACCCTCAGCCCCGCGTCGCTCACGTGGCGCACCATCGCCCGCGTCCCGACCACAAAGGCGGTGCGCGACGCGCGCGTCTCGGCGAGCAGGTGCTGCATTGCGCCCCCGACCGTGACCACGTCCGCCAGCGATGCCCGCACGCCGATCCGCCACAGCGCCGTCACGAGGTCCTCGCCGGACTCGTACGCGTTGTTGGTGGCGAACGCGATCCGCTTGCCGGCGCCGCGGAGCTCCTCGAGCGCCTCGGGGGCGCCGGGCAGGGCCTCGCCACCCACCCAGACGCAGCCGTCCAGGTCGAGGATGAACTGGTCGTAGCGAGCGGCCAGGGGGGAGAGGGGCACCTCGCTAGCCTACGCGCCGTGACGCGCCCGCTGTCGCTCCTGGTCTGCGTGCCCTTGCCCGGGTTGGGACCGGCGGGGAGGACAATCCAGAGCCGGCGGTGGGGGCGCACGGTGTGAGCACCGAGCCGTCGCCCAACGTGTTCGACGTCGGGGAGGCCGACTTCGAGCAGCGCGTGCTCGTCCGCTCCAGCGAGCTGCCGGTGGTGGTGGACTTCTGGGCGGCCTGGTGCGGGCCGTGCAGGCAGCTCACGCCGGCGCTCGAGCGCGCAGCGTGCGCGCGCGTAGGCAAGGTCGAGCTCGCGAAGGCGGACGTGGAGGCCCATCCGGGCCTCCAGGCCGCGTTCGGCATCCAGGGCATTCCCGCTGTCAAGGCTTTCCGCAACGGGACGATCGAGTCCGAGTTCACGGGCGCCCTGCCGCCGGCCGAGGTGGAGCGCTTCTTCGACTCGCTGGTCCCATCGGAGGCCGACGAGCTCGTGGCCGCCGGCGACGAGGCCGCCCTGCGCAGGGCGCTCGAGCTCGAGCCGTCGCATGCGGGGGCGCGGCGCGATCTTGGCCGCCTGCTGCTGCGCCGCGGTGATACCGATGAGGCGGTGGAGCTGCTCGAGGGTGCGCCCGGCGACTTCGTGGCCGAGGGGCTCCTGGCGCGCGTTTCGCTCGCCGAGGACGAGGGCCTGGCGGCCGCGTTCGCCTCCTGGGACGAGGGCGACCCCGCTGCGGCCCTCGAGGGGCTTCAGGCGGCGCTGCCGGACCACGAGGGCCAGGACGCGATCCGGCGCGTGATGGTCGCGATCTTCACCGAGCTCGGCGCCGACCACCCGCTGGCGCGCGAGCACCGGCGCCGGCTCTCCTCCGTGCTGTATTAACCGCGGGCTCGCCGGCCCGATTCCGACCTCGCGTGGGCGCCGACTCGAGCTAGCCGGCCGTTCGCGCCCCTTGGGCCCTCGCCTGCCTTCGCCTGCCCAGCAGCACGAGCACCACGAGCGCGATCACCACGAGCAGGAAGCCGAAGAAGGCGGCGCTGCCGGTGCCGATCCCGCCGAACGGCAGCGCCACCAGCTCGACGATCCCGAGGCCGAGCGCGATCAGCAGGATCACGAGCGCGATCAGCAGGACGATCCCGCGCACTCGAGCCGCCGTCCCCGCGCTCTGTGGCGGGATGAACAGGCCCATCATCCGCAGCATGAACATCTGGCGCCCGGACGGCGCCTGTTGGCCGAGCTTCTCCATCGCGTCGCGCAGCTCGTCGGGCTTGCGCTCGGCCAGGGCGAGCGAGGCCTTCATCATCTGCCGCAGCGCCGGTCGCTCCTGCGGGTGGCAGCCCGCAAGCGCCTCGTTGAAGTAGGTGCGGGCCGCCTTTACGTCGTAGCGCTCGGCCGCGCGGGCGCCCAGGATCGCCTTGGCGGCGACCCGATGCTTGGACTCGCTCATCAGCTGCTCGTCGGTCCGCGACTCGAGCTGGGGAATGGCGGCGAGCGCGCCCACCTGCATCTGCATCTTGACCTGCTTCTGCTTTGCCACCGCTCGAGAGTCTGCCAGACGCATTCGCGCCCGGAGCGGCCCAGGGCTTATCCATCCGGCCGGCGGGGTAGACGTGCGCAATGACGATTCTGATCATCGTGGCCGTCTGCATCGTCCTGCTCATCCTCGGCTTCCTCGTCCCGCGCCTCTCGAGCGGTCCGCAGCGCGGCGTGGACCGCACGCTCGGCGTGGGTCAGCGCGCGGGCGGCAGAGCGCCCGGCCTGCTGGGGCGCTTTTTCTCGAAGTCGTTCGGCAGCTCGCGCAAGGCGACGAACAAGAGCGCCTCGGTCGGCCGCCGCGCCCGCGGGAAGCTGCCGCTCTAGGACGCTGGCAGGCGCCCTACGGGCGGACCGCGGGCGGTTCGCCGGGGTCGGTGGGGGGCGGGTGCTCCTCCGTGTCGGGGAGCCCCTGCGCGCCGCCCTCGAGCAGGTCGAGCTCGACCTCCGAGGTCGTCTGCTCGAGGGCCTCGGCCCCGTCGGAGCTCCCCTCCGTGGGGAGCAGGGGCTCCGGTATCTGCACTCGCTCGGCCGCCTCGTCGGCAGTGGCGAGCACTTCGTCCGCCAGCCGGCGGATGTCGTCGATCAAGTTCTGGCGCTCGTCCCAGAGCAGCCTGGTGTCGGCCACGATCTGCTCGGAGTACTCGTCCGCCTGCCGGCGCACGATCTCCGCCTCGCGCTCCGCGCGCTGGAGCCGCCCCTCCGCCTGGGCGCGCGAGCGGGCGCTGATCTCGTCAGCGGTCTCGTGGGCGCGTTGGAGGATCCCGGCGGTCTCCTCGCCCACCTCGTCGAGGGCGCGCTGCACCACCGTCTCGCGCGACTGCCGGCTCTCCAGCTCGTCCACCAACTCGAGAACCTCCCGGACGAACTCGTCCACCGCGCGGCGCTCGTAGCCGCGCACGGCGACCGGGAACGTGCGCTCGCGCAGGCGGTCGGCGGCGCTGCGGACGAAGCGGGGCGTGTTGCTCTCGGTCGTGTCGTCGTCGGCCATGCCCCGCAGTATGCCCTGTGGCCAGGCGCGACTGTCAGGCCGCGGCGAAGCCTGCCGACGCGGCCCGCGCGAGCGAGGCGCGCGCGGGGGCCGACCCCACCGGGGCCACGAGGCGCGCGGGATCGAGCCCCTCGAAGGCCGCCACCACAGCGGGGTCGAACTGCTCGCCGGCCAGGCGCGAGACCTCGGTCACGGCGTCGGCCAGCGCCCACGCCCGCTTGTACGGGCGCGCGTGGGTGAGGGCGTCGAACACGTCCGCGAGCGCGACGATCCGCCCGCTCAACGGGATCGCGCCTGCGCGCAGGCCCCGCGGGTAGCCGCTGCCATCCCACCACTCGTGGTGGCTCAGCGCGATCTCGCGGGCCAGGCGGAGCACCTCGGAGCCGCTGCCGGAGAGGATCGCCGCGCCTGCGCCCGCGTGCTCGCGCATCTGCGCGATCTCTTCATCGCTGAGGCGGCCCGACTTGAGCAGCACGGCGTCGGAGACCGCGACCTTGCCGATGTCGTGGAGCGGGGCGGCCAGCTCGATCATGGCGACCGCCGGCGCGGACAGCCCGAGCCGCTCGCCGAGCAGCCTCGAGGCGCGGGCCACCCTGCGTGTGTGCTCATAGGTCGCGTCGTCGCGGTACTCCGCGGCCAGTGCCAGCCGCTCGAGCGTCTCGAGCCGCGCGTCGTCGAGCTCCTCGTACGCGCGCACGTTCTCGAGGGCGACCGCGGTCGAGTCGGCCAGGGCTTGTAGCAGCTCGAGCTCGGTGTCGGTGGGCTGATGGGGGCGCGTCCAGTAGCTGCCGATCGCGCCGACGGGGTCGAGCGGACGGATCGGCATCATCGCGAGGCTCTTGACGAACGCGGGCGGGTGGACCTCGTCGGGGATGCGCTTGTCGGTGCGGACGTCGGCGACCACCGCCGGGGCGTGGTTTCGCATCGACCAGGCGCTTACGCAGGTCTCGAGCGTGAAGTGCCGGCCGTTCCAGGGCGGCGAACCGGCGTCGTCCACGTAGTCGTCGCCCGGCCCGTCGCGCAGCACCAGCGCGGCGCCGTCGGCCGCCGTCAGTCGCCGGGCCGCGGTCCGGACGATCGCCTGGATCTCGCCGGTCGACCGGACCAGCGACAGGCGCTGGATCGTCTGCACGAGCTCCCGCGCGCCCTCGTGCGTGGTCAAGGAGGAAAAGGAGAGCGACCTGCGGCGGCTCCACCTGACGGTATTGGCGACGGCGATGGCTGAATTGTGCTCCGTCAGGGGCCTGCCGCCAATTCGGCCACGATTCGATGGGGGGATCGGCCGCGAAACGCGCAAAAAGCTGGTGTTTTTACGCAGCCCGGCGGCCTCGAAACGGCGGCTCAGAGGATCAGCTTGCGCTCCATGAAGCGGATCGCCAGGCGCCACGACACGAGCGCGAACGCGATCAGGAAGGCAAGGTGGCCCGCGTCCTCCCAGCCCTCCAAGCCGAAGACGGCGTGCCGGACGAGCTCGACGCAGTGGAAAAGCGGGTTGACATTGCCGAGCACCTGCGCCCAGGTGGGCAGCTCGTCGAGCGGGAAGAAGGTGCCCGCCACCAGGAACATCGGCGTCAGCAGGCCGCTCTGCCAGTACGAGAAGCTCTCGATCGCCTTGGCCTTCGCCGCGATGAAGATGCCGAAGCAGGCCCACCCACAGCCCGCCAGCGCGGCGATCGGTGGGACGAGCAGCATCCCGAAGCTCGGATCGAGGCCGAAGACGACGGCCACCAGCATCGGCACGCAGCCGTAGACGCCGGTCCGCGCCGCGATCCAGAGGGCCTCGGCGGTGACCAGCTCCTCGGTGTCGACAGGAGCGGCCAGGATCGCGTCGTAGGTGTGCTGAAACTCGTACTTGACGAAGGTCGAGTACATGGCCGGGAAGGCGCCCGAGAAGAGCACAGTGGTGGCAACGATCCCCGTGCCCACGAAGTCGATGTAGTCGTAACCGGCAACCGTGCTCACGAGCGAGCCGAACCCGAAGCCGAACGCCAGCAGGTAGATCGTCGGGTCGACGGTGGAGGAGAAGGTGGAGGAGCGCCAGAAGGACGAGAAGTTGACCACCTCGCGGACCATCACCCCTTGCAGGGCGGCGCGCTCGAGGCGCCCGAGCCGGCGCTGTGGAGCGGCGGCGGCCATCAGCTGATCTCCTCGCCGGTGAGCAGCACGAAGACGTCCTCGAGGTTGGTCACCCTGCGCTCGCCGTCGAGGTCGCAATCGCCGTTCGCGTGCAGGATCGACACCGACGTCCCGGTGCGCCTGGTGCTCCAGCCGCGCGACTGCGCCAGGCTCTCCACCTCGGTGAGGCGCTTGGGCGAGCCGTAGACCTCGATCGCCTCGGGCCCGGCGTGCTCGGCGATCAGCGCGCCCGGCGGGCCGACTGCCACGGCCTTGCCGTGGGACATGATCGTCACCTGGTCGCAGAGCCGCTGCGCCTCCTCGATGTAATGGGTGCTCATCAGGATCGAGACGCCCTGCGAGCGCAGCCGGTCGATCAGCGCCCACAGCTGCTGGCGGACCTGGGGGTCGAGCCCCACCGTCGGCTCGTCGAGCAGCAGCAGGCGCGGCTGGTGAAGCAGGGCGCGCGCGATCAGCAGCCGGCGGCGCATGCCGCCGCTCAGCCGGTCGACCTTGGAGTCGCGGCGCTCGCCGAGGTTCGCCATAGCCAGCGTGCGCTCGATCGCCTCCTTGCGCTCGCCCGCCGGCACCCGGTAGAGGTGGGCGAAGACGAGCAGGTTCTGCTCGACGGTGAGCGACACGTCGAGGTTGTCGAGCTGGGGCACGACTCCCATCTCGGCGCGCGCCTGCTTCGAGTCCTCGGGCAGGCGGTAGCCGAGCACCTCGAGCTCGCCCTCGTCGGCGATCACCTGCGCCGTGAGCGCCTTCATCGTCGTCGACTTGCCCGCGCCGTTCGGCCCGAGCAGGCCGACGCACGTCCCGAACGGGACCTCGAGGTCGAGGCCGTCCACGGCGGTCAGCGGCCCGAACCGCTTGACGATGCCGCGCAGGCTGATTGCGGACTCCATGGATCTCACAGTCTGCAGGTTGGCATTCGTGTGTCTCCAAGGGAGACGGAGGCGAAGGGCCGGACTCATCGCAGGGTCGCGGGGGCCCTCGCGGCGAGGGCCGGAACGCCGCCCGGCTGCTGCGGCGATGCGCGCGCCAGGTTTACGTAATATCGGTTATCGAGCGTTGGATCGGCGCCCGGGCCGATTCAGCGCCACCTCCACACCGGCTGAAGCGCTACGTTGCGAGCGTGGCCCACGACTTGCGGTCAACCGCTTGCCCCGCCTGCGGCAGCGAGTTCGCCTGCGGGGCCATGACCGGGAGCTGCTGGTGCGCCGGGCTGGCCGTTCCGGAAGCTCGACTGCGCGAGCTTGCCGACCGCTACGAGGCGTGCCTCTGCCCGAGCTGTCTCGAACGGACCGCGGACGCACGGCCCACCGCGACGCCGCCCGCGGCCCCGCGCGTCGCCGCCTCGGCGGCTTGGGCGCGTGCGCCGAGGATCGAGATCGTCGGCCGTCCGCAGGGCTAGCCGCCTGCCGCCACCCGCGCAGCAGCCCCTTCAGATCACGAGCTCCGCCTGCACCTCGATCGCGTCCACCGCCGCCAGCGCACGCGACACCGGGCAACCGCGCTTGGCGGCCTCCGCGAGCCGCTGGAACTCGTCCGCCTCGATGCCGGGGACCTGCGCGCGCGTATGCAGCTCGATCCGCGTGATGCCGAAGCCCTCGGCGCCCTTCTCGAGGTGCACGATCGCCTCCGTCTCCACCGACTCGGGGCTGTGCCCGGCCTTGCCGAGCTCGCCGGAGAGCGCCATGGAGAAGCAGCCCGCGTGGGCTCCCGCGATCAGCTCCTCGGGATTGGTTCCATCGCCCTCCTCGAAGCGCGACTGGAAGCTGTAGGGCCCGTCGTAGGAGCCGGTGGCCATCTGCATCCGGCCGGAGCCCTCGGTCAGCGACCCGTCCCAGCGTGCGCTTGCTTTGCGCTTCGGCATCGTGGCTTCTCCTCTGGTCGTTTCCGCGAGCTCGGAAGGATTGCGGAAGCGGCGC
>DASQNF010000225.1:0-7126 GCA_035645115.1 Thermoleophilaceae bacterium | reverse complement strand
ACGCCGGCCGCGATCAGGCCCGAGAACGTGCGCGAGAAGCGCGCCAGCGCGACCTTCTGGACGATGTCCCCGATCTTCAGCGGGAACTTCAGCTTCAGGCGGTCCCACTGCATGCGCCCGCGCTCGGTCTTCTTCCAGTAGCGGAACAGGAAGACGATCCCGAAGATCGTGCCGAACAGCAGGTACCACTGGCGGGTGAAGATGTGCGAGAGCCAGACGGTGAACTTGGTGATCGCCGGCAGGTCGCCGCCGAAGTCCGTGAAGATCTTCTCGAACACGGGCACGAGGAACGTGACCAGCGCGAAGAGGACGATGAAGGCGAAGCCCCCGATCAGGGAGGGATAGATCATCGCGGCCTTGATCTCGCGCCGCAGCGCGGCGTCCTTCTCGAGCTGCTCCGCCACGCGCACTAGCGTGTTGTCGAGGATGCCTCCGGTCTCGCCGGCCTGCACCATCGCCACGTAGAGGTCGTTGAAGATGGCCGGGTGCTTGGCGAGCGAGTCGGAGAGCGCGAGACCGGCCTCCACGTCCTGGCGGACCTCGATCCAGATGTCGCGCAGCTTGTCGTTCTCGGTCTGCTCCTCGATCACGTACAACGAGCGCAGCAGCGACATGCCGGAGCTGACCATCGTCGAGAGCTGGCGGGTGGCGATCACGAGCTCGTCGGACTTGACGCGCCGGAAGCGAGCCAGCAGGTCTCCCGCGCCGGTCGCGGCCTGCTCCTCGATGTCCACGACGATCAGGCCCTTGGTGCGCAGCTGCGCCGCCACGGCCTGCTTGTCGCCGGCCTCCATCTCCCCCTTTGTGGGGGTGCCGCTCAGGTCGAGCGCCTTGAATGCGTAGGTGGCCAAGGCCTAAGCCACCCGGACAGTGCCCATGAGCCTGCGGAGCTCATCGGGCGCGCTCGAGCGCGACTCGGCCAGCTCGCGGCTGATCTTGCTCTCGCGTACGAGGTGGGAGAGCGCAGTGTCCATCGTCTGCATGCCGAACGAGGCGCCGGTCTGGAGCACGGAGTAGATTTGATGGGTCTTGCCCTCGCGGATCAGGTTGCGCACCGCGGGGGTCGGCACCAGCACCTCGGTGGCCACGCAGCGTCCGCTGCCGTCGGCTGTGGGAAGGAGCTGCTGGGTCACGATGCCCTGGAGGGCCACCGAGAGCTGCACGCGTACCTGCTGCTGCTGCTCGGGCGGGAACACGTCGACGATCCGGTCCACCGTCTGCGCGGTGTCCTGGGTGTGCAGCGTCGCGAACACGAGGTGGCCGGTCTCGGCCGCGGTCAGCGCGGTCGCGATCGTCTCGAGGTCTCTCATCTCGCCGACCAGGATCACGTCGGGGTCCTGGCGCAGCGCGGCCTTCAGCCCGAGACCGAAGGTCTGGGCATCCGCGCCCAGCTCGCGCTGGTTGACGATGCACTTCTTGTGCCTGTGCAGGAACTCGATCGGGTCCTCGATCGTGAGGATGTGCTCCTGGCGGGTGTCGTTGATCAGGTCGATCATTGCCGCGAGCGTGGTGGACTTGCCCGAGCCGGTCGGGCCCGTGACGAGCACGAAGCCGCGCGGCTTCTTCGTGAACTCCTCGATCGTCGGCGGCAGGCCGAGCGAGCTCAGCTTCGGCATTACCGAGGGGATCAGGCGCAGCGCGGCCGACAGCGAGGCGCGCTGGAAGTACGCGTTCACACGGAAGCGGGCCTTGCCCGGGATCGAGTAGGCGAAGTCGATCTGCCATTCGTTCTCGAGCCGCTGGCGCTGGTCGTTCGTGAGGATCGAGTAGATCACCTCACGGGTCAGCTGCGGCGTCAGGCTCGGGTAGTCGAGCGCGTGCAGCCGGCCGTGGTGGCGGATCATGGGCGGTGAGCCTGCGGTGAGGTGAAGGTCGGATGCTTCCCGCTCCATCACCTCGAGCAGGACCTCTGCGAAGTCGAACTCCATCGTGTCTCCTATCGGCGCGGGGCGTGGGTCACGTGACTCTCGCCACCTCGGCTATGGACGTGATCCCGTTCTTGACCTTCTCGAAGCCGTCCGCCCGCAGCGGACGCATGCCCTGGCCGACGGCGGCCTTCCTGATGTCGTCGGCAGATGCGCGCTCGACCGTGAGGTCGCGGATCTCGTCCGAGATCATCATCACCTCGTAGAGGCCGGTGCGCCCCTTGTATCCCGAGGTCCCGCAGCGCCCGCAGCCCACCGGCTCGTAGGCCTCGAGGTCGAAGGCCACGTCGAAGCCCGCCTTCTTGAGCGAGTTCGTGCTGAGCATGATGCGGCGCTTGCAGTGGGTGCATAGCTGGCGCACGAGCCGCTGCGCGACGATCGCGACGATCGCCGAGGCCGACAGGAACGGCTCTATGCCCATCTCGGTGAGCCGCGTGATCGCGGAGGGCGCGTCGTTCGTGTGAAGGGTCGAGAGGACGAGGTGGCCGGTGAGCGCCGACTCGATCGCGATCTTCGCGGTGTCCGCGTCGCGGATCTCGCCGACCATGATCACGTCCGGGTCGGCGCGCAGCATGGCCCGCAGGCCGCCGGCGAACGTCATGCCCGCCTTCAGGTTCACCTGCAGCTGGTTGACGCCCGCGAGCTGGTACTCCACCGGGTCCTCGATCGTGAGGATGTTGCGCTCCGGTTGGTTGATCTCGTTGAGCGCGGCGTAGAGCGTCGTCGACTTGCCGGAACCGGTCGGCCCGGTTACGAGCACGGCGCCGTAGGCGCGCCGGAAGCCCTTCTCGAAGAGCTCCACCGACACCTCGGACATCCCGAGCCGGTCGAGCCCGATCAGCGCCTGCGACTTGTCGAGGATGCGCATCACGATGCCCTCGCCGTCCACGCGCGGCATGGACACCACGCGCGTGTCGATCGCGTGGCCCTCGACGGTGAGCGACACGCGGCCGTCCTGCGGCACGCGCCTCTCCGCGATGTCGAGGTCCGCCATGATCTTCACGCGCGACACCGTGCCGGCCACCATGCGGTGCGGGATGTGGGTGATCTCGCGCAGCACGCCGTCCACGCGGAAGCGCACGCGCATCTCACGGCCCTCGGGCTCGAAGTGGATGTCGGACGCGCCCTCGTCCACCGCCTGGGCGATGATCGAATGCACGAGCTTGATCACTGGCGCGTCGTCCGCCGACTCGCGGATCTCGGTGACGTCGGCGAGCTCTTCCTCGCCCTGCTCCACCGCTTCGGCCACCGCGTTGTCGAGGCGGCTCATGCGGCTGATCAGCCCGGCGATGTCGTCGGGCGAGGCCACCACCGGCCGTACCTCGGTGCCCGCCATCAGCTTGAGGTCGTCGAGCGCGAGCACGTTCGACGGATCGGCCATCGCCACCAGCAGGCGGCCGCTGTCGTCGAAGCCCACCGGCACTGCGTCGAGCCGGCGAGCGGCCTGTGCGCTGATCGAGTTGAGCGCGGTCACGTCGGTCTTGAAGAGCGTGAGGTCGACGTGGGGGAGCCCGAAGCGCTGAGCCACCGCCCGAGCCACCTGGTCGCCGGTGATCGCGCCGCCCTCGAGCAGCACCTGCTCGGGCGCCCGCCCGGTGGCCTTGCCCTCCTCGATCGCGGTGTCCACCCGGTCGCGCGGGAGGAAGCCCATCTCCACGATCACGTCGGAGATGAAGCGCGAGCCCGCCCGCTGTTGGGGGGCGGTGAGGCCGTTGCCGGGGGCGGGGGCAGCGGCGTCGGCGGGGGGAGCGGCGTCTTCGGGCGCGTCGGCCGTCGCGGTCGCTCCTGAGCCGGCCGGTACGGCGCGCAGCTGCGCCGGACCCCCGTGCTGCTCACTCATCGTGCGTCCGCGACTACCTGGGCAAGCGTCTTGGCGTCGATGTATCCCTCGATCAGGCGGGCGTCGCCGCGTCGATTGATGACCACGATCGACGGCGCCTGGTTCACGCCGAGGTCCTCGACGAGCGACCCGTACTCGTCCACGTTTCGAACGTGGTCGGTGAGCACCACGACCTTCGCGGTGTTGCGCTTTAGCGCGCGGATCGAGGCGGCCACCGCCCGGTCGTCCAGGCCGCGCGGATTCTCGAAGAAGACGACGACCTTGCGGTCCCGCTTCACCGCGCGCTCCGCCTTGAGGTGCGCGTTGGTGGTCGGCACGCTCAGGTCGAGCGTGCTCGCGTCGGCGCCCGTGGTGAGCGCGATCCCCTGGGAGAACCCCTGCGCGAACCTCCCGAACAGGCCGCCCGGCGGATCGTCGCTGACCTTGGCCGGCGCCGTGATCGTCTGGGGCTCGTTCACGTCGGAGAGGGTGAGCTCGAAGGCGAGCTTGGCGGCGCCCGAGCCGGGGGCCGCGATCACGATGTCCGCGGTCAGGCGGCGGAGGAGCTTGTCGTCCTTGCCCACGTACACGTCGAAGTCGGCGCGCTTCAGGGCCTGCTCGACCTCGTCGAGGGCGCCTGGCGGGAGGGCCGCGCCCTGCGCGCCGGCGCCTTGCTCGGCGAGCTTCGAGATGTCGGCGAGCGCGGCGGCCGGGTCGAGCGCGGCCGAGATGTGCTCGGTCTCCACGCCGTCGATGGTCTCGCTGCCCTCGGATTTGAGGTCCTTGGCCCAGTCGGACGGGTCGAACGGGAGCGCGGCGGGCGTGCTCTCGCCTTCGTCGGCGGAGGCGAGCACGGCCTTCCAGGCGTCCGCGGGCACCTGATGGCCCACGCCGTCCTTCAAGAGCCAGGCCTTGCCGCCGGTGGCCACGAAGCCGGCGTCGAGCGTCCGCCTGCCGGCGTCGACCTTCACGTCGAGGCTCGCTTCGGGTACCCCGCCCACCTGCTGCGCGGCGCCGGAGATCGCGAGCGAGCCGGACTCGCCGGAGCCGCTGAACGACAGCTTGGCCTCGAACTTGGCGCTCTTGACGTCGCTGCCGAAGGCGGCGTCGAGCGTCTGCTGCGGGCTGAGCTCGCCGGACGGCTGCGAGCCCGACTGCGCGGGCTGGGGCTGTCCCTGTTCCGCCGCCGGCGCGGGCGACTCCGAGAAGCCGTTGCGCGAGCTCTGCACGGCGAAGGCCGTGGCCGCCAGCAGCGCTATTCCGATGAGGGCGAGGAGGAAGGGGCGGGAAATCGCCATTGCTTCGCATATCGGCAGCCCACCGCCGCTGGTTTAGGGCCTGGGCGAATGTTTTATATGTGCGGCTGGATCACGGCCGCCCGCATCGCGTCGAGCGGCGCCGGCCGTCCCGTCCACAGCTCGAAGCTGCGGGCGCCCTGGCGCACCAGCAGCTCTGGCCCCTGGACGGTGCGCGCACCGCGCGCGGCGGCCCGGCGGATCAGGGCCGTGGGCCGCGCGCCGTAGGCGAAATCCACGACCGTGGCCGCCTCCACGTGCGGCAGGGACTCGAGAGCGTCGCCGGGCCGCAGGCCCACCGAGGTGGCGTTCACGAGCAGGTCGGTGGGCCGTGTGGGCCGCTCGTCGTGGCGCACGCCCAGCTCGTCCGCCAGCGCGCTCGCCTTTTCGGGCGTGCGGTTCCACACGGTGACCTCGGCGCCCTCCTCGCGCAGCGCCCAGGCCGCCGCCCGCCCCGCCCCGCCCGCGCCAAGCACGAGCGCCGTGGCCGGGACCGGCTCGCCGAGCGCGTCGAGCAGCCCGGGGGCGTCGGTGTTTTCCCCCCGGATCACGCCGCCGGGGCCGAACGACAGCGTGTTCACCGCCCCGATGGCCGCCGCGGCCTCGCCGAGCTCGTCGGCGAGCTCGTACGCGGCGCGCTTGTGCGGGAGCGTCACGTTGACGCCCCGGTAGCCGGACGAGGGCAGGGCTCGCCCGATCTCATCGAAGCGGCCGGCTGGCGCCGGCAGCCGCAGGTACCGCCAGTCGAGCCGCAGCGAGCGAAACGCGGCGTTCATCATCGCGGGCGAACGGCTGTGGGCCACCGGGAACCCGAGCACGCCGGCCAGGCAGCTCAACACTGCGTCGGCGACTTGCCCCCGCGCTCGTCGCGCGCGCGGTTGTACTCGGCCACGTAGCGCTGGAACTCGGCGTCCGTCTCGGCGAACCTGTGCCGGCCGTTGCCGCACACCGCGGCCACGTAGAAGAGGTACTTGGTGCGCGCCGGGCGAGCGGCCGCCTTGATCGACGCAAGGCCCGGGTTCCCGATCGGGCCCGGCGGGAGGCCGCTGTGGATGCGCGTGTTGTAGGGGCTCGGGTTGGCGAGCTCGGACTGCTTGAGCGGCTCGGTCCAGTTGCCGGTGATGAAGCGGACCGTGGCGTCGATGCCGAGGCCGATGTCGTTCTTCAGCCGGTTGTAGATCACCGAGGAGATGATCGCCCGCTCCCTCGGCACCGCCGCCTCGCGCTCGATCAGCGAGGCGATGATGAGCACGTCGTAGGGCGTCAGGTTCTTCCGCCGGGCGAAGCTCAGGTCGACCTTCGAGAAGTTCCGCTTGAACGCGGTCAGCTGCTCCTCCACCAGGCGCTTCACCGGCTGGCCCTTCTTCAGCTCGTAGGTGGCCGGGAACAGGAAGCCCTCGAGGCTCGTGGCGCGCCGCGCCTTGTACTCGCGTGGGTCGAGCGCCGGCGAGCGGCGGGTGGCGCGCATGTAGTTGCCCTCCAGCTTCTTCACGAGAGGAGCGATCTCGCGGCGCGAGCGCCCCTCGGGGATGCTCACCACGACCACGTTCGGGGGTACGCCCTCCTCGAGGGCGTCGAGCGCGGCGGTGAAGCTCATGTCCTCACGCAGCTCGTAGGAGCCGGGCCTGAGCTCGCCGCTCGCGCCGGCGAGGCGGACGCGCAGCTGGAATAGGCCCGAGCTCGAGATCACGCCGTTCTGCTCGAGCAGGTCGGCGATCTCGCCGAGACCGGCCCCCTGGGGGACGCTGACCCGAACGGCGCCGCCGTCGCCCTCGCCCTTGAAGGGCTGGAACAGCGCGTTCGCGAACCAGGCGAGCGCCAGGAGGACGGCGGCCACCACCGCGAGCGCCACCACGCGTCCCCAGCGGCGTGGGCCACCGTGCGAGCGCGGCTGCCCGCGCTCGCGCGGCGGGGTTGGAGGGGAGCGCTCGACGACAGCTGTGGCGGTGCTCGGGCGTCCGGCCTCATCGCGCCGCCGATCGTCGGGGTCCGTGCCGGGGTGCGCACCCCGGTCGCTGCTCGCCGCGGGCGGGTGCGCCGCGCCTACCGGCGCCCCCTCCACACCCGGCGGCGGCGCCACGTAGACC
>DASQNF010000224.1:0-5766 GCA_035645115.1 Thermoleophilaceae bacterium | reverse complement strand
CATCCGGCGCCGCTACGAGCTGCCCGCGCTCGACCGGGGCGCGGCGTAGGTCGAGCCGCGCTCGGGTCGACCGTCGCCGGCTGCGGAGCGCATCGGGCGAAGTCGCCGAAGGGCTCCCGGCGGGGCGGCGCCGATCCCGCTCAGCGGAACAGGTCCCGGTCGGGCGGGCGCCGAAGCGCCGCGGCGCCCGGGCCGTCCCCGCGCGTCACGTGGCGCTCGAGCCCGCGCACAAGCACCGCGGGGCGGCGGGAGTCCTTGGCGCGCGCGAGGTCGGCGGCCGCGGCCGCCGAGTCAGCCACAGCGATAGAGGTCACGCGCAGCCGCCGGCCGTAGGCGTCCGGCCGCCCGCGCCAGGCATCGAGCGGCGCCATGCCCGCCACTCCGATCGCCACGTCCGTCTCTCCGAGTCGCCACGCGCGCCCAAAGGAGTCGGACACGATGAGCGCCGGCCGCACGCCGCGCGCCGCCTCGATCCCAGCGCGCAGCCTGCGGGCCGAGCCGTCGGGGTCCTCGGGCAGCAGAACCAGCTCGTCCTCGCCCGCGGCGTTCGAGCGGTCGACTCCGGCGTTGGCGCACACGAGCCCGTGCCGGGTCACGCAGATCAGCACGCCGTCGCGGGCGCGCAGGACCTCCGCCGACTCGTCGAGCACGGCCTGTACGAGCCGCGGGTCCTTGCGCTGGTCCTCGGCCAGCGCCACGGCGCGAGCGCCGGGCTCGATCTCGCCGAGTCGCCTGACTCGGCCCTCGGCCTTCGAGACCACCTTGTGAGCCACCACGAGCACGTCCCCGGAGGCGAGGTCCGCGGGCGCCGCGGCGGCCAGGAGCGCGGCCAGGTCGTCTCCGGCCGCGATCGAAGGAAGCGGCGGTAGCGCCGCTGCGAGCAGGCCGGTCAGACCGAAGCCGGCGCCGCGTGCGGGGCGGACGCGCGGGCACGCTCCAGGCGCCCCAGCGCTTGGCGGGTGGCCGGGGCACGTTCGCCCGGCAGGCGCTCGAGCACGGCTTCCAGTCGCGCGAGATCCTCCGGGGTGTCCACATCGAGCATCAGCGTGGGCACGCGCTCCACGGAGTGCCCGAGCGCGGCGCGCTCGGCCGCCGCGAGATGGCGCTCGAAGCTGCCCGGCCCGAAGCTCGGCTCGATCGCATCCGGCGGCGCCAGCACGAGCGCGTTGGTGCCCGCGCCATGGCGGTCGGGAACGATCGCCACGGCGCCCGAGCCGGCGAGAAGCTCGTCGAGCTCGCCGGCATCGAGCAGTGGCGTGTCGCCCGGGACGAGCAGTGCGCGTTCGAAGCCGGCCGCCAGCGCGTGGCGGATCCCCACGTCCGCGGCCGGCGACTGGCCGGCCTGCGCGTCGTCGTGCAGGACACGCGCCTCCTGCTCGCGCGCCAGCACCTTCGCCACCGGGTCGGCGCTCACCACGGCCAGCTCGTCGATCCGGGAGCTGCCCCGCAGCGCGCGGAGCACGTCGGCGAGCATCGCCCGCGCGAGTGCATGGCGCAGTTCGGCTTGGAGCTCCTCCGCCAGCCGCTGCTTGGCGGCAGCGAAGCTCTTGACGGGGAGGATGGCGATCGTTCTCATCGCAGCGGCTGGCAAGTGGCCGAGCGTACCGCCTCAGCCCGCGAGCGCTCGCGCGAAGTCGAGTACCTCGCGCGCGAGCCGCTCGCGCCCCGCGGCGCCGGCCATCAGCGTGTCGGTCACCAGGCAGGGGAGCCCGCCGGTCCGCTCGTCGGCGACCATTCCGTCGATCACCCCGTCGTAGGCGCGCGCGACGCCGGTGGCGCTCAGCTCGATGCCCGCGAACTCGCAGAACGCCTCGGTCGGGCCCTTGAGCGACCGCCCGCCCACCAGCGGGCTCACCGCCACCACCGGCGCCGGGGCGGACCGGAGCGCCTCGCGCATGCCCGGCAGGGCGACGATCGGGCCGATCGAGATCACCGGATTGGAGGGGCCGATCACGATCGCATCGGCCTGCGCCAGAGCCGCGAGCACGGCGTCCGTGGGCCGGGCGCTCTCGAGGCCGCGCAGCTCCACGGCCTCGACCGGGCCCTCACCCCGCCCGACGATCATGAACTCCTGGAACGACAGCATGCGCCCCTGCGCGCCCACCCAGGTCTCCACCCGCTGGTCGCTCATCGGGAGCACTCGCGCGGGCACGTCCATAGCGTCCACCACCGCCGCGTGCGCCTCGGTCAGGCGATGCCCCGCCCGCATGCGCTCGGTGCGGATCAGGCACATGGCGAGGTCACGGTCGCCGAGCCCGAACCAGTGCCGGCGGCCGGCCCGCTCGAGGGCCTCCATCACCCGCCAGGTGTCGTCGCGCAGCCCCCAGCCGCGCTCCTCGTCGATGGCGTCCGCGAGCGCGTAGGTCACGAGGTCGGGGTCGGGGGAGACGTGCACGCCGTACGCCTCCACGTCATCGCCCGTGTTCGCGACCACGGTGAGCTCCTCGCACGCGGCCTGCAGCCCGCGCGCCAGCTTGGCGCCGCCGGTGCCGCCCGAGAGCAGGACGACGCGTGCGGCGGCCATCAGGCCGGGGCGGGCTCGGGCCAGCCGTCCACGAAGATGTCGAGCGCGAGCTCGGCGCCTGGCGCCGAGTAGCGCTCCAGGTCGCTGACGCCCGCCTCGGCCAGCACCTCGTCGTCCATGAAGGTGTTGCCGCTGCACGAGCGCGGATCGCGCACCAACACGGCGTGCGCGGCGTCGGCCACGATCTCGGGCGTGCGCGAGCGCGCCATCGCCTGCTCGCCGCCGAGCAGGTTCTGCACGGCGGCGGTAGCGATCATCGTCCGCGGCCACAAGCAGTTGGCGCCCACCCCGGCCTCCGCCTCGTCCGCCGCGAGGCCCAGCGTGATCATCGTCATGCCCATCTTCGAGAGTGTGTAGGCGCTGTGCCCGCGCAGCCAGCGCGGGTCCGCCGACAACGGCGGCGAGAGGGTGAGCACGTGCGCGTGGTCCGAGCCGCGCAAATGCGGCAGGCACGCCCGCGTGACCACGAACGTGCCGCGGGAATTGATCGTCTGCATCAGGTCGAAGCGCTTGACCTCGAGGTCGCGCATCGGGGCGAGGTTGATCGCGCTCGCGTTGTTCACGACGACGTCGATGCCGCCGAAGCGCGCCACGCTACGAGCAACGGCCGCCTCGACGGCGTCGGCGTCGCGGATGTCGCCCACGATCGGCAGCGCCTCGCCGCCGGCCGCCTCGATCTCCTCGGCCGCCGTGAACACGGTGCCGGGCAGCTTCGGATGCGGCTCCGCCGTCTTCGCCATCAGTGCCACGCGCGCGCCGTCGCGGGCCGCCCGCAGCGCGATCGCGAGCCCGATCCCGCGGCTGCCGCCCGACATGAAGATGGTGCGCCCGTTCAGCGACTCCGCCATCTGGTCACCCCTCTCGTGGTGTGGACGCCTCGAGGCCGGAGGCGGGGACGATATGGCGGCGCAGCAGGGGCAGCACGTCCGCCGCCAGCTGCTCGATCGAGCCGCGCTGATCGGCGCCCGGCGCGTGCAGCACCAGCTCCTCGAATCCGAGCTCGATGTATGGGCGGATCCCGTCCACGATCTCCTGCGGGTCGTCCGAGCAGATGAAGCGGGTGTGGGCCTGGTCGAGGTTGGCGTCCGCCACGCGCTCCATCTCGATCGGATCCTCGATGCCCTCCTTCTGCTCCGGCCGCAGCGCAAGCGCCGCCCACGGGTGCGTGTTGGTCACCGCGCGCTCGCGGTCACGGTCGTAGGAGACCTTGATCTCGATCATGCGCCGGATGGCAGTGGGGTCGCGCCCGGCCTCCTCGGCCCCCTCGGCCACCTTGCCGAGGAGCTCCCGGTAGAGCCCGGGATCCTTGCCACTCGTGCAGATGAAGCCGTCACCCACGCGGCCGGCGAGCTTGGCGGCCAAGGGGCCCGAGGCGGCCACGTAGATCGGCACCGGCTGCTCTGGACGGTCGTAGACCGTGGCCTTCTCGGTCCGGTAGAAGCGCCCGGCGAAGTCCACCCGCTCCTCGCTCCAGAGCCGGCGGATCAACTCGATCGCCTCGGCCAGCCGCTCGCGGCGCTCCTTGCGCCCAGGGAACTCGCCGCCCGTGACCGGCGTCTCGTTCATCGCCTCGCCCGTGCCGACTCCCAGGAACACCCGCCCCGGGCTGAGGCAGGCGAGCGTGGCGAACGACTGGGCGATCACCGACGGGTGATAGCGCAGCGTGGGGGTGAGGACGCTCGTCCCCAGCAGCGCGCGCTCGGTGCGCTGGCCGGCCGCGGCGAGCCACGGGATCGCGGCCGGCGAGTGGCCGCCGCTGTGGCGCCACGGCTGGAAGTGATCGGACACGGCGACGACCTCGAGGCCGGCGCGCTCGGCCTGCTGGGCGTACTCGAGCAGGGTCACCGGGTCGAACTGCTCGGCGGATGCCTTGTAGCCGATTCTGACGGGCATGCCGGGCATCGTACGGGTAGGCTGCCGCCCGGCCTTGCGACTCGCGGAGCGGACAGCCCTGGTGACAGGCGGCGCGTCCGGCATCGGCGCCGCCACCTGCCGCCGGCTCGCCGCCGAAGGCGCGCGCGTGGCGGTGACCGACCTGAACCTCGAGGGCGCCGGCGCCGTGGCGGACGAGATCGACGGCGCCGCGTTCGAGCTCGACGTGTGCTCCACGCAGTCCGTGCGCGCCGCCGTGGAGGCGGCCCAGGCGGAGCTCGGGCCGCTGCACGTGCTCGTGAACAACGCCGGCTACGACGAGTGGGGCTGGTTCACCGACACCGACCCCGACCACTGGGCGCGCGTGCTCGGCGTGAACCTGGTGGGCGTGCTTGCCTGCACGCATGCCGTGCTCGCCGGGATGCAGGAGCGCCGCGGTGGCCGCATCGTGAACGTCTCCTCCGAGGCGGGCCGTGTGGGCTCGAGCGGGTCGGCCGTCTACTCGGCGGCCAAGGGCGGGGTGCTCGGTTTCACGAAGGCGATCGCGATCGAGAACGGCCGCTTCGGGATCACCTGCAACGCGGTGGCGCCCGGCCCGATCGAGACGCCGCTGCTGATGGGCGCGCCGGAACGGCTCGGAGACGTCGGCCACAGGCTCGTGGACAACATGATCGCCTCCACGAACCTGCGCCGGCTCGGACAGCCCGAGGAGGTGGCGGCGGCGATCGCGTTCCTCGCCTCTGACGACGCCTCGTTCGTGACGGGCCAGTCGCTCGGCGTCAGCGGGGGGCTTGCCAGAATCTGAGCGTGCGCCGGCCCGCCATGCCCCCGCCCTCCTCGCCCGTGACCGGGGAGGCGGTCCCCTGAGCGGGGCGGCCGTAAAGGTGCGCGAGGTCGGCCCGCGCGACGGCTTCCAGAACGAGCCGGAGGTGATCGCCACCGCCGACAAGGTCCGCCTGGTCGAGATGCTCGCCCGCACGGGGCTGAAGCGACTCGAGGTCACGAGCTTCGTGCGCGCGGACGTGATCCCCCAGTTGGCCGACGGGCGTGAGCTGCTCGAGCGCGCGCGCATCCCCGAGGACGTGTCGGTGAGCGTGCTGATCCCGAACGAGCGCGGCCTCGACAACGCGCTGGCCCTGCGCGAGCGCTTCCACGAGGTCAACCTGTTCCTCTCCGCCTCGGAGACGCACAACCGTAAGAACGTCAACCGCTCGATCGAGGAGTCGCTCGCGGGGCTCGAGCGGGTGGTGGCGCGCGCGCGCGCCGAGGGGCTGCGCTGCGAGGGCGTGATCTCGGTGGCGTTCGGATGCCCCTACGAGGGCCGCGTGCCGCGCGAGCGGGTGCTCTCGATCGCGCGGCGACTCGTGGAA
>DASQNF010000223.1:0-3954 GCA_035645115.1 Thermoleophilaceae bacterium | reverse complement strand
GGTTCCGTAGACGCCGATACCGGCGGGCAGGACGCCGTGCGGCTCGCCCGCCTCCCAAACCGTGTCCCAGAGCTTCGCGCCCTGCTCGATCGGCACGTACAGCTCCCAGCCAAGGTCGCCCACGTAGGAGATGCGCGAGGCCAGCACGCGCAGCGAGCCCACCTCGATCGTGCGGCAGCTCGCGAACGGGAAGGCCTCGTGCGAGACGTCGGCGCTCGTGGTGGCGGCAAGGACGTCGCGGGCGCGCGGCCCCCATAGCCCGAGCGTGCACCAGCTCGAGGTGAGGTCCACCACCTGCGCCTCCGGGCCGGCGTGGTCGGCGTACCACTTCAGGTCGGCCATGCCGTGCGCTCCGCCCGTGACGACCCGTAAGTGCTCGTCGCCCAGGCGCATCACCGTGAGGTCGGAGCGAAAGCCCCCGCGCGGGGTGAGCACCGGCGTGTAGACCACGCGGCCGAGCTTCACGTCCATCTGGCGCATCGAGACCCTCTGCACGCACTCGAGCGCACCCGGGCCGACGACGTCGAACACGCAGAACGCGGTCAGGTCGAAGATCGCGGCGCGGTCGCGCATCGCAAGATGCTCGGCGTTGATGATCGGCGACCACCAGCGCGAGTCCCACTCCGCCTCGCGGCTGCCGGCGCGCTCGCCGTACTCGCCGAGCAGCTGCTCGTTGGAGGCGTACCAGTGCGGGCGCTCCCAGCCGGCGGCCTCGTAGAACACCGCGCCGAGCTCGCGCTCGCGCGCGTGGAACGGGGACAGCCGCACGCCGCGGTTCGACTCCCACTGCTCGCCGGGGTGCACGATCCCGTACGTCTTGTTGAAGCCCTCCGCCGCGCGCGCCCTCACGTGCCCGGCCGCCTTCTGGTGCTCGTAGAAGCGCGCGACGTCGGACGCCTGCAGATCGATCTCCGGCTCGCCCTCGACCATCCACTCCGCCACCGCGCGGCCCACCCCGGGGCCCTCCTTCACCCAGACCGCGGCCGCGGACCAGAGCCCCTTCACCTCGGAGGTCTCGCCGAGGATCGGCAGGCCGTCGGGGGTCAGCGAGAGCAGGCCGTTGATCGCGTACTTCACGCCCACGGACTCGTCACCCACGATCTCCGGCATCAGCTCGAGCGCGTGCTCCATCTGCTGCACGAAGTCGTCCTCGGTGAAGGGCAGCTCGGTGGGGGAGAGCGCGGCCTCTTCGATCGACGGGATCTCGTCCGGGTCGTGCAGGATCGGGCGATGGGCGTAGGAGCCCACCTCGAGGCCGGTGCCGTCCTGGCGCTCGTACATGTTCGTGTCCATGTCGCGCACGATCGGGAACTCGATCGCGCTCTTCGCCCCGGCGAAGCGCGGCACGGGGCCGATGTCGATCATCTGGTGGACGGCGGGCGTGAGCGGGATCGAGGCGCCGGCCATCCGCGCCAGCCGCGGGCTCCAGACCCCGCAGCAGATCAGCACGTACTCGGTCTCGATCTCGCCGCGGTCGGTACGCACGCGCGTGATGCGCCCGCGCTCGACGTCGAGCCCGAGCACCTCGGTGTTGGCCGAGACCGTGAGCGCGCCGGCCTCGACCGCGTGCTCGCGCATGAGCGTGCCTGCGCGCAGCGAGTCCACCACGCCCACGCCCGGCGAGTGGAAGCCGCCGACGATCACGTTCTCGTCGATGTAGGGCACGAGCTGCTTGACCTCGGTTGGGCTCACGAGCGACACGTCGTCCACGCCCCACGACTTTGCTGAGGCCATCCGGCGGCGGAGCTCCTCCATGCGCTCCTCGGTGCGCGCCACCTCGACGCCGCCGGGCACGGTGAGCACGCCGAGCTCGTCGTACTGCGCGATGCTGTCCAGCGTCAGGGCCGTCATCTCGCGCGAGTGGTCGACCGGGTAGATGAAGTTCGACGCGTGGCCGGTGGAGCCGCCCGGGTTGGGCAGCGGGCCCTTGTCGAGCAGCACCAGCTCGCTCCACCCGAGCCGCGCGAGATGGTGCACGAGGCTGTTGCCGACGATGCCGGCCCCGATCACCACAGCGCGGGCGCTCGCCGGCAGGGCGCCGGCGCTCTGGGGGTGCTCCGCCATGCTCACGGACCCTGATATATCACAGCCGGGAGAGTAGCTGCGGGGAGTGTGGGCGCAAAGCCGCGCGTGCGCGGGCGAGAACCTCGGGGATCGGTGACGGAGCCGCGGGCGCTGCGGGCGCGCTCTAGAACGCGGGCGTCGGCACGGGTTCGTCGCCCAGCTCGATCCGGCGGCGCGCCACGTAGTCGCGCAGCGCGTCGCGGACGCCGTCGTCGATCGGCGGCTGCTCGTAGGCCTCGAGCGCCTCGCGCCAGATCTGTGCGGCGCGCGCGGTGGTGTCGAGCCCGCCCTTCTTCGTCCAGCGGTCGAAGTTCTCCGTGCTCGACAAGAGCGGCCGATAGAAGCACTCGCGGAAGTGCAGCAGCGTGTGCGCGGCGCCGAGGAAGTGCCCGCCGGAGCCGACCTCCTCGTGGGCGTCGAACGCGAGGCTCTCCTCCGTGACCTCGAGCGGCTTGAACTCGTGCTTGAGCATCCGCAGGATCTCGACGTCCACGATGAACTTCTCGTAGCACGACACCAGGCCGCCCTCGAGCCAGCCCGCCGCGTGCATCACGAAGTTGGCGCCGGCGAGGAAGGTCGGGAGCATCGTCATGAGCGCTTCGTAGGCCGCCTGCGCGTCCACGGTCTGACTCGCGTTGAGCCCGCCCCCGCTCCGCCACGGCAGCCCGAAGCGGCGCGCGATCTGCCCGGTGCAGAGGAGCCCGATCGCCGACTCCGGGGTGCCGAAGCTCGGCGAGCCCGACTGCATGTCGGTGTTCGACAGGAACGAGCCGAACACCACCGGGCAGCCCGGGTTCACGAGCTGGGTGAGCGCGATCCCGGAGAGCGCCTCCGCCATCTGCTGGACGAGCGTGGCGGGGATCGAGACCGGCGACATCGCTCCCATCAACAGGAACGGCGTGACCACCACGGCCTGGGAGGCCTTGTTGTACTCGAGCATCGCGCTCAGCATGCGGTCGTCCCAGCGCAGCGGCGAGTTGCAGTTGATCAGCGAGATCGACACGGGCGCCTTCGCGAGCGCCCCGGGATCGCCAAAGGCGATCTCGCCCATCGCGATCGTGTCGCGGGCGTTCTCGGCCGAGATCACCGAGCCCATGTAGGGCTTGTCGGACAGAGTCTGCAGCGCGTAGACCATGTCGAGGTGGCGCGAGTCGAGCGGGCGGTCGTTCGGCTCGACGATCGTGCCGCCCGGGGTGTCGAGCTCTGGGAAGTGCTGCGCGAGGCGGACGAAGTTCTCGAAGTCCGCCATCGTGGCGTCGCGGCGGGTGGCGCCCTCGCGCACGAACGGCGGGCCGTACACGCCGCCGAAGACCATGTGGTTCCCGCCGATGTGAGCGCTCTGCTCCGGGTTGCGAGCCTGCAGCTCGAACTCGCGCGGCGCCTTGGCCACCTGCTCGAGCAGGAAGTCGGGGTCGAGGAAGGCCTTGTTGTCCTCGATTCGCTGGCCGGCCTCGCGGAAGTACTCGAGCGCCTCCGGGAGCATGAACTCCACGCCGAGCTCGGACACGATCCGGCGCCAGCCGCCCTCGAGCACCTCCATCGCCTCCTCGCTCAGGATCTCGTAGCGGGGCATGTCGTTCACGTACATGGGGGCTCCTCGGGCCTGGACGACGGGCGCGCGGCCCTTGACGGGGACCGCTCGGCGAGCGTAACCTACACCCTATGGAACAAGAGTTCCAGGCTGGTTCGGGGGCGGAGGCGGGCGTGGGCGCGGGTGCAGAGCCGGGGGCGGGCGCGGGCGCGGGCCGATGCGCGGACTCGGCCATGGGCTCCGGCGGCCCTGATCCCGACACCGCCGCGGCCTCCGGCGCCGGCACCCAGGTGATCGACCGCGGCGCACAGCTGCTGGCGCTCGTGCTCGAGTCGGACGCGCCGCGCGGGCTCACCGAT
>DASQNF010000222.1:0-5674 GCA_035645115.1 Thermoleophilaceae bacterium | reverse complement strand
GGAGCGAGTGATGGTCATCTTCGAGCCACGTGAGCACGCGATCAGAGCGGACGTAGGCCGCCTGAAGGAGGCGCGCGACTTCGCCGAGCATGCGGCCGCCGAGTTCGGCTTCGACGAGGACGCCCGCTACCAGGTCAAGCTCGCGATGAGCGAGGCGGTGACGAACGCCATCCAGCACGGCTCCAGCTCGCCGCATGACCCGATTCGGATCGCGGTGGGCGCGGAGGGTGACGCGCTCGTGTTCGAGGTGCTCGACACCGGCCGCTTCCGGCCGCGGGTCCGCCGCGGCGGCGAGATCCCCGAGTCGGGACGCGGCCTCGAGTTCATGCGCCTGGTGATGGACGAGGTGGACGTGCGCGCCGGGACGGGCGGGACTCTCCTGCGGCTCGTCAAGCGGCGCCCCTGAGCGGCCGGCCGCGAGCCTCTACTTCACCACGAGCGTCCCGGTCATGCCCAGCTCCTCGTGGTCGCCCACCGTGCAGACCATCTCGTAGCTGCCGTGCTCCAGGTTCACCGTGCCGGACTCCGCGCGACCCGACGGGAACGTGGGCGTCCCGCCAACCTCCTCGCCCGCCTTGACGAGCTTGAGGTTGTGGGCCAGCGTGCCCTGGTTGTCGAGTGTTATCTCGAGCCGCCCCGCTCCCGTGACCACCACCCGCGCCGGATCGAAGGAGTATTCGTCGCCCACCACCCTGAGCTCGCCGTTCGCGCGGACCGTGACCGTGCGGGCCGGCTCGTCCGCTTCGCCGTCGCCCCCACAGCCCGTTGCTAGCAGAACGCAGGCGGCGGCGAGGGAGGCGCAGCGTCTCACTGGGGGCGGATACTATGCGCCGCCGTGAGCCGTCCGATCGTCATCGCCAGCGCGCTCATCGCGGCGCTCGCGGCCGGCTGCGGCGGTGAGATCACGGTGCCCGAGGACAAGCAGACCGCCCGCGCGGGCGCCGAGCTCTTCTACGAGCGCTGCTCCGGATGCCACTCGCTCGAGGCCGCGAACTCCTACGGCTCGAAGCCGATCGGCGAGGTCGAGGGCGGCGAGCGCACCAACGGCCCCAACTTCAACGTACGCAAGGTGAGCGCCGACGACGCCCTGTTCGCCATCCGCAACGGCGGCTTCTCCGGGGCGATCATGCCGGCGAACATCGTGGTCGGGGAGGAAGCCGAGGCCGTGGCCGCGTTCCTGGAGGAGTACTCGGGCAAGGAGAGCGGCACCAACGACCCGACGGCCTCCGGCCAGACCGGCGGCTAGTCAAGGCCGCGCGGGCACGGCCGTGCTCGACCTGAGGCGGATTCGCGAGGACCCCGCGCCGGCACGCGACGCGCTGGCGCGCCGGGGGGTCGACCCGGCCGTGCTCAACGAAGCGCTCGAGCTCGACGCACGCCGCCGCGCCCTGCTGCCCGAGCTCGAGCAGCTGCGACGGCGAAGGAACGAGGCCTCGAAGCGAATCGGCGAGCTGCAGCGCTCGGGCGCCGACGCGTCGGCCGCGATCGCAGAGGTCAAGGGCGCCTCCGCGCGCGAGAAGGAGCTCGAGCAGGAGCTGCGAGCCGTCGACGAGCGCCGCTCTGCGGTGCTCGCCTCGCTGCCGAACCTGCCCGACCCGACCTCTCCGCCGCAGGACGAGACGATTCGCGAGGTCGGGGAGTCAGGAGCTCCGGGGCGTTCACACGTAGAGCTGCTCGGAGAGCACCTCGACCTCGAGGCGGGCGCGCGCGTGGCCGGTTCTCGCTTCGCCTACCTGAAGGGCCCGCTCGTCCGGCTCGAGCTGGCGCTCGTGCAGTGGGCGATCGCCCTGCTCGAGGAGAAGGGCTTCACGCCGGTGGTGCCGCCCGTGCTGGTGCGCGAGCAGGCGCTCTTCGGCACCGGCATGCTGCCCGACACCGAGCAGCAGATCTACCGTGTGCCGGACGACGAGCTATACCTCGCGGGCACGAGCGAGGTGCCGCTCGCATCGCTGCACGCGGGCGAGATCATGGGCGAGCTGCCGCGCCGCTACGCGGGCTTCTCGCCGTGCTTCCGGCGCGAGGCGGGCGCGGCCGGCCGCGACACCCAGGGGATCTTCCGGGTGCACCAATTCGACAAGGTCGAGATGTTCGCGTTCGTGGAGCCGGAGCGCTCGGGCGAAGAGCATGAGCGGCTGCTCGCGATCGAGGAGGAGATCCTGCAGGCCCTCGGGATCCCGTACCGCGTGGTCAACATCGCCGCGAACGACCTGGGCGCCTCGGCGGCCAAGAAGTACGATCTGGAGGCCTGGCTGCCGGGGCAGGAGCGCTTCCGCGAGCTCACGTCCTGCTCGAACACCACCGACTACCAGGCCCGCCGCCTCGACATCCGCTTCCGTTCCGCCGAGGGCGAGGCCGTCCGCCACGTGCACACGCTGAACGGCACGGCGGTGGCGGTGGGCCGCACGATCATCGCGGTAGTGGAGAACCACCAGCGCGACGACGGCGGTGTGGCGATCCCCGCCGTGCTGCACGAGTTCGGGGCGCCGCGCGAGATCGTGGCTGAGCGGCCGTCCGCGTGACGGAGTGCGCGTGGGCCTGCTCGGCGCCCGCGCGGCCTAAGATCGTTCGCCCACCCGGAGGGGTGGCAGAGTCCGGTCGATTGCAGCTGCCTTGAAAGCAGCCGGCCCGCAAGGGCCCGGGGGTTCGAATCCCTCCCCCTCCGCTTCGGCGCCCGCGGGCCCCCCCGTGAGGGCGGAACTGCTGATGTGGCGGCTGAGCCTTTCCGGCTGCACCCGCCCGTACCTTCCGGGTACCCCCGATGATCGATCCCGGACAGGTCGGCTCGGCGCTCGAGCGCATAGACCCGAGGGACAGGGAGCTGCTTGCCCTGTCGCTGCGGCGGCGCGTGCCGGACGAGGCGCTCGCGCTCGTGTACGACATCGATCCTTCTCAGCTGGCCCGCCGGCGTGCGGCGGCGATCGAGCGGCTGGCTTCGGAGCTCGGGGTCAAGCGCGGCGAGGACCTGGGCGCGGTGCTGAAGGCGCTGCTCGAGGAGGAGACCTGGAGCGGGGGCAAACCCGAGCTGGGCGCGGAGTTCGGGACGGCGGGCGCGGATGCCGAGCGGCCACCGGCGGGCGCGGGGGCCATGCCGGAGGCGCGCGGATCGGGGGCGGCAGCCGGGCCGGGGGCGCCGGCGCAGCCCGCCCCGGCGGCGAGCGAGGCTGCGGCCGACCCGCCCACGCCGCCGCCGGCCCCGCCTTCGGACGCCTCACCGCCTGCACCCCCGCATCGGGCGCCCCCGGACGGGCCCCGCGCTCGGCCGGGGTACGCGCCCGAGACCGTCTGGGCCGCTGGGGAGCGCTCCCGCTCGCACCTCCCGCATCTGGCGCTTGCGCTCGTCGGGCTCGGGCTCGTCGCGCTCGCCCTCGCCGCCGGGCTCGTGGCCGTCACCCAGTCCGGCGACGAGGGTCAGGCTGCATCGGGCGGGGTCGACTCGGGCGACGGCACGCGCCTGTTCGTCCCCGCGCGGGACGGCCCGGCGGCGGCCCCCTTCCCGTCCGACCCGGAGGACGCCGGCTGCTACCCCCGTGCGCACGCGAACGGGCGCACGCCTATCTACCGCAAGCCGGGCGGCAGGCCGTTCGCCAGGCTGAGCAGCCGCACCGAATGGGGGACCCCGCGCGTCCTCGGTGTGATCGAGCGGGAGCGCGACTGGCTCGCCGTGCAGGCGCCCGAGCTCCCCAACGGTCAGGTCGCCTGGATGCGCGCGGCGGACGGGCGCGTGGACTGCGTGCGCTGGACGCTGCACGTGGACCTGTCGAGGCGGATGCTCTACGCCCGCCAGGGCGGTCACACCGAGCGGAGCTTCAGCGTGGGCATCGGCCGGCGCGGCAATCCCACGCCGAGGGGCCGCTTCTCCGTCACCGACAAGCTCCGCGTCACCGACCGGGACTCGCCGTACGGCTGCTGCGTCGTGGCCCTGACCGGGCATCAGACACGGCTGCCGCCGAGCTGGCCCGGCGGGGACCGGCTCGCGATCCACGCCACCACCGACCGTGCGAGCATCGGCCGGCCGGCCAGCCTCGGGTGCCTGCGGCTGTCCTCACGCGAGGCGCGCTGGCTGCTCGACACGATCCCGCTCGGCGCGCCGGTGTTCATCGGCGCCTGAATCTCACGGCGACGCCCGCTGCGACGTTCCAGTGAGCGTGAAGCTGCCCCCGTTCCAGACGCTGCTCGACCAGCACCGCGTGGACGTCTACCGCTACCTGGTGGCCGTGGCCGGAGCGGGCGAGGCCGACGACGCCTTCCAGGAGACCTGGATCGCCGCTCTGCGCGCCTACCCGCGCCTGAAGCGGGCCGACAACCTGCGCGCGTGGCTGTTCCGGATCGCCCAGAACAAGGCGATCGACGCGCACCGCTCGCGCGGACGCCGGCCACTGCCGCTGCAGACCATTCCTGAGGCGGGCACGCCGCTGGCGCCGGAAGGACGATCCGAGCTGTGGGCGCAGGTCCGAGCCCTGCCGCCGAAGCAGCGCACCGCGGTCTTCTGCCGGTCGGTGCTCGGCATGCCCTACCGCGAGCTCGCGCTGTTGCTCGAGGGCTCGGAGGAGGCTGCGCGCCGCAACGTGCACGAGGGACTGAAGCGACTGAAAGAGGAGCTGGATCGATGAACGAGATGGAACGACGCCTTCGCACAGCCGCCGCCGGCCTGCCGGCCGCCGCACCGGAGCTCGCGATCGCGGATCGGGCCGCGGAGGAGGGCCTGCTCGACGTGGCCTACGCCGCTGTCGACTCGCCCCTCGGCAGGCTCACCGTGGCCGCCACGCCACGCGGGCTCGTGCGCGTCTCCTACGACGAGCTGCGCGGCTCCGAGGAGACGCTCGAGGACCTGGCTCGGCGGGTGTCGCCGCGCGTGCTCGAGGCGCCCGCGCGGCTCGACCCCATCCGCCGGGAGCTCGATGAGTACTTCGACGGACGCCGCACGGCGTTCGATCTGCCGATCGACTGGGCGCTCACCGCCGGGTTCGCCCGTGAAGTCCTGCGCGCCACGGCCCGCATCGGCTATGGCCAGGTGTCGAGCTATGCCCACGTGGCAGCCGAGGCGGGCAGCCCGAGGGCCACCCGCGCGGCCGGCAACGCGCTCGGATCCAACCCGGTGCCCGTGGTGGTGCCCTGCCACCGGGTGCTCCGCACCGGCGGAGGGCTCGGCGGCTACACCGGCGGTCTCGAGCGCAAGGAGTTCCTGCTCCGCCTCGAGGGCGCGCTCCTCTGACCACGGCTACCATCGACCCCTCCGGAGAGGTGGCCGAGTGGCTGAAGGCACTCGCCTGCTAAGCGAGTATGGGGTTCACGCTCCATCGAGGGTTCGAATCCCTCCCTCTCCGCTCGCGCGTGCACGCCACGAGGGCCGACTCGCCGCCGCACCGGGGCCCTCCGAGGCCCACCCGACGGACGCTACCCTTGACCGCCGGGCGCCCGTAGCTCAGCTGGATAGAGCGTCGGTCTACGGAACCGAAGGTCACAGGTTCGAATCCTGTCGGGCGCGCTCAGGAACCGCTGTGTCCGAGGCGTTCCGCCCGGAGTCGATCGCCGGCGCGAGGCGCTGCGGGTCGCTGGGTCGGGTGATAGGCGAAGATGCGCCGATGGCAGCCGTGACCGCCGCTCGCCCGCCGAGGCTCCGGTCCCGGCCGCGCCTGCGCGCGCTGGCCGCCGCGCCCCCGGAGGAGGTCGCCGA
>DASQNF010000221.1:0-6428 GCA_035645115.1 Thermoleophilaceae bacterium | reverse complement strand
CCGCTTCATCGCGCCAGGACACCGGCGAGCGATCCGCCCCGGTAGGTTTGCTGCCGAATTGCCAACGGACGCCGCACAACGGAACGGCACCGGTCGTCACGGCCGCGCGCGAACGCATGATTTGCCTGCGAATCGCCTCCGCCGCGGCATGGACCGCCATGGACCGTCGCGGCGTCCCGAGAACCAGATCTTCTGACTAGGCGGCCGGCGGCGCGATGTACGAGCTCTGGCTGGCGATCCACATCCTCTGTGCGGTGATCTGGGTGGGCGGCGGCGTCGCAGTGCACGTGCTCGGCCGGATGTACGTCAGGGGCGGCGACGTTGCGGCGATGCTCGACTTCAACCGCAAGGCCGTGGCCGTGGGAAACCGCCTCTACGCGCCCGCGGCGCTGGTCCTGATCGTGACCGGCGCTCTGCTCGTGGAGGAGGTGGGCTACGACTACGGCTCGCTCTGGATCACGCTCGGGTTCCTGGGCTGGATTTTCAGCTTCGTGGTCGGCTTGGGCTTCTACGCGCGCGAGGGAAGGAAGGTCGACGCCGCGGTGGCGGCCGAGGGGGCGAGCTCGCAGACGGCTGCGGCAGGGATCAAACGGGTTCTGCTCGTGAACTCGCTCGAGATCCTGATCCTCCTGCTGGTGGTGGTCGACATGGCGGTCAAGCCGGGTTAGCCCCGGTTCAGGTGGCCCGGGCTGCGAACTTGCGCACGCGGCGCTCGCCGCGTGACTCGAAGTAGCTCCACTCGAGCTCCCCGAGCTCGGTGGAGGGCGGATCCGCAAACCACCACTCGCGGCCGATCCGGTACCAGTTCTGGGTCGCCTCGAGCTGCCCGAGAACGGCGAGCACGCCGGACTCCATGCGCCTTCCCATCAGCTCGTTGGCGGGCAGGTTCTCACGGCGCATGAGCCTGTAGAACTCGGAGCGAGGATCGGAGACGGCGGCGATCGCCTCCATCACCCGGCGTGAGTCGACGGTGACCTCGCGGTCCTCCATGTACCAGCCACCCACGGTCTTCACGTGCTCCATGAGCTGCTCGGCGTCCACCTTGGCGGGGTTGTTGAGGAAGCCGAGATCGTGCAGGGCCACGCGCAGGCGCTCGGGGTCCCTGTCGAAGATCGCCTCGAGCGCCGTGATCTCGAGCTCGATCTGGTCCTTGTCGAGGTGCTTGGTCATGCCGAAGTCGAGGAAGGCCACCCTGCCGCCCGGCATGAGCAGGTAGTTGCCCGGGTGCGCGTCGGCGTTGATGTGCTGCAGGTGGTACATCGAGCCGAAACAGAAGCGGAAGACGATCTCGCCGAAGCGGTCGCGCTCCGGCTGCGGGAGCGTGCGCACCTCCTCGAAGCCCGCGCCGTCGACCCACTCGCTCACCAGCACGCGCTCGGTGGAGAGGCGCGTGACCACGTCGGGGACGTAGATGAACGGGTGGCCGCGATAGCCGCGGGCAAAGGAACGCTGGGACTGCGCCTCGAGCTCGTAGTCGAGCTCCTCCATCACCCGCTCCTTCAGCTCCGCGGCGGCGGCGCCGGCGTCGAGGCCGGGCGCGAGCGTCTTGGCGAGGCGCAGGATCATGCCGGCGTTCTGCATGTCCGCCGCGATCGCGGCCGCCACCCCGGGGTACTGGATCTTCACGGCCACCCGCCGCCCGTCGGGCAGCACCGCCCTGTGCACCTGGCCGATCGAGGCCGCCGCCGCGGCCTCGTGCTCGAAGTCCTCGAACAGCTCCTCGACCGGCTCCTCCCACTCCTCGTCGAGGACCGAGCGCACCGTCTCCCACGGCATCGGCGGCGCGGTGGAGCGCAGCGTGGCGAGCTGCTCCTGATAGAGCTCGCGGTACTCGGGCGGGAGGAACTCCGTGTCGATGAAGGACGCCAGCTGGCCGATCTTCATCGCTGCCCCCTTCATGCGCCCGAGCGTGGCCACCATCTGCTCGGCGGCCTCGAGGTGCCGCCGCTCGAGCGCCTCGGAGCGCTCCTCGGGAGAGCGGGCGATGTTGGCCGCGCGCGTTCCGGCATAGCGGGCGCTTTGAGCGCCGACCACGGATCCCACCTGCGCCGTCCGCTTGATCCGGCCGGTCGGAATCGAGCTCTCGTCCTTGCGCCGCGCCACCGTTGCGAGGATAGGCGGCGAGCGACGCCTCGCTACACTGGCCAGCCTCCATGGCCTCCTCAGAGCGCCCCACCCTCAGCGCCGACGAGCGCAACGAGCGCGGCACGCGCGCCGCCAAGCGCCTGCGCCGCGAGGGGCTCGTGCCGGGTGTGGTCTACGGAGGCAAGGACGGCGCCAGCACCTCGTTCCAGGTGGGCGCCCGCGCGCTCCGGCAGGTGCTCGTGGACGGCTCCGCGCTGATCGATCTCGACGTGGGCGGCAAGACCCGCCCCGTGATCGTCAAGGACCAGCAGCTCCATCCGGTGCGCGACGAGCTGCTCCACATCGACCTGCTCGAGGTGCGCCTCGACGAGACGATCCAGACCCAGGTGACCGTGCACGTGGAGGGCGCCGAGGAGGCGCCCGGCGTCAAGGAGGGCGGCGTGCTCGACCAGGTCACCCACCAGCTCAACATCGAGGCGCTGCCCACCGCGATCCCCGACAACGTCACCGTCGACGTGTCCGGGATGGAGATCGCCGCGACCATGCACCTGTCGGAGATCTCCCCGCCCGAGGGCGTGACCTTCCTCGACGATCCCGAGGAGACGATCATCGCGACGATCGTCGTGCCCACCGAGGTGGAGGAGCCCGAGATCGAGGAGGAGACCGAGCTCGTGGGCGAGGAGGCCGAGGCCGAGGCTGGCGCCGAGGGCGCCACCGGCGAGGAGGCCGAAGGCGCAGGCGAGGCCGCCTCCGGGGAGGCCGAGGGCTCGGAGTGAGCCTCTTCCGCCGCGCTCGCGGCGGCGGGGGTCGCGGCAGCGCCGGCGGCGAGTGGGGCGCCGGCAGGGTCGACTGGCTCGTGGTCGGCCTCGGCAACCCGGGTGAGCGCTACGCGCGCACGCGCCACAACGTCGGCTTCGAGGTGACGGCGCTCGCTGCCGAGCGCTGGGGCCTGCCAAGGGCCAAGAAGCGCTACGCGGGCCTCTACACGGACGGCCGGATATTCCCTGGCGGCCCGCGCGTGGGGGTGCTGCTGCCGCAGACCTACATGAACGAGTCCGGCAGCTCGGCGGGGCCGGCCCGCGGCGCGCTCGGGGTCGGGCTCGAGCGGGTGGTGGCCGTGCACGACGAGATCGACCTGCCGTTCGGGCGCATCGAGGCCCGGCTCGGCGGGGGCCTCGCCGGCCACAACGGCCTGAAGTCGCTGGAGCGCGGCCTCGGAGGGGCCGATTTCCAGCGCATCCGCGTGGGCGTCGGCCGGCCGGACTCGACCGACCCCGAGATCGTGTCGGCGCACGTGCTCGGGCGCTTCAGCGAGCCGAAGGACGAGGTCCACGAGCTGATCGAGCGCGCTGCCGACGAGCTCGAACGGCTCGTGACGGCCGCGGCCTAGAATCGGTCGCAGAGCCGCGCGGCGCGCCCGGGCGGCCGCAGCGCATGCTCCGTTCGCTCCTGACATACGCCCGCAACGACGACGCGGTGAGCGCGCTCGCCGAGGCGGCGCGTCGCGAGCCCCAGCGGGCCTTCGTGTCCGCGAGCATGCGGCCCTACCTGCTCGCCGGCCTGATCGACAGCGCCCCGGAGCGGCCGGCGCTCGTGGTGGCCGGGGACGACCGCGCCGCCCGCGACCTCGCCGCCGACCTGAAGCAGTTCCTCGCCCCGCGGCCGGTGCGCTTCTATCCGGCGCGCGGCATGCGCTACGAGTCCCACCTGGCGCCGCCACCGCACCTGGTAGGGCTGCGCATCGCCGCGCTCGACGCCATGATCGGCGGCGCTTCGGCCGGCGCGGGCGACGGGCCGCCTGACGGCCGCTCCCCCGCGGTCCTCGTCACGAGCGCGGTGGCGCTCGCCGAGAAGCTCCCGGACCCCGACCTGCGCCCGCACGGCTTCGAGATCGAGAAGGGCGACCTGCTCGACCTCGACGAGACGGCCGCCCAGCTCGTGGCCTGCGGCTACGAGCGCGTCGACCAGGTCGAGGAGCGGGGCCAGTTCTCGATCCGGGGGGACATCCTCGACGTCTACCCGGCCACCGAGGAGCGGGCGGTGCGCTGCGAGCTGTTCGACGTGGAGGTCGAGCGGCTCACGTGGTTCTCGACGTTCACCCAGCGCTCGCTCGAGGAGGCGGAGCACGTGGAGATCGCCCCTGCGGCGGAGCTCGCGCCGGAGCACCGCGAGCTGGCGGAGATCGCGGCGGCCAGCGAGGCGCACGAGCGGCCGGACGTGGCCGAGGTGCTGCCGGTGGACCGCTTCAAGGAGCTGCTCGACCTGGTGCCGGCGAACGCGCTGATCGTCGTGGCCGCCGAGGAGGAGCTCGCGCCCGCGCTGCGCGACTACTGGGAGGACGTGAGCACGAGCTTCCACGACGAGGACGCCCACCACCTCTACGTCAAGCCGGAGCAGCTCGATGCGGTGCTGGCCGAGCGCGCGGAGCTGAGGCTGTCGAGCATCTCCCAGGACCAGCCGCACGAGTTCCGCGCGCAGTCGGCGGACACCGCGGCGCGCTCGCTGCGCGACGCCGAGTCCGAGCTCGAGAAGCTCGTGCGCTCGGGCTACCGCACGTTCGTGGCCTGGTCGCGGCGCGGCGAGGCCGAGCGCGCGCGCCTCAACCTCGCCCGCATGCAGCCCGCGTTCCTCGACGGCCGGCCGGCGCCCGAGGAGGCGAGCCTGACGCTCGCCCACGCGAGCCTGCGGGAGGGCTTCATCGCGCCCGGGCTGAAGCTCGCGGTGGTGCCGGAGCACAGGCTGCTGCGGCGCCGCCGGCCGGCCCGCCCCCAGGGACCGGCCGCTGGGGCGGTCGCGTCCTTCACCGACCTCCGGGCGGGAGCGCCGGTGGTGCACGAGGATCACGGCATCGCCCTGTTCGCCGGGTTCGAGACCAAGAGCGTTGGAGGCGTGACCCGCGACTACCTCGAGCTCGAGTTCCGCGACGGCGACCGCGTGTTCGTGCCGAGCGACCAGCTCCACAAGATCAGCCGCTACGTGGGCGCCGACGCCGGCGACCCGCCGCTCTCGAAGCTCGGCGGCAAGCAATGGGAGCAGATGAAGCTGAAGGCCCGGCGGGCCGCCGAGCAGCTCGCCGGCGAGCTCATCAACCTCTACGCCGAGCGCAAGCGCCGCGCCGGCCACGCGTTCCCGAGCGACAGCGAATGGCTCCTCGAGTTCGAGGCCAGGTTCCCGTACCGCGAGACGCCCGACCAGCTCGAGGCGATAGAGGCGGTTCGCGCGGACATGGAGGAGGCGCGTCCGATGGACCGCCTGATCTGCGGCGACGTGGGCTACGGCAAGACCGAGGTCGCGCTGCGGGCGGCGTTCAAGGCCGCCGAGGACGGCAAGCAGGTGATGTTCCTGGTGCCGACGACGGTGCTCGCGCAGCAGCACTTCGGCACGTTCAGGGAGCGCCTGCGCGATTACCCGTTCACGATCGAGATGGTCTCGCGTTTTCGCAGCGCGGCCGACACGCGCGCGGTGCTGCGCGACTTCACCGAGGGGAAGGTCGACATCCTGATCGGCACCCACAGGCTGCTCTCGCGCGACGTGCGCCCAAAGGAGCTCGGGCTCCTGATCGTGGACGAGGAGCAGCGCTTCGGCGTCAAGCAAAAGGAGCTGATGCGCCAGCTGCGGCTCAGGGTCGACGTGCTCTCCCTGAGCGCCACGCCGATCCCGCGCACCCTCCAGATGTCGCTGGCCGGTCTGCGCGACATCTCGGTGATCGAGACGCCGCCCGAGGGCCGGCGCCCGGTCAGGACCTACGTGGGCGACTACGACGACGAGCTCGTGGCGAAGGCGATCAAGCGCGAGGTGGCACGCGGCGGCCAGGCGTTCTTCCTGCACAACCGCGTCGACACGATCGACGAGACCGCTGAGCGCGTGCGCGCGCTCGTGCCCGACGCGCGCGTGGTCGTGGCGCACGGGCAGATGGCCGAGGGGGCGCTCGAGAAGGTGATGCTCACGTTCCTGCGCGGCGACGCGGACGTGCTCGTGTGCACCACGATCGTGGAGTCGGGCCTCGACATCCCGAGCGCGAACACCCTGATCGTCGAGCGCGCCGACGAGCTCGGCCTCGCGCAGCTCTACCAGATCCGCGGCCGAGTGGGGCGCTCGCGCGAGCGCGCCTACGCCTACCTGCTCTATCCGAGCGCGGCGGCCCTCTCCGAGGAGGCCGGCGCCCGGCTCGCCACGCTCTCGGACTACACGGAGCTCGGCTCCGGATTCAAGATCGCGATGCGCGACCTCGAGATCCGCGGCGCGGGCAACCTGCTCGGCGACGAGCAGTCGGGCCACGTCGCGGCCGTCGGCTTCGAGCTCTACGTGGGGATGATCGACGAGGCCGTGCGGCTGCTGTCCGG
>DASQNF010000220.1:0-5791 GCA_035645115.1 Thermoleophilaceae bacterium | reverse complement strand
GTGTCCGCCAGGACCACGTACTCGCGCGCCGCAAGCCAGAGCCCGATCGCGGTGAGGCCCTGGACGATCAGCTTCGTGCGCCCCGAGACCCCGAGCGAGCGGCGCCGGGAGAGCTTCACGATGTCGTCGGCGAAGCCGAGCGCCGCCATCACGAGCCCGGTGGCGAGCACGGCGAGCGACGCGGCCCGGTACTCGCTCAGGATCAGGAACGGCACGCACACGGAGAAGAACACCGCGAGCCCGCCCATCGTCGGCGTGCCGGCCTTGCCGTGATGCCCTTCCGGGCCCTCCTCGCGGATGTGCTGGCCGAACTCCTTGAGGCGCAGGTACTCGATGAACCGCGGCCCCAGGAACATGCAGATGAGCAGGGAGGCGGAGCCCCCGATGACGATCTCGCCGAGCATCGCTCAGGCCAGGACCCGCTCGAGCCCCACCGAGCGCGAGCCCTTCACGAGCACGCGGTCTCCGGGGCGGGCGAGCTCCTCGAGCAGCGCCCCGGCCTCCTCGGGCGTGGCGACCGCGTGGACCTCGCCGTGGTACCCGCCCGTGTAGGCGAGCGCCGCCTCGCCCACCGGGACGAGCACATCGACCCCGAGCTCGGCGGCCAGCACACCGATCTCGCGGTGGTAGCCCTCCGCTCCGGGGCCGAGCTCGGCCATCTCACCGAGCACGGCGATCCGGCGCTCGGCGGGACTGGCGGCGAGGTGATCGATGGCCGCTCGCATCGACATCGGGTTGGCGTTGTAGCAGTCGTTGACGACCACGACCCCGCCGGGGAGCTCAACCACCTCCCCGCGCAACGAGGAGAAGCGCACGTCCACGCGTCCGCCCAGCGGCAGCTCCAGGGCGCTGGCCGCGGCCACGGCCGCCAACGTGTTGAGCAGGTTGTGCGGCTCGCGATAGGGGAGCTCGAGCTCGACGCTCTCTCCGCGCGCCTCGATCTCGGCGCGGTCGCCGTCCATGGCGAGCAGCTGCACCTGGCCGCCGGGGCCGAAGGTCCAGGTGTCGAGGTCGCCGCGCAGGTGGGAGTCGAGCAGCGGCTCGCTCGCGGGAACGACGCACGCGGCGCCCGGTCGCAGGTCGCGGATCAGCTCCGCCTTCGCCGCGGCCACGCGCTCCACGGTGCCGAGCAGCGCGAGGTGCACCGGGCCCACGTTCACGATCACGCCCGCGTCCGGCTCCGCCACCTCGGCGAGCTCCGCGATCTGCCCCTCGCCGCGCATGGCCATCTCGAGCACCAGCACGTCCGTGTCGCGCTCCGCCTCGAGGATGGTGAGAGGCAGGCCGATCTCGGTGTTCCAGTTCTCGCGGCTCGCGTGCACGCGCAGGCGCGGCCGCAGCAGGGCGGCGAGGATGTCCTTGGTCGAGGTCTTGCCGGTGGAGCCCGTGACGCCCACGACCTTGCAACCGAGCTCGCGGCGCCAGGCGGTGGCGAGCCGCTGCAGCGCGCGGAGCGGATCCTCGGCCACGATCACCGCCGCCTGCGCGCAGGCCGAGCCGCCGATCGCCCCCTCCACGGCCGAGAGCGCCGCTTCGCGGTGCGCTTCGCCCACCACAACGCCCCAGGCCCCGGCCTCGAGCGCCGCCGGCGCGAACCGGCCGCCGTCGGCGCGCGTGCCCGGCAGGCCGAAGAAGAGCCGGCCCGGCCCCGCCTGGCGCGAGTCGATCGTCGCGCCCCCGGGGCCGGCGGCCTCGGGCGCGCCCGCCACCAGCTCGCCGCCGGCGGCTGCGGCGATGCGCGCGGCGGACAGCTCGATCACGCGCGCGCTCCCAGCCGCGCGCGCAGCGCCTCGCGCGCCACCGTCACGTCATCGAAGGGCTCCTTGCGCCCGCCGTCGAGCTCCTGACCCTGCTCGTGGCCCTTTCCGGCGATCACCACCACGTCGCCCGGCTCCGCGCCCTCCACGGCCTTGGCGATAGCCGTGCGCCTGTCGACCTCGGTCTCGGCGTCCGGGCCGGCGCCCTCGAGGATCGCCGCGATGATCGCCTCCGGGGGCTCCGAGCGCGGGTTGTCGGATGTCACGATCAGGCGGTCCGCCACCCGTCGCGCGACCGCCCCCATGAGCGGGCGCTTGCCGCGATCGCGGTCGCCGCCCGCGCCGAACACCACGTGCAGGCGCCCGCGCGCGAGCTGGCGCGCCGCATGCAAGACGTTCTCGAGCGAGTCGGGGGTGTGGGCGTAGTCCACGAGCACGCCGAAGTCCTGCCCCTCGTCCACGGGCTCGAAGCGCCCGGGCACGCGCTCGAAGCCCTCGAGCGAGATCTCGCGCACTCCCAACGAGCGCACCGCCGCCACCGCGCCGAGCACGTTCTGGACGTTGAAGAGGCCCGGCAGCGGCGACTCGAGCGGGAGCTCGCCGTCCGGCGCCTCGACCGTGAAGCGAGCGCCGGTGAAGTCGAACTCCACGTCGCGTGCGCGGTAGTCGGCCTCGCGCTCGACTGCGAAGGTCACGCAGTCGACCTCGGCGGCGAGCCGGCGCCCGTACTCGTCGTCGACGTTGACGACCGAGACCGCCGGACGCTCCCCCACGGCCGGGCCGGCCGGGCCCGGCTGCGGATCCTCGAACAGGCGCCGCTTGGCCAGGAAGTAGGCCTCCATCGTGTCGTGGAAGTCGAGGTGGTCCTGGGTCAGGTTCGTGAACACCCGACAGGCGAAGCGGATCCCGCGGGCGCGGCCGAGCTCGAGTGCGTGCGAGGACACCTCCATCGCGCACGCCGTGTCACCGGCGTCGACCATGGCCCTGAAGCTCGCCTGCACGTCGATCGCCTCGGGCGTCGTTCGCTCCACCTCCTCCTCCACGCCCCCGACCACCCGCTTCACCGTGCCGAGCAGCCCGCAGCGCCTGCCGGCGGCCTCGAGCAGGTGGCGCACGAGGAACGCCGTGGTGGTCTTGCCATTGGTCCCGGTGATCCCCACCACGTCGAGCTCGGCGGTTGGGTCGCCGTGGAAGCGGGCGGCCACCTGGCCCATGGCGGCCCGTACGCTGTCGACCAGGACCTCCGGCACGCCGAGGCCCAGCGGGCGCTCGCAGACCAGCGCCGCGGCGCCGCGCTCCACGGCCTCGGGGGCGAACGCGTGACCATCCGAGCGGAAGCCCGGCACGCAGAAGAAGAGCGTCCCCGGGGTGACTCTCCGGCTCGAGTACGCGAGCCCCGTGATCTCGACCTCCTCCTGCCACGAGCCGCCGGCCGGGCCGGCGGGCGGCGCCAGATCCCGCATCAGGTCCCGCAGGGTCAAGGTGGTGGCGAGAATAGCTGCACCCGCGGCCCTAGCGGGGCGGGATCTTGAGGTACGGCAGCGCGAACTCGACGATCCGCTCGAACGCCGGCGCGGCCACCGTTCCGCCGTAGATGTCGCCGCGCGGGGTGTCGACCATCACCGCGACGAGCAGGCGCGGGTCCTTCGCCGGGGCGTAGCCGATGAAGGAGGCCACGAAGTCGGTCTTGGAGTAGCCGCCGTCGATCGCCTTCTCGGCGGTGCCGGTCTTGCCGGCGAGCGTGTAGCCCTCGACCTGGGCCTCCTGGGCGGTACCTCCGGCCGCGAGCACACCCTCGAGCATCTTCGACACCCGCTCCGCCGTCCGCCTCGACAGGACCCGTCTCGGCGCGGGCCGGTCGCCCGCCACGATGTACGGCCGGCGCATCAGGCCCTTGTTCGCGATCGCGGTGTAGGCGGCCGCCATCTGCATCGGCGTGACGGCGATTCCCTGTCCGATCGGCATGTTGCCCATCGAGGAGCCCGAGTAGCGCTCGGGGCGCAGCACGATCCCGCCCTCCTCCCCGGGCAGGTCGGCGCCCGCCGGCTTGCCGAACCCGAATCGCCGCACCCACTTGTCGAAGCGCTCGGCGCCGAGCTTCAGGCCGATCATCACCGAGCCGACGTTCGAGGAGCGCTGGAGGATGTCCGCGACGCTGAAGCTGCCGCCGCCCCCGTCGTGCGCCTCGCCCACGGTGCGGTCGGCCACCTGGATCGTGGGCGGCACCGCGAACATCGTCCCGGGCTCGATCAGCTTCTCCTCCATCGCCCCGGCCACGGTGAACGCCTTGAACGTCGACCCCGGCTCGTAGGTGTCCTGGATCGCGCGGTTCTTGCGGGCGTACGCGGGGGCGTCGCCTGGGCGGTTGGCGTCCACCCGCGGCCAGTTCGCGAGCGCGAGGATCGCTCCACTGCGCGGGTCGAGCACCACCGCGGTGGCGCCCTGCGGTGTGTAGGTCTGGCCGACCTCGGAGAGCACTGCCTCGGCGCGCTCCTGGATGGCAGCGTCGATGGTCAGGCGGAGGTCCTCGCCGGGCTCCGCGCGCTCGACCTCGACCATGCTCACCGGCTCGCCGAGCGCGTCCTTGACGAGCTTGCGCTCTCCATCCGTGCCGCCGAGTTGGTCCTCCCGCGCATACTCGAGCCCCGACAGGCCCACGTTCTCGGTGCCCACGAAGCCGAGCACCTGCGACGCCAGGTGGCCCTGCGGGTAGGTGCGCTTGGGCTCGAGCACGGTGTCGACGCCCTCGATCCCGAGCTCCTCGACCTTGTGGCCGCGCGAGGCGTCCATCCGCCGGCGCAGGTAGACGAAGCCGGAGTCACGGTCGCTCAGCTTCTCGAGCAGCTCGCCCTCGTCGCGGCCGATGAGCGGGGCGAGCCTGGCGGCGACCTTCGCGGGGTCGTCGATCAGGAACGGGTGGGCGAACACGGTGATCGAGTCCTCCGACACGGCCAGCTCGACCCCGTTGCGGTCCACGATCGTCCCTCGGCGCGCGGGGATCGTGAGCTCCTCGACCTGCTGCGACAGCGCTCGCTGGGCGAGCGAGTCCGACTTGACCGTGCCGATCCAGGTGGCGCGCAGCGCCGCCAGGCCGAGCAGGAGCAGGAAGACGGCGAACAGCAGGCCGATTCGCTTCTGGACGAGCTTGGTCGACGGCCTCGGCGGCGTCCGGCTCGGGCGGCGCCGGGTCGGCGGGCGCTTGGTGGCGGGCAACCGCCCCCCTAGCCCGCCGGCTGGCCGGTCGGGGTCGTGGCGCCGGTGGGGACAGCCGCGCCGCTCGGGTCCGGGGTCCCGGTCGTGCCGGTGGTGCCGGGCGTGATGCCGGCCGTGCCGGGCGCGGTTCCGGTCATGCCGGTCGCGCCGGTCGTGGTGCCGGCCGTGCCGGGTGCGGGCACGCCCGTCGCGGCCGGCGGCGTCGTGCCGGTGGTGGGCGCGGCGGTGGTGGGCGCCGGGGTCGCGGGCGCCACGGGAGCTGTCCATACCGGCTCGGGGGCGGGGGCCGGCTCCGTGATGCGCCTCGCCGCACGCCGCGCGTCCAGCGTGGGCCGAGCCGTGCGGTAGCGCACCTCGCCCGGGGCCGGCAGCACGAGCCCGAGCCGCGCGGCCGCCTCCTGGATGCGCTCGCTCGAGCCGAGCCGCGCGTGGTCGAGCCGCAGGCGCGCGTTCTGGCGCTTGAGCGCGGAGATCTTGTCGGCGTTGCGGGCGATCTCGCGATTCATCTGGAGCAGGTCGACGTTGAAGAACACGATCCCCGCGAGCAGCACGAACACGAGCGCGATCCAGCCGCGGCCGGCGAGCAGGGCGTCGAGCACGCCGCCGACCCGGCTGCGGGCAACCCGCACGAGGCGCGCGAACGGTGCGTCCAGGACCCGCGCGGGCAGCGGCACCGCAGCGGCGCCCGGCCCGGACATGCGCCGGTGCAGCGTCGGGCGCGGCCCGGAGGCGACGCGCCGGCGCGGCGCGTGTCCCGGCGCCCGGCGTTGCGCGGACTGCCTGCTGGAGGCCGCCGTTGCGCGCGTGGAGGGCCTCGGCGC
>DASQNF010000219.1:0-4395 GCA_035645115.1 Thermoleophilaceae bacterium | reverse complement strand
TCGGCGGCTCCGAGCCGGCCGAGTCGGCCGCCACGGCCACGGAGCAGGCGGCGCCCGCACGGGCCGCCGCGGACCACGTGGACAGCGAGGCCGTCCTCGTGGCCGAGGTGGCCGAGCGGGGGGCGGAGGACGGCGCCGGGGCCGAGCTCCACGTCGACGAGCCCTGGGAGGGCTACGACGAGATGGGCGCGGCCGAGGTGCGTCGCCGCCTGAGCGGCACGGACCGGGCCGCGGCCGCGGCGGTCAAGCTCTATGAGACGACGCGCAAGAAGCGGCGCTCGGTGATCGAGGCCGCGGACCGCCGGCTGGCCGGCTGAACGCCGGCCGCCGTCGCGCGCTGCAGACCGGCTGAGCGCCGGAGGCCATCGCCCGCCGCTGCGGACTCAGCCGCGCGCCGGACGCCGGCACGCGGTCCGCCGCCGCCCCGGCGCCGGCTCACGCCTCGTGCCCGGGCTCGATCCGCTTGGCGCGCTCGAACGGGAGCTGGGTCTGCGAGCTCGCCTTTTCCACCTCGAAGGGCTCGAGCAGGAACGCCACGTGGTCGCCCACGTCGTACGTCTCCACGACCTCCGCGCAGAACCGGTTCTCGCACTGCTGGAGCAGCGGCAGCCCGCGCGGGCCGGGGCGCCACTCGCAGCGCGCGAACTTGTCGAGCTCGTCGCCGGTCTCGCCGCCGAACAGCTCGGCCAGTCCTGTCGCCGTCTCCGGTACGAGGTGCACCGCCAGCGCATCCGCCTCGCGCGCCAGCCGGTAGGTGCGGTTGCGCTTGGAGAGGCAGGCGAGGAAGCGCGGCGGGTCGATGCTCGCGTGCGTGGCGAAGCCCAGGAGGCAGCCCGCCCGCTCCTCGCCGCGAGCCACGGTGACGATGAACATGGGGTAGTCGAGCGCGCCCATCAGCGCGTTGAAGTCGCCGGTCACGAGACGTGCATGCGCGTGAGCAGCTCGATCGCCCCGCGCTTGTTGAGCGGCTCGTTGAGGTTGCCGCACTTGGGGGACTGCACGCAGGACGGGCAGCCCGCCTGGCAGCGGCACTCGGAGATCAGGCGCAGCGCGTCGCCGACGAGTCCCTCGAAGCGCTCGTATCCAGCCCGCGTGATGCCCACGCCGCCGGGGTGGCCGTCATAGATGAAGATCGTCGAGCGGCCGGTCTGGTGGTGGAAGGCCGTGGAGAGGCCGCCGATGTCCCAGCGGTCGCACATCGCGATCAGCGGCAGCACGGCGATCTGGCCGTGCTCCGCGGCGTGCAGGGCGCCCTGGAGCGCGTCGAGCGGGAACTCGTCCCGCAGGAGCGGGTCGGGCAGCACGTACCAGAGCGCCTGGGTCACGAAGTCCTGCTCGGGCAGGTCGAGCGCGAGCAGGTCGAGCACGGAGTGGTCGCCCACGTGCTTCTTCTGGTAGGCCACCACCTGCTCGGTCACCGACACGATCCCGAACGAGAGCACCACCCCGCAGGTCTCGCGGCGCTCGCGGACCTGCTCGATGTACGTCTCTGACTCCTTTTTGGCCTGCGTGTACCAGTCGCCCGTGAAGCGGCGCACGAGCGCGCGGCGGCCACGCAGGTCGAGCTCCTCGACCTCGTAGGCGGCGCCCATGTGCAGGTAGATCGCACCCGGATGCACCGCCGAGTGCGCCCGCGCCGACTCCACGGTGCCGATCACCTCGCCGCCCTCGGCCTCCACGATCGCCACCGAGTCCGGCGAGGCCGAGCGCAGCGCGATCCGCGCCGCCGGGTAGCCCTCGCCGCGGGGGAGGTAGCGCCCGCCGCGCTCGCGCAGGCGCCCCTGCTTGACCAGGCGCGAGGCGTGCTGCTCCCAGCGCGGCCCGAACACGTCCTCGTCCTCCGGCGTCAGCGGCAGCTCGTAGGCCGCGGCGGTGAGGTGGGCGAGGTGGATCTCCTCGGACTCGTGGTCGAGGATCGCCCGCTCCACCGGCCGCTCGAGGAACTCGGCCGGGTGGCGGCAGAAGAACTGGTCGAGGGCGTCCTCACCGGCCACGTACATCGCGAGGCCGGGGCGCCGGCGACCCGCCCGGCCCCACATCTGGCGGAGGCTCGCCACCGTGCCCGGGAAGGTCACGCAGAGGGCGGCGTCGAGCTCGCCGACGTCGATGCCGAGCTCGAGCGCGTCGGTGGCCACCACCGCCAGCAGCTCGCCCTCGGAGAGCCGCCGCTCGATCTCGCGCCGCTGCATCGGCGTGTAGCCCGCGCGATAGGGCGCGATCCGCTCGGCGAGGTCGGAGCGCCCCGCGTCCTCGAGCCGTGCGCGCGCGAAGCGCTGGATCAGCTCCACTCCGCGCCGCGACTTGAGGAAGCAGATCGTGCGCACCTCGCGCTCGACCAGGTCCGCCAGCAGGTTGGCCGCCTCCGAGAGCGCGGACGCGCGCCGGCCGAGCCGCTCGTCCACGAGCGGCGGGTTCCACATGGCGATCCGACGCTCGGCTCGCGGCGCGCCGTCGCGGTCCACGAGCGCCACCTCCACCCCGGTGAGCCGCTCCGCCAGCTCGTCCGGGTTCGCGATAGTCGCGCTCGTGAGCAGGAAGCGCGGCTCGCTCCCATAGGCCCGCGCGAGCCGCCGCAGCCGCCGCAGCACGTTGGCCACGTGCGACCCGAACACGCCGCGGTACACGTGCGCCTCGTCCACCACCACCCAGGCGAGGTTGGCGAGCGCGTCGCCCCAGCTCGCGTGGTTCGGCAGCACGCCTACGTGCAGCATGTCCGGGTTGGTCAGGATCAGGTTGGCGCGCCCGCGGATGGCGCGCCGCTCCTCGCGCGGCGTGTCGCCGTCGTAGATCGCCTGGCGGAGCCATCCGCCGCCGAGCCGGGCCAGCCCGCGCGCTTGGTCCTGGGCGAGCGCCTTGGTGGGGTAGAGATAGAACGCGCGCGCGGCGGGATCGGCAGCGAGCGTGTCGAGCACGGGCAGGTTGAAGGCGAGGGACTTGCCGCTGGCGGTGCCGGTGGTCACGATCGCGTGGCCGCGCCGTGCGGCCTCGAGCGTGTCCGCCTGGTGCGCCCAGAGGCCCTCGATGCCGGAGTCGGCCAGCCCCTCGAGGACGGCCGGGTGGAGGTCGTCCGGGATCGGCTCCGCGAGCCCGGCCTGCTCGCGCTCGCGCGAGCTGGCCACGAGCTCCTCGTCGCGTCCCGTTTCGAGCACGGGCTCCCAGGGGTAGGACGGCACAACGCTCCCCACGGTTAGCGATAGTAGGCCGTAAGCGAGCCCCCTTGATCCGCTCCTTTCACCACGCCGACTTCCCGCTGGAGCGACTCCTCGAGCGCAAGCGCGAGCCCGTGACCGCCGTGCTCCCCACGCGCGAGGTCGCGGACACGATCGGCCCGATCGTGGAGCGCCTGCAGGGTCTCCGCGGCCTGATCGACCAGGTGCTCGTGGTGGACGCGGCCTCCGAGGACGGCACCGGCGAGATCGCGGCCGGTCTCGGCGCCGAGGTCCACCAGGAGTCCGCGCTGCTGCCGGAGCTCGGCCAGGCGCTGGGCAAGGGCGACGCGATGTGGCGGGCGCTCTCGGTGGCTCGCGGCGAGCTCATCGTCTACCTCGACTCGGACACCCGCCACTTCGACCCGATCTTCGCGACGGGCATGCTCGGGCCGCTGCTCTGCCACGAGGAGGTCCGCTTCGTGAAGGCCTTCTACCGCCGCCCGTTCGCGGCGCCCGACGGCGCAATGCGGCCAGTGGACGGGGGGCGCGTGACCGAGCTCACCGCCCGACCGCTGCTGTCGGCCTTCTACCCCGAGCTGGCGGCGTTCGTCCAGCCGCTCGCCGGCGAGGTGGCGGCGTGGCGCCGGCTGTTCGACACGTTGCCCTTCGCCACCGGCTACGCGGTCGAGACCTCGATGCTGCTGCACGCGCGCGACGCCCTCGGCGGCACCGACGGGATGGCTCAGGTGGACCTCGAGGTGCGCCTCAACGACCACAGGCCGCTGCCCGAGCTCGGTCCGATGGCATACGCCGTCACGCGCGTGATCCTCGAGCGGCTGCGCTCGGAGGGCCGCCTGCTCGACGACCCCGCGCCGCCGCTGCAGACGGCGGACGGTCGTCTGATCCAGGTGGAGCTCGTGGAGCGCCCGCCGTACGCCTCCCTGCGCGCACCCGCGTAGGCTGGCTGCCGGTGCCCATCCGCTGCGTCTACACCGATCTCGACGGCACGCTGCTCGGAAAGGGGGCGTCGCTGTTCCGCACAGCCGAGGGCGAGTTCACGCTGCTCGCGGCGCGCGCGCTCGAGGCCTGCCACCGAGCGGGAGTTGAGGTGGTGATCAAGTCCGGGCGGCGGCGGGCGCAGGTGATGGAGGACGCGCGGCTGCTCGGTCAGAGCTCCTACATCTTCGAGGTCGGCTCGGGGATGGTGATCGACGGCGAGCTGACGTTCCTGACCGGCGAGCTGCAG
>DASQNF010000218.1:0-3338 GCA_035645115.1 Thermoleophilaceae bacterium | reverse complement strand
GCGCGCGACCCCGAGGCCTGGTGGGCGAAGCAAGCCGAGGCGCTCGACTGGTTCGAGCGCTGGGACACCGTGCTCGACGACTCGGACGCGCCCTTCTACAAGTGGTTCGGCGGCGGCAAGCTGAACGCCTCGCACAACGCGCTCGACCGGCACGTGGAGGCGGGTCGCGGCGAGCGCGTGGCCTTCTACTGGCGCGGGGAGGAGGGCGAGGAGCGCGAGGTCACCTACGCCGAGCTGCTCCGCGACGTGAAGCGGCTCGCGAACGTGCTGAAGAAGAACGGGATCGAGCCGGGCGACGTGGTGGGCATCTACCTGCCGATGATCCCCGAGGTGGCCGTGGCGATGCTCGCCTGCGCTCGCATCGGCGCCCCCCACAACGTCGTCTTCGGGGGCTTCTCGCCGGACGCCGTCAAGGAGCGGATGGAGTTCTCGGAGGCGAAGGCGCTGATCACGGTCGACCAGGCGCGCCGCAAGGGCAAGGCGGCGGACATCAAGCCGGCTGTCGACGCCTTCCTCGACGAGGTGCCCTCGATCGAGACCGTGGTGGTGGTGCGAAACACCGGCGTGGACGTGCCGATGAGCGAGGGGCGCGACCTCTTCTACGACGAGGCCCTGGAGGCGGCGTCCGAGGACTGCCCGCCGGCGGAGCTCGACGCCGAGCACCCCCTGTTCGTGCTCTACACGAGCGGCTCAACGGCCAAGCCGAAGGGCATCCTCCACACCACGGGCGGCTACCTCACCGGCGTGGCCTGGACCCACCGGCATGTGTTCGACCTCCGGCCGGACGAGGACGTGTACTGGTGCTCGGCCGACGTGGGATGGGTCACGGGCCACTCCTACATCGTCTACGGCCCGCTCCTGAACGGCGCGACCTCGGTGATGTACGAGGGCGCCCCCGACTACCCGGCCAAGGACATCTGGTGGGAGCTCTGCGAGCGCTATCGGGTCAGCATCTTCTACACGGCGCCCACGGCGATCCGGGCGTGCATGAAGTGGGGCGTGGAGGAGCCTCAGAAGCACGACCTGTCCCACCTGCGGCTGCTCGGCACGGTCGGCGAGCCGATCAACCCCAAGGCCTGGGTCTGGTACTGGAAGGTGATCGGCGGCGAGCGCTGCCCGATCGTGGACACCTGGTGGCAGACGGAGACGGGCCACATCATGGTCTCGCCGCTCCCCGGCCTCACCCCGGCCAAGCCGGGATCGGCTACCAAGCCGCTGCCGGGCATCCACGCCGAAGTGCTCGACGAGCAGGGCCGCCCGGTCGCCGATGGCGAGCAGGGACTGCTCGCGCTGCAACGGCCGTGGCCCGGAATGCTGCGCACGCTCTACCGCGATCCCGAGCGCTTCAAGGAGACCTACTTCTCGAAGTGGGACGAGAGCACCTACTACGTAGGCGACGCCGCGCGCAAGGACGAGGACGGCTACATCTGGGTGATCGGGCGGGCCGACGACGCCGTGAACGTGTCCGGCCACCTGCTCTCGACGGCTGAGGTGGAGTCGGCGATCGTGGCCCATCCGAAGGTGGCGGAGGCGGCGGTGATCGGAATGGCCGACGAGGACACCGGCCAGGCGATCTGCGCCTTTGTGATCCTGGAGGGCGACCTACCCGGCAGCGAGGAACTCGAAAGGGAGATCCACGACCAGGTGGCGAGACGGATCGGCAAGCTCGCGCGGCCCAGGCGGATCATCTGGACGGCCGACGTCCCGAAGACGCGCTCAGGGAAGATCATGCGCCGGCTGCTGCGCGACATCGCCGAGGGTCGTGAGCTCGGCGACGTGTCGACCCTCCGTGAGCCCGGGGTGATGAAGGAGCTCGAGCAGAAGTTCGCAGCCGACGAGGCCTGAGTCCGCTCGCACCGAGGCCGGGGGCCTCGGCGACTCTTGTTTTGCCTCCGACCTGCCGATAGGCGGTATATGCGCCCGGCTGCGGACCCGCGCTCGCCCCCGAGGGCGCTCGCCCGAATCGCTGTGGCTGGCATGTCGGTCGCGGTTGTCGCGCTCGGCGCGCTCGCCGTCTGGGCGGCGATCGTGACCCAGAACCACGCCCACGAGCTCTCCCGGGCCGGCGTCCAGACCTCCGGGCATCTGCGTGCCGTGCAGGCGCTGAGCCTGCTCGACACCTCCAGCGACGAGCTCGAGGAGGAGCTCGTGCCAGGAGAGCTCGCCAAGCTGCGCAAGGCGCAGCGCGTGCTGGATAACGCACTCCTGCGGATGGAGAATGGCGGGGTTCGCCAGGCCGGCTGGATCGCCGACCAGGCCAAGCCGATCGTCGCTCGGCTGAAAACGGCTACCCGACGGTTCCTCACGAGACCCGCCGGGTCAGGGGGCGAGGCGACCACCGCGGCAGAGGAAGGCCTCGAGGAGAGCATCACCGAGCTCCAGGTCCTCCTGAACGACCTCGACGCGGATCCTTCCGCGCTGCTCGCCTCGAAGCTCGACGCAGCCACGGACTCCGAGCGCACCGTCCGCGCAACCGCGTTCGCGCTGCTCCCCATCGGGCTGGTCAGCGTTGCCGCCTGCGCATGGATGCTGAGCCTCTACCGGCGACGCTCTGAGGCCACGATGCTCTCCGCCCTCGAGTCGACCGCCCAGGAGGCGCGCACCGACGAGCTGACCGGCCTGCCCAACCGGCGTGCCCTGCTCGAGGAGCTCGAAGCCCGGATCGACGCCGGCGACGCCTTCACGCTCACCCTCGCGGACCTGAACGGCTTCAAGCGCTACAACGACACCTTCGGCCATCCTGCCGGCGACGCGCTGCTACGACGTCTCGGCCTAACGCTCGCGGCGGCCTGTGAGGGCCGTGGGATCGCGGCCCGCCTCGGCGGCGACGAGTTCTGCGTGCTGTTCTTCGCGGAGGGCGACGTCGTGGCCGACACGCAGGCGCTCGTGACCGAGGCCCTGAGCGAGAGCGGCGAGGGCTTCCACATCACCTCCGCGTGCGGGGAGGCCGCCGTGCCGGACGAGGCCCGCTCTTCCGCGGCGGCGCTGCGGGTGGCGGACACCCGCATGTATGCGGCCAAGGTGCGGGCACACCCCGGCACCGAGGAAGCGTTGTCCGGGGCGATGACGCGGATGCTCGACGAGCACCATCCGGGCCTCGGCACTCACGTGCTGGAGGTGTCGGCGCTGGCCGGCATCTGCGCGGAGGCGCTCGGCCTGTCTGCGGACGAGGTCCGCTTGGTCGCGCGCGCCGCAGAGCTGCACGACGTCGGCAAGGTGGCGATCCCGTCGGCGATCCTCACCAAGCAGAGCGGCCTCGGCGACGAGGACTGGGACTTCGTGCGCCGTCACAGCATCATCGGCGAGCGGATCCTCACCGGCGTGCCGTCGCTCCAGCG
>DASQNF010000217.1:0-21580 GCA_035645115.1 Thermoleophilaceae bacterium | reverse complement strand
CGAGGGCGCGCTCGAGAAGGTGATGCTCACCTTCCTGCGCGGCGACGCGGACGTGCTCGTGTGCACCACGATCGTGGAGTCGGGTCTCGACATCCCGAGCGCGAACACCTTGATCGTCGAGCGTGCCGACGAGCTCGGCCTCGCGCAGCTCTACCAGATCCGCGGCCGCGTAGGGCGCTCGCGCGAGCGCGCGTATGCCTACCTGCTCTATCCGAGTGCGGCGGCCCTCTCCGAGGAGGCCGGCGCTCGGCTGGCCACGCTCTCGGACTACACGGAGCTCGGCTCCGGGTTCAAGATCGCGATGCGCGACCTCGAGATCCGCGGCGCGGGCAACCTGCTCGGCGACGAGCAGTCGGGCCACGTCGCGGCCGTCGGCTTCGAGCTCTACGTGGGGATGATCGACGAGGCCGTGCGGCTGCTGTCCGGCGACTCCGCGGAGGAGAGCGCCGAGCCGGTGCGCATGGACCTGCCGGTGGACGCCTACGTCCCGGGCGACTACGTGCCCTACGAGGCGGCCAAGATCGAGGTCCACCGGCGTGTCGCCGGGGCGCGCGAGGTCGCGCAGCTGATCGTGCTGCGCGAGGAGCTCGCCGACCGCTTCGGCCCGATCCCCGAGCCGCTCGACAACCTGATCCGCCTGCAGGACGCGCGCATCAAGCTGGGCCGGGCGGGGGCGAGGTCGGTGGACTTCCGCGGCGGCCGGCGGCCCGAGTCGGCGGGGCCGGCGAGCAGCGCGCCGATAACGATGCACGTGACCCCGATCGACCTCGACTCGACGGGCGCCAAAGCGCTGCGCGAGCGGGTGCCGGAGGCCGTGTACGAGGCCGGCCGGGAGACGGTGCGCCTGCGGCTGCCCGACCAGGCGGGCGAGCGCTTCCGCAAGACGGTGGAGGTGGCGGAGGCGATTCTCGAGGTGGCCACGGAGCCTTCCGGAGACTGAAAACCATTCCGCTACCCTTCGCCACCGCGCGCAGGGCTCTGCCGTGCTCCGCCCTCGTGCTGCCCTCAGGCCAGATTCACGAACAGGTCCTAGACATGCCCTTGATGAGACACGTCCCGATCAAGTCACTGCTCGCGCTCGCCCTGCTGGGCATGAGCGCGCTCGTCTTCGCCGCTTGCGGCAACGAGGTGCCCACCGGCGCCGTCGCCAAGGTCGGCGAGGAGACCATCTCCCAAAAGGAGTTCGACAAGTGGCTCGCCACGGCCGCCAAGGGCCAGGCGCAGGGCGGCCCCGCGGTGGTGCCCGACCCACCGGAGTTCACCAAGTGCGTGGCGGCCAAGAAGAAGCTGCCGGCCCCCGAGGGCCAGAAGAAGCCTGGCGACGCCGCTCTCAAGAAGCAGTGCGAGACCGAGTACGACACGCTCAAGCGCGAGGTCATGCAGTTCCTGGTCCAGGCCGCCTGGGTCGAGCAGGAGGCCGAGGAGCAGGGCATCAAGGTCACCCAGAAGCAGGTCGAGAAGTCCTTCGAGGACCAGAAGAAGCAGGCGTTCCCCACCGACAAGGCCTACAAGCAGTTCCTCGAGACCTCGGGCATGACCGAGGAGGACATCCTCTTCCGCGTCCGGCTCGACCAGCTCCAGCAGAAGCTGACGCAGAAGGTGACCGAGGACGCGAAGAAGGTCACCGACGAGGACATCGAGGCGTACTACAAGAAGAACAAGGAGCGCTTCGCGCAGCCCGAGCAGCGCGACCTGCGCGTGGTGCTGACGAAGACCGAGGCGAAGGCCCAACAGGCCAAGCGCGCGCTCGACGGCGGCGCCAAGTTCAAGGCGGTCGTGAAGAAGTACTCGATCGACCGCGCCTCGAAGGCGCAGGGCGGCCGGCTGCCGGCCGTGTCGGAGGGCCAGCAGGACCCGGCGTTCGACAAGGCGATCTTCGCCGCCAAGGAGGGCGTGCTGGAAGGTCCCGTCGAGACCCAGTTCGGCTGGTACCTGTTCGAGGTCGACAAGATCACCGCCGCCTCCCAGCAGACGCTCGAGCAGTCCAAGGAGACGATCAAGAACCTGATCCGCTCCGAGCGCCAGCAGAAGGCCCTCGACGAGTTCATCAAGGACTTCCGCGAGGAGTACAAGGACGAGACCAACTGCGCCGACGACTACAAGGTGGCCGAGTGCAAGAACGCCCCGAAGGAGAAGACCAACACCGGTCCCGCCTCCGGCGGCAACCCGAACGCCCAGCCGCCGTCGCAGCCCCAGCAGCCCCAGCCCCCGCAGCAGCCCCAGCAGCCCGCGCCCACCCCTGAGAACCCGAAGCCGTAGTGGCCGACGAGCCGGGCGCAGGCGACCGGCTCGGCCCGGGGCGCGGCGATGAGCCGGGCGCAAGCGCCCGGCTCGGCGACGACGACCTCCCGGCGGCGCTGCTGCGGCTGGACGAGATCACCCGCCGGCTCCGGCGCGAGTGCCCCTGGGACCGCGAGCAGGACGAGCGCTCGATCGTGCCGCACACAGTGGAGGAGGCATACGAGCTCGCCGACGCCGCCCACTCGGGCGACGACGCCAAGCTGCTCGACGAGCTCGGGGACGTGCTCTTCCAGGTCTACTTCCTGGCGCTGCTGATGGAGGAGCGCGGGCGCGGCTCGCTCGCGCAGGTGGCCGACCACTGCCGCGAGAAGCTGGTCCGCCGCCACCCGCACGTGTTCGGAGGCGAGCGCACAGCGGACAGCGCCGGCGAGGTGGTGCGCAACTGGAACGAGATCAAGCGCGAGGAAGAGCGCGGCGGCGCGATCTTCGGCGAGCTGCCCCAGACGCTGCCGTCGACGCTCTATGCGAGCAAGGTGCTGAAGCGGGCCGAGAGTGCGGGCTTCCAGCCCGAGCCCGACCGGGACGACGCCGGCCAGCGCCTCCTGATGGCGGTGGGCGACGCCGTGCGGGCGGGTGTCGACCCCGAGCTGGCGCTGCGGCGCGCTGCCGACCGCTTCCGAGACCGGGTGGAGGCGAGTTGAGCGAGGTCGAGAAGGTGCATGCGCGGCAGATCCTCGACAGCCGGGGCAACCCGACCGTGGAGGTCGACGTCCTTCTGAAGTCCGGCGCGGCGGGGCGCGCGGCGGTGCCCTCCGGCGCCTCCACGGGCGAGTTCGAGGCGGTGGAGCTGCGCGACGGGGGCAAGGCTTGGAGCGGCAAGGGGGTCGCACGGGCGGTGGCGAACGTCAACGGCGAGCTGGCCGAGGCGGTGCGCGGCATCGACCCCGCCGACCAGGCGGCACTCGACCGCGCGATGATCGAGCTGGACGGCACTCCCAACAAGGGGCGACTCGGCGCGAACGCGATCCTGGGCGTGTCGCTCGCCGGCGCAAAGGCCGCCGCGGCGGAGGCCGGGCAACCGCTGTGGCGGTATCTGGGCGGCGAGGCGGCGCACGTGCTGCCGGTGCCGATGATGAACGTCCTGAACGGCGGCGCTCATGCCGACAACAAGGTCGACTTCCAGGAGTTCATGGTCGTGCCGGTGGGCGCTTCGTCGTTCGCGGAGGCGCTGCGCACCGGCGCCGAGGTCTTCCATGCGCTGAAGCGCACCCTGCACGAGCGCGGCCTCGCCACGGCGGTGGGCGATGAGGGGGGCTTCGCGCCCGACCTGGCCTCCAACGAAGCCGCTCTCGAGGCGCTCATCGAGGGCATCGAGGCCGCCGGCTATCGCCCGGGCCGCGACGTGGCGATAGCGCTCGATCCCGCCACCAGCGAGATCCACGCGGACGGCGCCTACGTGCTCGAACACGAGGGTCGCACGCTCACGCCCGCCGAGATGGCGTCCTACTGGGGAGAGATGGCCGGGCGCTACCCGATCGTCTCGATCGAGGACGGCATGGACGAGGAGGACTGGGAGGGATGGAGGGCGCTAACCGACCAGATCGGCGAGCGCGTCCAGCTGGTGGGAGACGACCTGTTCGTGACCAACACCGAGCGCCTGCGTCGCGGGATCGAGAGCGGCGTGGCCAACTCGATCCTCGTCAAGGTCAACCAGATCGGCACGCTCACGGAGACGCTCGACGCGGTGCGCACCGCGTCCGAGGCCGGCTACACCGCGGTGATGTCGCACCGCTCCGGTGAGACCGAGGACACCACGATCGCCGACCTCGCGGTGGCCACGGGCTGTGGCCAGATCAAGACCGGCGCGCCCTCGCGCTCGGACCGCGTGGCCAAGTACAACCAGCTGCTGCGGATCGAGGAGGCGCTCGGCGCCGACGCGAGCTACCCGGGCCGCGCGGCCTTTCGCGGCGCCTGAAGCCGGCCGCTAGCGCAGGTTCTCGATCACGTAGGCGCGCTCGCCCTCGCGCACCATCCCGAGCCGCCGCGCCTCGCGCTCGAGCGCCCCCGGGTCGCGAAGGGCGCGCAGCCGGCTCTTCAACTCGCGGTTCTCGCGGCCGAGATCGCTCAGCTCCTCGCGCTGGTGGCCCGCAGTGCGCGACTGCTGGATCCACTGCTTGGCGGGCGAGACGTAGAGCAGCAGGATCGTCACGAGCGTGGCGAGCAGCGCCACCCGGCCGAGCCGGTCCCAGCGGATGCCCGAGCGGCTACGGCTCGGGAAGGCTGCGGCGCGTGGCATCCGGGATGGCTTCGATGGCGGCGGCGGGACTCCTCCCGCGCCCCGAGCGCCAGCCCGATCCGCGCTGCCGCCGCCCAAGCCCTAGGGGCGCTCGTGCTTCTCGCGCGGGCGCCCGCCGGCGTAGTTGGACGCCTCCCGGGCGTACCACCCGAAGGCGGCATCGGCCACCGTGGCGGAGTCCGTACCGGCCCCGTGCCGGCCCGCAAGCCCCGTGGCCCAGTCGGTGCCCTCGCCGTAGAGGTCGGCGAGCTCGTCCAGCACGAAGCTCGAGCCGAGCCGGCGGCGGAGCTCCTCGACCACCACCGCCACCGCCCGCTCGAGGTCCGCCCGCGCGGGCTCCGGCGTCTCGGCGACGCGGCGCTCTCCCTCGCGCCATTGGAACAGGGCGTTCTCCACGGCGTAGGCCAAGGCCGCCGAAGGTAGCGAACGGTGCGCGGGCGGCGGGCGCCCGGCGCTACTCGTCCTCGCCCGCGGACTCCTCGCCCGCGCGCGAGATCACGGTCCGGTCGGCCTCGACTGACACGCTCACCGGCCGGTGGCCGGCCCAGTGCTCCGCGTAGACGGGATCGTCCTGGATGGCGGGGTCGAGCCAGAGGCCGTAGCCCTCGTCACCGTGGTCGAAGGTGCCCTCGAGCGCCTTGGGCTTGCGGCGGCGCCCGCGCCCGCCGCGCCGACCGCGACGGCGCGCGCGCGGTTGCCTCTCGGCGTCGGCGTCAGCGTCGCCGTCCTCGTCGTGGGTCTCGGCCTCCTCGTCGACGCCGCCGGGCTCCTCGTCCTCGACCTCCTCCTCCACCTCGGCAACCCGCTCGGCCTCGAGGGCCGCGGCCACGAGGGCGTCGTCCTCCGCGCGCAAGTCGGGGACCTCGGGCTCGGCGCCCGGCACGAACACCTCGCCCTCGGTGTCCGTGGCCTCGGGAGCCAACTCGTGCTCGCGCTTGAACGAGCGGATGTCGCCAACGGCGACCTCGAGCTGATGGGCGATCCAGGCGTCGGTGCGGCCCTGGCGCACCCAGGTGCGGATCTGGTTCAGCTGCGGCTTCAGGGATCGTCGTGCCAAGCGGCGCCGGAGACTACCAATCCCGCGCCGGGCTTCGGTGCGGTTTCGGGACCCCGGCCCGACCCGCCACGGTTCCCCATTGCGCGTCCGGGCCAAGGGTGCTTTATTGAACGAGGCCACGTGTCAGGCACGGGAGGCGCAAGCGCTGTGCTCGTTTTAACCCGGAAGTCCAACCAGAGCATCATGATCGGCGACGAGATCGAGATCTCGGTTCTCGCGATCATGGGCGAGAAGGTCCGCATCGGCATCGAGGCGCCGCGCGCGGTGCCGGTGTTCCGACGTGAGGTGTACCTCGAGATCCAGCGGGATCGGATCGGCCCGGCGGACATGGAACGGATCGAGATGCGGGGCGCGCTCGAGGAGCTGCAGCGACCCAGGGAGAGCTACGGATAGTCCGCGGCGTTCAGCCAGCGATGGCGGCGAGCGTCTCGAACATGACGATCGTCACGACCACGGCGGTGGCGACGATCGTGAGCGCCAGCAGCGTGAAGCGCAGCTTCCCGGCTTTACGGGTGCGCTGGACGCGGCGCACCCGGGAGCGCTGGGCGGATTGCTTGCGAAGCCGCTCCCGGCGTACGATCGACTCGGCCGCCTCCTCGCGGAAGGCCTCCTCGAACTGGGCCGGGGACTGACGCATCCGCATCGTGGGCGGAAGGCTACCAGCGGGCTCCGGGTCCCAGTTGTGGCTGCGCGCCTTCAGGCTCACGCAGCCGCGTGCTCCTTCGCCGCCTCGTCGTAGACCCTGACGAAACGCAGGTAGTTATCGGCCACCTGCCCGACGGCCCCCTCCCGATCTAGTGACCCGTCGAGGAAGCCCTTGAGCGCGTCCCACCAGATCGAGCGGCCGATCGCGAAGCCGGAGTAGCCGTCCACCGGGGCGCCCTGGCGCAGCCAGTGGTCGACCTTGGCGTCGTCAGCGCCGCGGCCGAGCACCACGCAGGTCACGCCGTCGCGCCCGTCGCGCCGGCAGGTGGCGGCGATCCGCTCGCAGTCCTCGCGCGTGTCGATCCCCTCGATCTTCCAGATGTCCGCCTCGATCCCCGCGTCCTGGAGCTCCGTGATCGCCCGCCGCATCAGCTCGGGACGCAGCTCGGAGTCGAAACGGTCCACGTCCCCACCCATCCGCTCGAGCTGCGAGTCCTCCGCCGGCACGAGCAGCTCGAAGAGGAACTTGCGGTCGTGCTCGTGTAGCCAGTCGGCGAGCCGCTTGAGCCGCTCGGACTGGCGCGCGTTCATGTCCCGGTCGCCGTCGGGGTTGTAGCGGACGAGCACCTTCGAGAAGTCTGGGTCGAAGCGCTCGATGTGGGCCGGGAAGTCATCGCCGTACTCGAAGTCGAACTCGTTCTGGCCCGACTTCTCGACGGGCATGGCCAGGATCAGACCCCTCTCCTTGGCCTCGCCCGGCACGCCGGTCGGAGCTCCGAACTGCTCGTCCACGAGCACGCCGGTGGCGCCGGCCTCCGCGCCCTGGTCCACCGCCTTCAGCATGCCTTCGAAGATCAGCCGCTTGGCGTCGGCGATCGTCTCCGCCTGCTCCTGCGAGGGCTCGCCCTCGATCCCGAACATCTTCTTCTGGAACGAGCCGCGGTGATCGAACGCGAGGATGTAGAGCTTGCCGTCGTAACCGAGTGCCATCCGAGTCTCCCGAGTTGAGGTTCACCGTGGTTATACCCCGTTTGGCTCAGGCGCCTCCGGATACGATGGCTGCGTGGAGCACCGTTTCACGGGCCCCTCGTACACCCTTGGGATCGAGGAGGAGCTCATGATCGTCGACGACGAGACCCTCGATCTCTCCAATTCTGTCGAGGTTCTGCTCGAGGATCTGGCCGACCTCCCCATCGATGGAGAGGTGAAGCCCGAGCTGATGGAGTCGGTCTGCGAGATCGCGACCACGCCCGTGATCAACACGCGCGAGGCCGGCATCCAGCTGCGCGCGCTTCGGTCCCGGGTCCAGCACGTGGCGCAGGCGCGCAACCTCTCGATCGGCTCCGCCGGCACCCATCCGTTCGCGCTCTGGGAGGACGCAAGGATCGTGGCCCGGCCGCGCTACCGCGACCTGATCTCGGGGCTCCAGTTCGTCGCGCGCCAGGAGCTGATCTTCGGCATCCACGTGCACGTGGGCCTCGACGACGCCGACAAGGCGATCCACGTGACCAACGGCATGCGCGTGCACGTGCCGCTGCTGCTCGCGCTGTCGGCCAACTCGCCGTTCTGGCGCGGCGATGCCACCGGCCTCGACTCCACGCGCACGCCGATCTTCCGCGCGTTCCCGCGCGTGGGAATCCCGCCCCGCTACGAGGACTTCGAGGACTGGTCGCGCCGGATCGAGTTCATGACCGACTCGAAGTCGATCGGCGACTACACGTACCTCTGGTACGACGTGCGCCCGCATCCGAACTTCGGCACCGTCGAGGTCCGCTGCATGGACTCCCAGACCCGCGTGGAGCACACGCTCTCGATCGCGGCGCTGATCCAGGCGATGGTCAAGGAGCTGGCCGAGCACTACGACGCCGGCAGGGAGCTGTCGCGCTACCCGTACGAGATGCTCGAGGAGAACAAGTGGGTGGCGTCCCGGCACGGGCTCGGCGGTTCGCTCGTGGACCTGCCGGACACGACGCGCGTGCCTGTGCCCGAGCTGGCGCGGCGCCTGCTCGAACGGCTGCGCCCGCACGCAGAGGAGCTCGGCTCGCTGGAGGACTTCGACGCGCTCGAGGACATCCTCGAGCACGGCAACGGCGCCTCCCGCCAGGTGGTGGTCTACGAGGCCAACCATGACCTGCGCGAGGTGGTCCAGGAGATCCTCGACGCCACCGTGCCCGCCCCCGCGCAGTCCGGCGGCGGCGCGGCCCCGGAGCCGCCCGACGCGCAGCCCGCCGAGGCGGCCGGCGAATAGCCGCACGGGAGCGATTTGCCTCCGGGTACTCTGAGGTAGCGTGTCGCAGCCGGACCTGTTCGTCGTCTGCAAGAACTGCGGGTCGGAGGTCAGCCCGTACGTCACCGAATGCCCGTACTGCGGGCAGCGCGTGCGCAAGCGCGCGCCGAAGATCGACCGTTCGGGCGACGAGCCCCAGCCCAAGCGGCGCGCTCGCGCCAAGCGGCTGCCCCGCCTGCGGCCGGAGGAGATCGCAGGCATCGCGCCGGACGCGCGCCCGTATGCCACCGGTGCGCTGCTGCTCGCGTGCGCGCTGCTGGCGCTCGTATACGCCGCCAAGCCCTCCCTCGACCTCGGCTACCTGCTCATCGCGCCCGACGATCCGGCGCTCTCCCAGGACCAGGTCTGGCGCTGGTTCGTCAGCCCGTTCCTGCACGCCGACCAGCTCGGCTACGCGTTCGTCGCGCTCGTGCCGGTGGGGATCTTCGGCAGCCTGCTCGAGCGTCGCTTCGGCCCGATCCCGGTGCTCGCGATCTTCGTCCTTGCCGGGGCCGCCGGCTCGGCGCTCGCGGTGCTGGCCGAGACGCCTCCGCTGCTCGTGGACCCGCCGATCTACGCCGTGATCGGCGCGAACGGGGCGTCGCTCGGGATGCTCTGCGCCTGGCTCGTGGACGACCGCCGCGCTGCCCGTCGCGGCGAGGACCGCGAGACCGACCTGCTCGGCGTGTACGTGATCGCGGTGGTGCTCGTGCTGCTGTCGCTCACCACCGAGGAGGCCAACATCGCGGCCGCGGTGGGCGGCGCGCTGGCGGGGTCGCTGCTCGGCCTCGCGCTGCCGGTCTTCACGCGCAAGGGCCGCTGAGGCGCCCCTAGTATCCGGGCCGTGTTCAGCGACGAGCAGCTCGACGCGGCCGTCCGCGCGCTGTCCGATCCCGACCGCTTCACGGGCGCCGAGCGGCTGCTCGCGGCCGCGGCGCCGCAGCTCCAGCGCATCCTCGGCGAGGCCCTGAACGAGGGCGGCTGGTTCGGCGAGGCGCACGCCTCCCAGGTGCGCGCGGCGGCCGCCGAGCCCGACCAGGGCGAGCGCGCCGCCCGCATCGACGAGCTGATCGCCGAGGAGACCCGCATGGGGATGCTGATCGGCGTGGCGGTGGGCTGGGAGCTCGCGCGCGAGCTCGGCGTTCCCGACCAATCCGTGGAACCCGACACCTCTGGAGGAACCTGACCGTGGACATCCGCTTCCTGGGCCACGCCTGCTTCGAGCTGAGCGACGGCGACACGCGCATACTCGTCGACCCCTTCCTGACCGGGAACCCCAGGGCCTCTGTGGAGGCCTCCCAGCTCGAGCCCACGCACGTCTTCCTCACCCACGGCCACTTCGACCACTGGGGCGATGTGGTGGACATCGCGAAGCGCACCGGGGCGCAGTGCGTGGCGATGAAGGAGCTGGCGGAGGAGCTCGGCGAGGAGGGGATCGAGAACGCCGCGGACCCGAACCTGGGCGGGACCGTGGAGTTCGACGGCGGCTGGGTCCGGCTGGTCCCCGCCTGGCACACCTCGACGACCCCGGGCGGCACCGTGAACACCCCCGCCGGGCTCGTGATCAACCTGGGCGGCAAGACCGTGTACCACCTGGGTGACACGGCGCTCTTCTCGGACCTGCGCTTGGTGGGCGAGCGCGACGAGATCGACGCCGCGCTCGTCTGCATCGGCGGCCACTACACGATGGACCGCCACGATGCGGTGACCGCCTGTGAGCTGATCGGCGCGCGCACGGTGATCCCCTGCCACTACGACACCTTCCCGCCGATCGAGACGGACGCCGAGGCCTTCAAGGCCGAGGTCGAGGGGCGCACGCGGTCCTCGGTCGAGCTGCTGGAGCCGGGCGGCTCGCTCACCCTCTGACGCCGCCTAGGGCAATGGTCGGCAACGCGTCCGGGCGGCCCAGCCGTCCCCTCCTCCTCGCCATTGCGCTCGGATGGTGTCTCTTCGGGCTCGCGGGCTGCGGGGACGACGACGACAAGGGTCCGCGCCCGCGGAGAGCGCCCCCGGGCAGGCGGAGACGCGTCCCGAGGCCGGCGAGACCGTGGCGGAGACCGAGGGCGCGACCGACACCGATGGCGCGACCGAGATCGATGGCGCGGCCGAGACCGAGCGGGGCGAGACGGAGGCCGGCGAGCCGGAGGGCGGCCCGGCCCCGTCGCCGGAGGACCAGCCGGGCGGCGCCGGCGACGAGCAGCCGGCGCGCTCGCTGGCGCTGTTCAGCGCCCGCCGCGGGCGGATCACCCCGCGCGTGATCCGCGTGCCGGCGTTCATCTCGATTCGGATCGAGCTGCGCTCGGCCGACGGCCGCGCCTACGGGCTGAGGTTCCCCGGCAAGACGATCCGCGTGGGCAGGAGGCTCGAGTCGGTGTCCACCACCGTCGCCGGGCTGCGGCCCGGGAGGGCGCTCGTGGGCAGGCCCACCGGCGCCGGCAACCGGGTGCGCGTGGAGGCCACCGCCGAGCCCGGGCCTTGAGTTGGCTGGCCAGCCAGTCCGTTAGTCTCCCGGCCGAGCCCTGCAGCGCCGGAGCCCGTAACTTGGGCGGCCAGAGATCCCGCCCTATAGGAGAGACCCCGCCGTGAGCGACTCCGTGACCCAGCGGACCGACCGTGAGGACTTCCAGGCCACTGGCGACCCGGCCGTGCTCGAATCGGCCGACCGCGGCGAGGTCCACCTGCTGAGCTACTCGCAGCTCTATGAGCTCTGGGAGCGCCAGCACTGGGCGACCCAGGACATCGACTTCACGCAGGACCGCATCGACTGGCACGAGCGCATCCCCGAGGAGGAGCGCTTCCAGCGCATGTACGGCCTCTCATCCTTCTTCATCGGCGAGCAGAAGGTGGCCGAGGAGCTCGGCCCGATGATGCGCGCGGCCCCCACCGAGGAGATGCGCATCTTCCTCTGCACCCAGATCGCCGACGAGGCGCGCCACGTGCGCTTCTTCAACCGCTTCTACGAGGAGGTGGGCGTGCTCGCGGCGGACTCCCTGCAGGGGCGGCTGGCCGAGACGAGCGAGCACGTGAACCCCGAGTTCAACCAGCTCTTCGACGGGATGCTGAAGAGCCGGGTCGACCGGCTCGCCCGCCGCCCCGACGACCTCGAGACGCTGGTCGAGGCGGTCACGCTCTACCACATGGTCATCGAGGGCATGCTCGCGCTCACCGGCCAGCACTTCATCCTCCAGTACAACGAGGAGGTCGGGACGCTGCCCGGCTTCTGCGAGGGCTTCAACAAGATCGCGAGGGACGAGCACCGGCACGTGGCGTTCGGGGCGCGCTTCCTGCGCGAGATGGCCCTGGAGGACACGCGCTACGGGGACGCGATCACGCGCACGCTCACCGAGGTCGCCCCGATCGCCGACGCCGTGCTCCAACCCAAGTGGTACGTGGAGGGCGAGACGGAGGTGCTCGGCGCCACGGTCGAGGAGACGCGCGCCTTCGCGCTGAAGGCGCTCGAGCGGCGCATGAAGGTCATCGGCCTCGCGCCGGCGGCTGCGGCCTGAGCGCGCCGGTAGCCGTGACGATCGAGTTCGACGACTTCCTGAAGGTGGACGTGCGCGTGGGCCGGATCGTGCGCGTGGAGGACTTCCCGGAGGCCCGCAAGCCCGCCTGGAAGCTGTTGATCGACTTCGGCCCGGAGCTCGGCGAGCGACGCTCCTCGGCGCAGATCAAGAACTACACGCGCGAGCAGCTCGAGGGCAGCCTCGTGGTGGCCGTGGTCAACTTCCCGCCGCGCCAGATCGGGCCGGTGAGGTCGGAGGTGCTCACGCTCGGGGTGCCCGACGAGGAGGGCCGAGTGATCCTGCTGCGTCCGGACTCCGAGGTCCCGCTCGGCGCCAGGATGTTCTAGGCGCCGGGGTGAGGGCCCGGCCGGCAGGCGGGCGGCCCGGCAGGCCGGCGGCTTCGGCCGCGAGGGGCGACCCCGGCAGACCCGCCGCTTCGGCCGGGAGGGCGATCCCGGCAGGCCCGCGGCTTCCGCCTAGGTCGAGCTCGGAGCTAGAAGCCCGGCGGGGGCGGCAGCGGCGGCTCGGCGGGCGCTGCGGCCGGCACCGGCTCGCCCGCGGGCGGCGCCGGCGGGGGCGCCTCTACTGGGGCCGTGACCTCGCCGGGCGGCGGGGCCGGCTGTACGGGCTCCCCCGGGGGCGCGGTCGGCGCCGTCGGCGCCGGCTCGCGTGGGGGCAGCGTGACGGTCGAGCTCTCCTCCTGCACTGGAGCAGGAGCGGGCGCCGGGATGGGCTCGGGCGCCGGCGCCGGCTCGACGGCTGGCGCCGCGGCGGTGGCCAGCGCGGGCTCGACCGGGGCCGGCTTCGGCTCCCGGCGCACCGCCTTCGGCTCCACCGGCTTGGGCTTCTCGATGGTGGCCGGCGCGAGCACCGGGGCCGGGCTCGCGGGCGCTGCCACCTGCGCGGCCACCGGCGGCGCCTGGCGCTCGCTCGTCCGGTGGCGCACCTCCACCGCTCCGGCGGTCACGATCGCGGCTGCCGCCACTCCGGCGGCCGCCTTCGAGGCGAGCGCCGACACGCCGGCGGACACGGCGCCGCCCGCGGTTATGCCACTTGCGGCGCCCATCGCGGCCCCGGCCATGCCGGTCGTGGCCACGCCGGCGCCCGCACCGCCGCCCGAGGCCGCCGCAGCCGAGGCGCCGCCAACCCCGACCTTCGCCAACCAGAGCTTCTTGAGCACCAGCAGCGGACCGATCGGGTACACGGCGGCAAGCGCCTTCGAGGTCTTTCGCAGCTCTCCCTTGAAGGTGCGGCAGCGGTCGCAGCTCTTCAGGTGGCGGCGCACCGGAGCCGAGGACCGGAGCAGCCCCTCGGCCACCTGGCCTAGCTCGAGCCGCACCTCGCCGCAGGTGAGCAGGCGGGCCTCGGCGGCCTCCGCGAGCGACACCCGCGCGCGCACGAGCAGCGACTTGACGCTCGGCACCGTCGTGTCCATCGCCTCGGCGATCTGCTCGTAGGAGAGCGCGTCGATCTCGCGCAGCAACAGGGCTGTCCGCTGCGTCTCCGGAAGCTCTCCGACGTCCATCACGATCCGACGGAACTCCTCGCGCTGGTGAACCGTGTCCGCGGTGGTGGTGCCGCCGTCGCGCTCGAACACGTCCATCGAGTCCTGTCCGGATGGCTGCGGCCGGCGCAGGTGGTTCAGGCAGCGGTTGCGCGCGATCCGGTACAGCCAGGGGCGCGCGTTGATCGCCCGCTCGTCCGCAAGGAGCGCGTTGTAGGAGGCGGCGAACACCTCTTGCAGCACGTCCTCGGCGTCCTCCTTTGAGCCCAGCATGTGCCGGCAAAAGGCGAGCAGGCGCGGCTGATAGCGCTGGACGAGCGCCTCGAACGCCCCGTGATGGCCACGTCGCGTGAGCGCGACCAGGCGCTCGTCGCTCTGCAGCCGCAGAAGCGGAGAACGTCCTGCCAGCGCCGGAAGGCCGGCTGAGTGCCTGAGTGCTGAAGCTTCCAAGTTGAGACCCGCGCGGTGGGTACCCCGTCCCAACACGGTAGCGCCGGGTGAGTTGCGCGTGCGGGGGTGGCCCGCGCTCGTGCAGGAGGCGCCCGGCCCGGTTGCAGAGTCCTCCGGCCCCGTCACGCGCCCGGCGGGCCGCCGCGGCACTACGCTTTGGCGGGCCCGGGTGGCGGAATGGTCTACGCGGGAGCCTTAAAAGCTCCTGCCCTTCGGGGCATGTGGGTTCGAGTCCCACCCCGGGCATCGGCCTCCGCGCCGCCGAGCCGGGCGACCATCACGGCCACCGCGTCCGGGCTCTCGTCCACGAGCACATAGCGCCGGCCCAGCGCCGCCGCCACCGCTCCGAGCGTGCCCGACCCGGCGAAGAAGTCCAGGCACCAGCCGCCCGGCCGCGAGGACGCCGCCACCATCCGCCGCACGATCCCCTCGGGCTTCTGGGTCGGATAGCCGGTGCGCTCGCGCCCGCTCGTGTGCACGATCGTGTGCCACCAGACGTCGGTGGGCAGCTTGCCGCGCTCCAGCCGAGCGGCGGTCTGCAAGCCGGGGGCCATGTAGGGCTCGCGGTCCACCTCGGCGCTGTCGAAGTGGTAGCGGCCGCGGTCCTTCACGTACACCAGGATCGTGTCGTGCTTGGCCGGCCAGCGGCTCTTCGTGCGCCCGCCGTAGTCGTAGGCCCAGACGATCTCGTTGAGGAACTGCTCGCGGCCGAAGATGCGGTCGAGCAGGACCTTGCAGTAATGCGACTCGCGCGGGTCGATGTGGAAGTAGAGCGTGCCCTCGGGAGCGAGCAGCGCCCGCGCCTCGCGCAGCCGCGGCTCGATGAACGCGAGGAAGTCGTCGTGCTCGTCCGCGAAGCCGATCCGGTGGAGCTGCCGGCGCTTGCCGGTGTTGAAGGGCGGGTCGAGGTAGATCACCTCGAACGCGTCGCGTGGCAGCCTGCGGATCGCATCGAGGTTCTCGCTCTCCACGATCAGGTCGTCCTCGAGCGCCACACGCTCGGGCAGCTCGCCGGCCCTCAGCAGTCGCACGCAGGAAGCCTATGCGGCCACCCGGCGCGTTCGGCTCTGGATCGGCTTCGCCGGAGACTCGACCGAAGCGCGCTCGGGCGTCCTGAATACAGGCATCACCGCGCGGGTATACACCCGCCATGGCGAAGCTCCTGTTCATCCCGGTCTCGATCGGGGGCGGCCTGGTGGCGGGCTTTCTCTCGAAGAAGATCTTCGACCAGCTCTGGGGCATCTTCGACGACGAGGAACCACCGGACTCCAAGCACCGCGACATCGAATGGAAGCGGCTGCTGCTCGCCGGCGCGATCCAGGGAGCGATCTTCCGCATGGTCAAGGAGGCCGCCGACCACGGCAGCCGCCGGGCCTTCTACCGCGGCACGGGCGCCTGGCCGGGCGAGAAGAAGCCCGACTCGGCCTGAACGCAGCGAGATCGACAGCAAGAATCGGCGCGCCCGCTGCGTTTAAGCAGCGCATGTGGGCGCAGGCCCAAACGTGGCGGCGACGGCCCGAATTCCCGGTATTTGCGGATCCAGCCAAACTCGCTACTGGCGTAAAAACGATAAGCCGCGATACTGGTGGTGATCCTTTGCGCGGACGCGGCGGGCTACCCTGCTCGGCCACGCCCGGCTTCAGCCGTCTCGCGGCGAGGATCCCACCAGACAGCGCAGCCAGTGCGCGGCTTAGCGCCCCCGCAGGACTCGACGAACGTTCGATCCGCCCTCCAGCCGCATCAGCCCAAGCGTGACTCAGCCGAGATAGACACAAGTGGTCCCCTTCCACCCTTTGCGTGAGGAGACGCGGGTCGTCGTGGCCCGGGTATTGGCTGCCGTCGCGCTGTTCGTGACGGTAGCGGCCGTGCTGCTCGCCGGCAGCAGTGAGGGCCCCCTCGCGAGCGCCGAGGCCAACCCGAGCGCCGCCGGCCCGCCGGACATCCCGAACGGCAATGCGTACGGGCTAGGCGGCTCCGGGCCACCGGCCCACGGCCTCGACGGGGGCGCCCAGCAGAACGCGGTCGGCCCCGGAGCCCGGGCGGCGCCGCCCGCCGCCGCCCCGGCCCCCCCGGGCCATTCCGGCTCCGGTAGGGGCAACGGCGCCGGCAACCGCTCCGGCGGTCGGGGAAACGGAGCCGGCGGCACATCCCCCGCGAGGCTGGCGCCCGGCGGCGCAACCAAGGGCAAGCAGGCGGCCGGCAAGCAGGCGGTCGCCTCCTCTGCGCCCGCGAGCTCGCAGGTCGAGGCAGCCGCCCCCAGCGCCCCCGCCGCGACCGACCGCGGGGCCGAGACCAAGGCGGAGGCAAGGCGTAAGGCTCGACGTGAGCTTCGGATTGCCCGCGCCGCCCGTGCTCGTGCCGAGCGTGCCCGCGCCGAGCGTGCGCGCGCCGAGCGTGCGGGCGCCGGCCAGCCCGCGGGTGGCGCTGTCGGCGAGGAGCCGGCGACCGCCGTGCCCGCCCCGGCCGCCGGTGGCGGTGGCTTCGAGCGCGTCGGCCGGGCCGAGGACGGCTCCGACGGCAGCGCGAAGAGCCGTGAGCGGCGTGGCGATCGCAAGCCCGCCGCCGAGCAGGCGGCCGAAGGGCCGAGCGGGCCTCCGCTGTTTCGCAACTTCACGGATCGCATCCCCGTCGTCCCCGACTCATTCAAGGCGGCGCTCGTCGCACTCGGAGCGCTCTCGCTCCTGCTCGGGCTCGGCTACCTGTTCGCGGCGATTCGCAACCGCTCGCTGGCGCGCCAGCGCCGTGAGCTGCTCACCGAGGTGGGGCTGCTCCAGAGCGCGCTGCTTCCCCCGGTGCCGGAGAGGATCGGCGCGCTGCGCACCTCGGTGGCCTACCGCCCGGCCGACGGCCCGGGCGCCGGCGGAGACTTCTACGACGTGCTGCCGCTCGCCGGCGGGAGCGTGGGCTTCATCCTCGGCGACGTCTCGGGTCACGGACGCGGCGCGCTCGCTCGTACGGCCTTCATGCGCTACACGCTGCGCGCCTACCTCGAGGCAGGGCTCGAGCCCCGGGTGGCGCTGCAGGTGGCCGGTCGCGTGATCGACGACAACCTGGGCGGAGACTTCGCAACCGTGCTCCTGGCGGTGCACGATCCCGCGACGGGCACGCTCACATACGCTTCCGCCGGCCACCCTTCGCCGCTCGTCGTCGGCCCGCAGCCGCACGATCCGGTCACGGTCGCCTCCTCGCCGCCGATCGGAGTGGGGGTGGGCACGGGCCTGCGCCAGACCACGGTGCCGCTCGTGCCCGGCTCGGTGGCCTGCATGTTCACGGACGGCCTGATGGAGGCGCGCGTGAACGGTGGCATCCTCGGGCGCGACCGGCTCGAGGAGCTGCTCGAGGAGCTCGGCGGCGACGCCACCGCGCGCGGGCTGGTCGACAGCGTGCGCAGCGAGGCGCGCGTGCTCTCCGACGACATCGCCGCCGTGGTGATCCAACCCGCCGAAGGCTCGACATCGGGCCAGTTCCGGACCGAGCAGCTCGAGCTGAGCGTACGCGAGCTCGAGGGACCGACGGCCCGCCGCTTCCTCGAGGCCTGTGGGGTCTCGGACACCGAGGTCGAGGCCGCGGTCCACGACGCCCGCACCGTGGCCGACCGCTTCGGCGGCGTGGTCCTGCACGTGGTCTTCGGCAACCGCCAGCGCGTGGAGGTGCTCCCGCGCAACGTGGAGTCGATCGAGGCCGCCTCGCGCCGCGCCGCCGCTCGCTAGCCAGAGAGCGCGTCGATCACCGCGTCCGGGCGGTCCTCCAGCACGAAGTGCGCCGCGTCCTCGAGCCGGATCGCCGTGGCGCTCGGAAAGATCTCGAGCCACTGGTCGAGGAACATCGGCTGGAAGACACGGTCGCGCATTCCCCAGATCAGCGTCACCGGCACGTCGATCCGATCGAGGCGCTCGTGGATGGAGCCCATCAGCCGGGCGCTGCGGTCCCGTTCGGTGAGCGGGATCTCGCGCTGGAAGGCGAGCACGCCGACCCGCGACCAGTAATCGGGAAACGGCGCACGGTAGGCCTCCATCACCGCGCCGTCGATCGCTCTGTGCGCCATGCCCCCCGGGATCGACTCCACGAACAGGTTCCCGCCGAGCGCCAGGATCTCGCCGAGGCCCTCGGTGCGAAACTCGCGCAGGAACGGCGGCAGGAAGCTCGGCAGCTCCCAGGCCCAGGTGTTGATCAGGACCACGGCGCGCAGGCGCTCGCTGCGCTCGAGCATCGCCCCCAGCCCGATCGGCCCGCCCCAGTCGTGCGCCACGAGCGTGACGTCGCGCAGGTCGAGCTGGTCGATCAGCTCGAGCGCGTTGGCGATGTGCCGCTCGAGCGGGTACGCGGACAGGTGCGGTGGCTTGTCCGAGCGCCCGAAGCCCATGTGGTCGAAGGCCAGGCAGCGACGCTGGGAGGAGAGCTCCGCGATCGGCCGCCGCCACATGTAGCTCCAGGTCGGGTTCCCGTGCACGAACAGGAACGGCGGCGACTCAGGGGGCCCCTCGTCCACGTAGTGGAGCCGCACGCCCTCGCCGACGCTCACATAGCGCGCCTCGAACGGGAAGGCTCCCTGGAAGTCGCCTTCGAGTCGAGCGGCCATCGGCCACAGGGCTTATACCCGATTGGGTAGGCTCGCGGGCGCTTGTCGGCCGAGGCTCCCGAGACCGCGCAGGGCACCATGCTCCACGGAGGGCGCCTAGTGGCCAAGCGGCTGCGAGCACACGGGGTGACGAAGCTCTTCACGTTGTCGGGCGGCCACCTGTTCTCGATCTACGACGGCTGCCGCGAGGAGGGCATCGACATCGTCGACGTGCGGCACGAGCAGTCGGCCGTGTTCGCCGCCGAGGGCTGGGCGAAGGCCACCCGGCAGCCCGGCGTGTGCGCCCTCACCGCCGGCCCCGGCGTGACCAACGGCATGAGCGGGCTGGCCTCCGCGCTGATGAACGGCTCGCCGCTGCTGGCGCTCGGCGGCCGCGCGCCGGCGATGCGCTGGGGGATGGGCTCCCTCCAGGAGATCGACCACGTGCCGTTCGTGGCGCCGCTCACGAAGCTGGCCCGCACGGCCGGCTCGACCGCCGAGATCCCCGCGCTGGTGGACGAGGCGCTGCGGCTGACGCTCGAGCCGCCGAGCGGGCCCACGTTCGTGGACTTCCCGCTCGACCAGGTCTTCATGGAGTCAGGCGTGGACGGGGATGCCCCGGCTTCGCTGCCGGACCCAACTGCGTTGCCGGCGCCCGACGCGGATGCGCTCGACCGGGCGGCCGAGCTCCTGTGCGGCGCCTCCAGGCCGGTGGTGATGGCCGGCACGGGGCTCTATTGGGCGCACGGCGAGCATGAGCTGAACGCGCTCTGCGAGGAGCTCCAGGTACCGGTGTTCCTGAACGGCCTGGCGCGCGGCTGCGTGACCGCCGAGCACCCGATGTTCTTCTCGCGCGCGCGAGGCGCCGGGCTCAAGGGGGCGGACGTGGCACTCGTGGTGGGCGTGCCGATGGACTTCCGGCTCGGCTTCGGGGCTTCCTTCGGGGAGGAGACGAAGCTCGTGGTGATCGGCTCCTCGGCACCCGAGCGCGAGCATCCACGTGAGGTCGAGGCCGAGCTCTACGGCAGCGTGGCGGGGTCTCTCGCCGCGCTGCGCACGGCGGCCGGCGGCGGCGCCGCCGGTTCCCGCTCGGCCTGGGCGGCATCGCTTCGGGAGATCGAGAACGAGAAGCGCGCGGCCGAGCAGAAGGACCTCAGCGACCCGCGCGCGCCGCTTCACCCGATGCGCGTTTACGGCGAGCTCGCCCGCGTGCTCGACCGCGACGCCGTAGTGATCGGCGACGGCGGCGACTTCGTCTCGTTCGCCGGGCGGATGATCGAGAGCAACGAGCCCGGCTGCTGGATGGATCCGGGGCCGTATGGCTGCCTCGGCGCGGGCCCCGGCGCGGCGCTCGCGGCGAAGCTCGCCCACCCCGATCGCCAGGTCTGCCTGCTGCTCGGTGACGGGGCGTTCGGCTTCGCGGGAATGGAGTTCGACACCTTCGTGCGCCACGGCCTCCCGGTGGTCGGCGTGATGGGCAACAACGGCATCTGGGCGCTCGAGAAGCACCCGATGGAGCTCCTCTACGGGTACTCGGTGGCCGCCGACCTGCAGCCGGGGTGCCGCTACGACGAGCTGGTGCGGGCGCTGGGCGGCCACGGCGAGCTCGTGTCGTCGCCGGACGAGCTGCGCCCCGCGCTCGAGCGCGCGTTCGCGTGCGGCAAGCCGGCGCTCGTGAACGTTCTCACCGACCCCACGGTTGCCTATCCGCGCAGGTCGAATCTGGCCTGAGAGAACATCGATTTCGCCCCTTCCCCCGGGGGTGCATCTGGTCTATAGTGGGCCGCGCTGGGCGGAGCGAGCCGTGCCGCAAGACGGCCTGGTCGCTCCTCCTGGTACATAGGCTCGGGCGAAGCCGCATCGTATCGGCGCCTCCCGCCGTCCGAGCCACAAGGCCCTTTCATGGCACGTACCCCTGCCCGTCCTGATGGGGCCGTTTGGAGAGCCGCCCGCAGGACGCGGGCGGTTCTCTGTTCGCCTCGGGTGGGGGGCATCCGGCCGGCTTGTGTTCGGCGCGCGGCGGTCAGGCCGCGGCGAGCGCGGCTCCGTGGAGGATGTCGTTCTCGCTCACCTCGATCTCATCCGCGCCGAACGCGCGGATCGACTCCACCAGGATCGTCACGCCGGCCACGATCGTCGGGGCCCGGTCGGGGTGCAGCCCGGTCACCTCGCGCCGCTCCTCGAGCGGCAGCGTGGCGAGCATCGCCTGGATGCGCTCGCACGCCGCGAGCGGGAGCCGGTAGCCGTGGACCTTCGAGGCGTCGTAGGGGTCGAGCTGCTGGTCGATCGCCGCGAGCGTCGTCGCGGTGCCCGCGACGGCTATTCCCTGTGCGCTCCGCTGCCTCACATCCGCCGGCACGCTCTCCTCCATGACCCGGCGCACGTCGGCCGCGAGCGCCTCGAGCTCCTCGTGCCGCGGCGGGTCGCCGGCGAGGAAGCGCTCGGAGTGACGCACCGAGCCCATCTGCGTCGACACGTGGAAGTCGAGCTTGCCGGCTTCGCTGCCCACCACGTACTCCGTCGAGCCACCGCCGATGTCGATCACCCAGGTCGAGGCTCTGGCCGCCCGCCCGGCGGTCGCTCCCAGGAACGTCAGCCGCGCCTCCTCGTCACCCGAGATCGTGCGGGCGTCGATCCCGAAGCGCTCGCGCAGCTCGTCGCTGAACGCCGGTCCGTTCGCGGCGTCCCGCATCGCGCTCGTGGCCACCGCGATCACCCGCTCCACCTCGAAGCGGTCCATCGCCTCGCGGTAGCCCGCGAGCGCGTCGCGCACCCGGTCCATCGCCTCGTCGGCCAGCCGGCCGCTCGAGTCGACGCCCTGGCCGAGTCTCGTGATCGTGGTGCGCTTGTCGAGCTCCTCGAGCACGCCGTCCTCGACCCGCGCCACGAGCAGGCGCGTGGTGTTCGTGCCCAGGTCGATCACGCCCACGCGCATCTCGATCAGTCGAACAGAGCTTGAACTCGCTCCACGGGCCGGGCGAGCACCGCGCGCTCTCCGCGGACGACCACGGGGCGCTGCATCAGCGCCGGGTGCTCGGCCATCAGGGCCACGGCCTC
>DASQNF010000216.1:0-10921 GCA_035645115.1 Thermoleophilaceae bacterium | reverse complement strand
CGAGCAGCGCCTGTCGTTGGGAGGGGATGCCTAGTCTCGGAGCCGTGAGCGCCTCCACCTCCCCGCCCGGCCCCGTTGCTGCGCCCACCACGCACGCGTTCGCCCCCCTCGACTGGGCGCTCGTTGCCGGCGTGGCCGTCGCCTGGGGGGCGTCCTTTCTGTTCATCGAGATCGGGCTGGAGCACTTCGAGCCGGGCCTCGTGGCGTTCCTGCGGGTGCTCTTCGGGGCGCTCACGCTTGCGCTTGTGCCGGCCGCGCGGCGCCCCGTGCCGCGCTCGGAGCTGCCGCTGGTCGCGCTGCTCGGGGTGGTCTGGATGACAGTGCCGTTCGTGCTCTTCGCCGTGGCGCAGCAGTGGATCGACTCCTCGCTCGCGGGCATGATCAATGCCGCGGCGCCGCTGTTCACCGCGGTGATCGCGGCGATCGTGGTGCGTGGGCTGCCGGGCCGGCTGCAGGCGGCTGGGCTCGCTGTGGGGTTCATCGGGGTGGTGGCGGTGGCCTCGCCGTCGCTCGGGCAGGGCGAGTCGAGCACGCTCGGGGTGGTGCTGGTGCTGCTGGCGACCCTGCTCTACGGCTGCGCGTTCAACCTTGCCGGGCCGCTGCAGCGACGCAATGGGGCCCTGCCTGTGATCTGGCGCGCGCAGCTCGTGGCGCTCGTGTTCCTCGCTCCGGTGGGTGCGGTGGGCGCCGCGGGGTCGAGCTTCGCCTGGTCGAGCCTCGCGGCGATGGTGGTGCTCGGATCCGTCGGAACGGCGCTGGCGTTCCTCTGGTTCGCCACGCTCGCCGGCCGCGTGGGCCCAACGCGCGGCTCGGTGAGCATCTACTTCCTCCCGATCGTGGCAATCGCGCTGGGGGCGCTGCTGCGCGACGAAACCGTCCACGCCGCGGCGATCCTCGGTACCGCGCTCGTGCTCGGAGGCGCCTACCTCACGAGCCGGAAGGAGCGCGAGCGCCTTGCCGTCGACGACTTCGGATCGGAGCCTGTCGGCGACGCTCGGCTGGACGGAGCGGCGTCGGCCGAGCGCCAAGATGGGCTCCCACCGGCTGCGCGGGAAGGCTCGCCCCCGCGGGCCGCGCACGAAGGCGGGCCCGCACCCGCCGCGCGCGATACTTCCTGACGAGTGGCCCTCGAGATGCGCACCACCTGCGAGCGCTGCGGCACCGGCCTGGCGCCCGACGGCGACGCGGCGATCTGCAGCTTCGAGTGCACGTTCTGCCCCGATTGCACACGCGACATGAACGCGGTGTGCCCGAACTGCAACGGCGAGCTCGTGGCGAGGCCGAAGCGCATCGAGGCATGAGGCGCCTCCGGTTCCCCAGGGCGCGTCCGACGCTGCACGTAGACGACCCGAGCTACGACACGTGGGAGGTCGTGGCCGACTACGAGGACCTCGAGACGGCTCGCGCCTTCCGGGACCGCCTTCGCGAGTTCGGCTTCGAGGCTGAGCTGACCTCGGACTACCCGCTGGACGAGTTCCGCCGCGGCGACATCGCGCTGCGCGTGCCGCCGGACGAGTACGGCGAGGCGGCGGTGGCGCTCGACGGGCTCGACCTGGACTGAGCCGAGACCCATCCGCGGGTGGTCGCGACGTGCTCGACCTGAGCTACAGCGGCTGGTTCATGTCATGCCCTTTCCGGGCACGAGCGGCGCATGAAGATCGGCTACTTCCTGTCCTGCGAGGAGTTCGGCCCCGCCGATCTGCTCGCCCAGGCGCGCGCGGCCGAGCAGGCCGGCTTCCACGGGCTCTGGATCTCCGACCACTTCCATCCCTGGAACGACGAGCAGGGCCAGTCGCCTTTCGTGTGGGCGGTGATCGGGGCGCTCGCGGAGGCGACCTCCCGCGTGCCCGTGACCACCGCGGTGACGTGTCCAACTGTGCGCATCCATCCCGCCGTGAACGCGCAGGCGGCGGCCACCTGCGCGACGATGCTCCCGGGCCGGTTTCGGTTCGGGGTGGGCAGCGGCGAGGCCCTGAACGAGCAGATTCTCGGCGACGACTGGCCCTCAGCCCGCGTGCGACTCGAGATGCTCGAGGAAGCGATCGAGCTAATCCGCCGGCTCTGGACGGGCGAGGTAGTGCACCACGAGGGCAAGCACTACCGCGTCCGGCACGCGCGCATCTACACCCGCCCCGAGGAGCCGCCACCGATCCTGATGTCGGGCTTTGGCCCGCGCTCGACGGACCTCGCCGCCCGGGTGGCCGACGGCTACTGCACCACGGGCCCCGACTCCGAGCTGATCTCGCGCTTCCGCAGCCAGGGCGGGGGGGACAAGCCGGTCCACGCGGCTTTCAAGGTCTGCTACGGGGCCGACGAGGCGCAGGCGCGCCGAACCGCCCACCGGCTCTGGCCGAACGAGCAGCTTCCGGGCGAGCTCGCCCAGGTGCTGCCCACCCCGGAGCACTTCGAACAGGCCTCATCCCTGGTGACCGAGGAGATGATCGCCGAGGCGGTGCCCTGCGGCCCCGACCTCGACCGCCACCTCGAGCTCATCCAGGAGCACGCCGACGCCGGAGTGGACGAGCTCTACGTGCAGCAGATCGGCGGCGCCGACAGGGAGTTCTTCGAGGCGTACGCGCGGGAGGTGCTGCCGCGGTTCGGGTGAGGCGGAGGTAAGTGTGGCCGCCCGAGGAGCGCGGGTGAGCACACGGATCCGTGAGCACCCGACCAGAGGCGGCAGAAGCAACACGGAGGTGCCGACTAGCCACGATTGGTAGGGGTCTGGGCCGCCAGAGCGACGAAAAAATGCCGAGGCGCCTAGGCCGAGCCGGCGCTTCCAGCGAGGGTGAGCTTGAGGGGACTGTGGTCGCTCAGTCCCGCTCGGTCGACCACGTCGCAGGCCACGACGTCCTTGGCCAGGTCGTCGCTGACGAAGATGTGGTCGTTTTGGTAGTCGTGCACCGTCCGTCCCCAGAAGGTTCGCTGCTCCTCGGGGTGAAACTTGCGCATGCAGTCGAAGAACCCGCGAGCCGGGAGGGCGTCGAGGAACTCGGTGTGGTGGGTGGTCCCGTAGACCTTGTCGTAGTTGCGCGAAAGGTTGAAGTCTCCGCCGACTATGAAAGACCGGCCCTCCAGCAGCGGCGTGAACTCCTCGAATGCCTCGTCGACAAACGGGCGGACGCTTGGCACGGTCGGGGTGTGAACGCTGACAGCCACGAGTGGCCGCATACCTGGAAGCTCGACCTCGGCGGCCATGAACCAGACGCGGTGGGCGGAGCGGAGCTCAAGCGGTCGGGCCGCGCCATCTCTGAGGTAGATCGCTGATCCGAGGGAGTTGCTGGCGTAGTCGGGGTCGTACAGCAGCCGCGCAACTCGGTCGGGCGGTGGAGGTGTCTCCTGGAGCAAAGCCAGGTCTGGGGCCAGGCGGTCGAGCAGGTGGGGCCATGCGGCGGGGCGCTTGGCCATGTTCCAGACCGCGACGATCATTTCCTCGGCACGTTCCCGCTAACAGCGGGATGACGCTCTACGCTCAGCCGCAGCCCGTGTTGTTCCCGCAGGACGAGCACGTGTAGCACGAGCCCGTTCGCTGCATCATCCCGCCGCACATCGCGCAGGCCGGGCCCAGCTCGAGGCCGTGGAGTCGCGCCGGGATCGACGGGGGCTCGTCGGTGAGCGCGGCCGTGGGTGGCTTGGCCTCGCCGTCGCCGCCCGCCTGCGCCGCCCCGCTCCCGCCGGCGGTGCGTGCCTCGGCGCGCTTGCCGCCGGCCGCCCGGCCGCCCTGGGCGCCGCCGCCCTTGGTGCCGCCGTTCTCGCCGTTGCGGCCCTCGCGACCGCCTCCGTTCCCGCCGCCCTGGCCGGCAGCCTCCCCACCGGAGCCACCCTCGCCGGCCTCCTCGCCGCCCGAGGGCTGCGCCGCCGGACCCGCGGTGTCCCCGCGCATCAGCGCCTCCTGCGACGCCTTCCGCGCGCGCACCTCGGCGGTCAGGATGCCGAGCTCCTCGTGGAGGTCGGCATCCCCGTAGCGCGATGCCAGCCAGCGCATGATGTAGTCCGGCATCGACTTCGCGAACGGGATCTCCGGATTGCCGGTGTAGCCCTCGGGCTCGAAGCGCATGTAGGCGAACTTGCGCACGAAGGTCTCGAGCGGCACTCCGTACTGGAGCCCGATCGAAATCGAGGTGGCGAAGGCGTTCATGAGGCCCTTGATCGTCGAGCCCTCCTTGCCGACGTCGGTGAGGAAGACCTCGCCGATCGTGCCGTCGTCGTACTCGCCGGCGGTGATGTACCCCTCGTGGCCGCCGATCGAGAACTTGTGCGTGAGCGACTGGCGCTCGCGCGGCATCCGCCGGCGCACCGGCCGCGCCGGCTCGATCGCCACCGCCTCGGCCGCCTCAGCGGCGACGTCCTTCTTCTCGCCAGCGTCGGTCCTCAGCGCCTGGGCGGTCTTCGAGCCGTCGCGGTAGATAGCGAGCGCCTTCAGGCCGAGCTTCCAACCCTCCAGGTAGATACCGGCGATGTCCTCGACCGTGACCGACTCGGGCAGGTTCACGGTCTTCGAGATGGCCCCCGAGAGGAACGGCTGCGCCGCGGCCATCATCCTCATGTGGCCCATCGGGGAGATCGCGCGCTCGCCCACGGCCACGTCGAACACCGAGAGGTGCTCGTCGCGCAGCCCGGGCGCGCCGACGATCGTGCCAGTCTCGGCGAGATGTGCCTCGATCGCCGCTACCTGGACCGGGTCGTAGCCGAGGGTCCGCAGCGCCAGCGGCACCGTGCGGTTGACGATCGTCATCGTGCCGCCGCCCACCAGCTCCTTGAACTTGACGAGTGAGAAGTCCGGCTCGATGCCGGTGGTGTCACAGTCCATCAGGAACGAGATCGTTCCCGTGGGCGCGAGCACGGTTGCCTGGGCGTTGCGGAAGCCATTGCGCGCGCCCACGTCCACGGCTTCGTCCCAGGCCCGTCGTGCGGCGGCGAGCAGCTCGGAGTCGGTGGCGAGCGAATCGTCGAGCTCATACGCGGCGTGCCGGTGCTTGCGCATCACGTGCATGTGCGGGTCCGCGTTCTCCTCGTAGCGCTCGTACGGGCCGATCGCGCCAGCCACCTCGGCCGAGGTGCGGTAGGCGCGACCGGTCATCAGCGCGGTGATCGCGCCGCACAGCGCCCGACCCGCGTCAGAGTCGTAGGCGACCCCGTTCGCCATCAGCAGCGCACCCAGGTTCGCGTAGCCGAGGCCGAGCTGACGGAACGCGCGTGCGTTGCGCCCTATCTCCTCGGTGGGATAGCTCGACGGACCCACCACGATCTCCTGAGCGAGGATCACGACGTCGACCGCGTGCTCGAACGCCTCGACGTCGAACGAGCCGTCCGGGTGCCGGAACCTCATCAGGTTGAGCGAGGCGAGGTTGCAGGCCGAGTCGTCGACGTGCATATATTCGCTGCAGGGATTAGATGCATTGATCCGCCCCGAGTTCGGGCACGTGTGCCACTCGTTGATCGTCGTGTCGTACTGCACGCCCGGGTCGGCGCAGCGCCAGGCGGCGTCGGCGATCTGGTTCAGTAGTTCGCGCGCGTCGACGCGCTCGATTGGGGAGCCGTCTACGCGCGCGGTGAGCTCCCACTCCTCGCCGCGCTCGGCGCGCTGCATGAACTCGTCCGTGACGCGCACCGAGTTGTTCGCGTTCTGGTACTGGATGGAGGCGAAGTGCTCGGAGTCGAGCCGCATGTCGAAGCCCGCGTCGCGCAGCGCGGCCGCCTTCTCCTCCTCGCGCGCCTTGCACCAGATGAAGTCGAGGACGTCCGGGTGGTCGACGTCGAGCACGACCATCTTCGCGGCCCGCCGCGTCTTGCCGCCGGACTTGATCGTGCCCGCCCAGTCGTCGGCGCCGCGCATGAACGACACCGGCCCGGAAGCAAGCCCGCCCTTTGAGAGCGGCTCCTTGGAGGCGCGGATCCGGGACAGGTTGATGCCCGACCCCGAGCCGCCCCTGAAGATCCTGCCCTCCTTGGTGTTCCAATCGAGGATCGACTCGAGCTCGTCCTCGACGGAGAGGATGAAGCACGCCGAGGCCTGTGGGCTCTCCTCGAACCCAACGTTGAACCAGACAGGCGAGTTGAACGCCGCCATCTGGTGGAGCAGGATGTGCGTGAGCTCGTCCTCGAACGCAGCCGCATCCGCGTCCGTCGCGAAGTAGGCGCCCTCGCGGCCCCATCCGGCGATCGTTTCTGCCACGCGTCCGATCATCTGCTTGACCGAGGACTCGCGCTCGGGGGAGCCGGCCCGGCCGCGGAAGTACTTCTGGGCGACGATGTTCGTCGCGTTCTGCGACCAGCCGGCCGGGAACTCGACCCCGCGCTGCTCGAAGGCCGGCTTGGCCGGATCGCCGATGACCGCGTCGCGGATCTCCCACTCGATGCAGTCGAACGGGTGCACGCCCTCCTCCGTGAAGCGCCGCGGAACACTGACCCCGGCACCGGTGGCGGTGATCGCGGGGGCGGCGGCGCTACGGCTGTGGGACATGACCTCTCCTCGTATGGGCGACTGATTCGGACTCCCCCGAGGGGGAACGATCGATGCTGCTCCTCGGGTCGGACGGAACCCGGTCGCCGCCGAGGGCGAGCTGATCGGACCCGGGCAGGGGCTCGTCCTTGAAGCGCCGGACCACCGCCTCGAGCTCATCGAGGTCGGCCAGGTTGCGATACACGGAGGCGAACTGGATCGCGCTCACGGGATCCACGCGCGCGAGGCCGCGCTCGGCGAGGTCGCCCACCTGCTCGGCCGGCACCTCGCCCCCGGCGGCCCTCAGCTCGCGCACCACCCAGTCGGCGATCGCGTCGAGCTGCTCCTCGGAGACGGGTCGCCCGCCGGCCGCGCGGGCCAGCCCACGGACGAGCTTCTGGCGGTCGAAGCGCTCGCGGCTGCCGTCACGCTTGATCACGGTCACGCGCGGCTGCTCGGCTCGCTCGTAGGTGGTGAAGCGCCCCCCGCAGCGCTCGCACTCGCGCCGCCGGCGCACGCCGTCGGCGGCCGGGCGGGTGTCCACGACCTGCGTGGAGGAGGAGGCGCAGAGGACGCAACGCATTGCGCCCCGGATTCTACTACCCCTAGTGCCTCATCCCTGGTGCGAACACAAGATGTCGCGCAATTCAGGCGAAACGGATGTCGTACTTCGCCGCAATTTGGGCGATCGACGCCGGATCGGAAGCGGCGGCCGGGGCGGCGGCCAGCTCGCGCAGGTAGGCGTCGAGGCCGCCCGGCGCCTGGACGTTCAGCACGCGGGCCGGTGCATCGCTCGGATTGGAGAACGTGTGCAGCGTGCCTGGCGGAACGAGCGCGTAGCTGCCGGCTTCGGCGTCGAGGCTCTCCTCCCCGAGCCGCACGTGCAGCGTGCCCTCGAGCACGTAGAAGCTGTCGATGAGCTTGTCGTGCAGGTGCGGCGGCGGCCCCGCGAATCCCGGCGCCACCTCCATCTCGACGACGGTGAGCGAACCGATCCCGTCGGAGCCGCCGGCCAGGATCAGCGCCTCGCTTGCCCCCAGGCGCAGACGCTCCCCGGTCCGGCCCGCCCGCCCCGCCGACGCCGGCAGCCCGCCGTCAGCCGGCGGCGGGTGCTGGTCGAAGTCGAGCTCCTCGCCGAGGAGACGCCTGTCGAACCCCATGCCGGGCGCGTGGATGTTCAGCATCCGCGCGGGCCGAGACCCCGGGCTGCGATAGCAGTGGACGAGCTCCGGCGGCGCGAAGACGAACTGGTTGGCTCCCAGCACGTGCTCCTCGTCGCCGAGCAGGAAGAGCATCTCGCCCTCGAGCACGTAGAAGGCGTCGGCGTGGTGGTGGTGCACGTGCGGCGGCGGCTCGAACTCGCCCGGCGTGTGGTCGATCTCGGTGAGCACGAGCTGCTCGAGGCCGGCCTTGATCCGAAAGCGCTTGTGATTGCTCACGCCCTCCCCGGGGCCGAGCAGCGCCGGCGCGCTCATCGCAGTGAGGCGAGCGTGCGGTCGAGGCCCTCCTCGAGATCGACCTTCGCCGTCCAGCCGAGCACCTCGCGCGCGCGAGAGACTTCGAGCGTCGAGTGCTCCACCTCCCCCGGCCGCGCGGGCTCGTGCTCCGGGGAGAAGCCGTCGTCTTCGGCTGAGTGGCGCGCGAGGACCCCGACGATGTCGAGCACGCTCTTCGGCACGCCGGTGCCGATGTTCACGGGCCCGCGCACGTCCCGCTTCTGCGCCGCGAGCAGGTTCGCCTCGACCACGTCGCCCACGTAGACGTAGTCACGCGTCTGGCGCCCGTCGCCGAAGATCACCGGCGTCCCGCCCTCGAGCAGCTTGCCGCAGAAGATCGCCACAACGCCGGCCTCTCCGTGCGGGTCCTGGCGCGGCCCGTAGACGTTGCCGTAGCGCAGCGACACCGTGTTGAGCCCGTGCAGGCGCGTGTAGAGCTCGCAATACTGCTCGGCGCAGAACTTCGAGAGGCCGTAGGGCGCCTCGGGGGCGGGCAGGTGCGACTCGGGGGTGGGGATCGTGTCCGCAGTGCCGTAGATCGCGCCGCCGGTGGAGGTGTTGACGAGGCGCCCCACGCCGTGCTCGTGCGCAGCCCGCGCGACGTTCACCGTGCCTTCGACGTTGATGCGCGAGTCGTGCGCGGGATCGGCCACCGAGCGGCGCACGTCGATCTGCGCGGCGAGGTGGAAGATCACCTCCGGGGCGGCCTCGCCGACGGCGCTCGACACGGCCTCGAAGTCGCGGATGTCGAGCTCGACCAGGCGGGCGCCCTGGGCCTGGGCGAGGTTCTCGCGCTTGCCGGTCGAGAGGTCGTCGAGGACGACCACCTCGTCGCCGCGGGCCAGGAGGGCGTCCACGAGGTTCGAGCCAATGAACCCGGCCCCTCCGGTCACGAGCGTCTTCATAGGGCGGCGATGCTAATGGTCCGACCTCCACTGCTACGGTCGCCCGCGGATGCGCGGGCTGCTCGTGACCTTCGAAGGCATCGACCGTTCGGGCAAGACGACGCAGGCGCGCCTGCTCTGCGAGGCGCTCGGCGAGGACGCCCTCGGGGTGCGCGAGCCCGGCGGTACGCCGGCCGGCGAGCTGGTCCGGTCGCTCCTGAAGGATCCAGGCGTGCCGCTCGCGCCGGAGACGGAGGCGCTGCTGTTCGCCGCCGCGCGGGCGCAGCTCGTGAACGACCTGATCGAGCCGGCGCTGGCGGCCGGCAGGGTCGTGGTCTCGGACCGCTTCCTCGACTCCTCGCTCGCCTACCAGGGCGGCGCCCGCGGGCTCGGCATCGAGGAGGTCCAGCAGGTCAACCGCTTCGCCACCCGCGGCCTGCGCCCCGACCTCAGCTTCCTGCTCGAGATCTCACCGCGCGCGGCGGCGGAGCGGGCGGGGGAGAGCGACCGTTTCGAGGACGAGGGCGCGGCGCTCCAGCAGGCGGTGCTCGAGGCCTACGAGGGGCTGGTCGAGGCGGACCCGGGGCGCTGGCGCCGGATCGACGCCACGCGCTCGCCCGCAGAGGTCCACGTGGAGGTGCTGGCCGAGGTCGAGGCGGCGCGCAGCGGGGCGCGGGCGTGAGCGGGGGTGCGGGCGTGGGGACGGACGCGGTCGGCGGGCGCGCGGGGCCGGGCGGAATCGCCGCTGTACGGGCCCCGGCGCTCGCCGGCACCGAGGACCACCCGCAGGCGCGGATCGTGCTGTCGACCGCGCTCGCAAGCGCTCCCTCGCACGCGTACCTGTTCCACGGGCCGGCCGGCACCGGCAAGCGCACCGTTGCGCGCGCGTTCTCGGCGGAGCTGCTCTCCGAGGGCGCCGACGAGCCGGACGGCGTGCGCCTGCGGGTGGCCCACGGCACGCACCCGGACCTCACCTGGGTCAGGCCGAGCGGCGCCCACGTGATGAGGGTGGAGGACGTAGCCGAGCCGGTGGTCTCCGGCGCCACCCGCACGCCGTTCGAGGCGCGCCGCCGTGTGTTCGTGCTCGAGCAGGCGGACACGCTCAACGACGAGGCCGCGAACAGGCTCCTCAAGACCCTCGAGGAGCCCGCCTCGTTCGTCCACGTGATCCTGCTCACCGACGCGCCCGGCCGGATGCTCGAGACCGTGGTCTCGCGCTGCCAGCCGGTGCGATTCGACCCGCTCCCGGCCACGCGCATCGCCGAGCGCCTCGAGGCGGACGGCGTGCCTCCCGAGCGCGCTCGCGCGTGCGCGCGACTCTCGCTCGGCAATGCGGCCCGCGCGCGGGAGCTGGCGTCGGCGGAGGGGGAGGAGCTGCGGGAGCAGGTCGAGCGCTTCGTGGCGGCCGCCTTGGTGGGCGGCGAGGGCGATCCCGACCCATGGCGCCCGCTGCTCGAGCGCGCCCAGGCACGGCGGCTGGCCGTGGAGGAGGAGGTGGCGGTCGAGGCGGCGCGCCGACTCGAGCTCGAGCCCAAGGGACGCGAGCGACGCGCCCTCGAGCGTGAGTTCGAGGAAGCCGCGAAGCGCGATGGGCGCCGCGCTCTGCGCGAGTCGCTTGAGCTCTCGCTGGTCCTGGCGGCGCTGACCTTCCGCGATCTCGTCTGCGTCGCCGAGGGGGCGCCCGAGGCAGTGCTGGCGTCCGACCGCACGCCGGCCCTCGCCGAGCGCGCCCGCAGCCGCGACCCGCGCCGCCTGCGCGCGGCCGCCGAGCGCTGCGAGGACGTGCGTCAGTCGCTCGAGCTGAACGTGATGGAGGACCTGGCGCTGTCCGCGCTCGGGTTCCGGCTGGCCGCGCTGACCGGCTCCTAGAGCGTCGGGTCGGCCACGAGGTAGAAGAAGAGCGCAGCCATGAAGGCCGTGGCGAAACCCCACAGCCCGGCCCAGCCGGCGCGCTCCTGCGGCTTCATCTGAGGACGGGCAAGCCCGAAGATCACGGCGAGCTCGAAGACCACGCAGGCGACGACGAAGAGCCCCACGGGCAAGAGCCCGGTGATCGCCATGAGGATGTAGAGCGGGACCTGTGTGCCGGCGAGTGCCCCGCC
>DASQNF010000215.1:0-3079 GCA_035645115.1 Thermoleophilaceae bacterium | reverse complement strand
CGGACCATCGCGACCTTGATGATGTCCGCGGCGGTGCCCTGGATCACCATGTTCACCGCGAGCCGCTCGCCCAGCGAGCGGGTCTGGAACTGGCGCGAGCGCAGCTCAGGCACGCGCCGGATGCGCCCGAACAGAGTGGTCACGTGGCCCTCCTCGGTGGCGCGCTCGATCGTCGCATCGATGAACTGCTTCACCTTGGGGAAGCGCTCGAGGTAGGCGTCGATGAACTCCTGAGCCTCCTCCTTTGGGATCTGGAGGCGGTCGGCCAGGCCGTACGCCGAGAGCCCATAGACGATCCCGTAGTTGACCATCTTCGCCTTCGAGCGCGTCCCCGGGTCGGTCTGGCCGCCGAGGATGGCCTGCGCGGTGGCCGTGTGCACGTCCTCGCCGCGCCGGAAGATCTCCTTGAGGACCGGCTCGTCCGCGATGTGCGCGAGCAGGCGCAGCTCCACCTGCGAGTAGTCGGCCGATATCAGCCGGCAGCCCTCCTCCGCCACGAAGCAGGCCCGGATCTCGCGACCCTGCTCGGTGCGGATCGGGATGTTCTGGAGGTTGGGGTCGGTGCTCGAGAGCCTGCCGGTGGCCGTGGCGGTCTGGTTGAAGGTGGTCCGCAGGCGGCCGTCCGCGCCGATCAGGAGCGGGAACGCGTCGAGGTACGTGGACTTCAGCTTCGTCACCTCGCGCCACTCCTCGATCGCTGGGATGATCTCGTGCTCGTGGCGGATCGCCTGCAGCACGCGCGCGTCCGTGGAGAACCCGGTCTTGCCGCGCCGCTTGCGCGACAGGCCGAGCTTCTCGAACAGGATCGGGGCGAGCTGCTGCGGCGAGCCGATCGTGAACTCCTCGCCGGCCAGGTCCCAGACCCGTCGCTCGAGCTCTGCCGCCCGCGCGCCGAAGCGCGAGCTGATCTCATCGAGCCGGCGCACGTCGAGCTTGACCCCCGCACGCTCCATCTCCACCAGCACGTCCACCAGCGGCAGCTCCACCTCGCGGAAGAGCTGAGTGAGCCCGTCCTCCTCGAGGCGGGTCAGCTGGCGCTGGGCGATCACGCGCGTGAGCACCGCCCGCCGTACAACGCCGTTCGTGGCCGGGCCGCCGGCAGCGGGCTCGGCCGGCTCGGCGCTGCTGGGCGCGACCTCCGCCCCGATGCCCGCCTCGGCGGCGAGCTCGTCAAGCGGATAGCCGCGCCGCGCCGGGTCGATCAGGTAGGCGGCAACCATCGTGTCGTGCTCCAGGGGGGGCGAGTCGCAGGGCTCATCCGCTCCCGCGATCGTCTTCCAGTCATGGGCGACGAGCGGCAGCTCGCCGCGCGCCATCGTGAATGCCGCGAGCGCCTCGGCCTCGGCCACCAGCACGTCCTCGCCCGCCCACGCGGCCACGGTGAGCGGCCCGCGCGGGACGCTGTCGAAGTCGAATGCGCCTTGCGGCGCCCCTGCGGCGGCGCTCGGCACGACGGCCGGCTGCTCGGCCTCGTCCTCGACCGTCGCGACCGCGCCGTCCTCGGCGAGCACGAGCTCCTCGTCCGGATCCGCGGGGCCGTCCGCGGCCGCTGCCTCGTCCGGCTCCTCCCCCGGCCGCAGCGCCGCCACTGCCACGAGCTCGCCCTCCAGCCGGCCGAGCTCCGCGAGCGGAACCTCGCGGGCGCGCGCGCGCACCATCTCGGCCACGCGCTCGGCGGGCGCGGCGTCGCCTTCGCCGAGCGCCTCCTCCAGGCGCTCTAGCGGCGCGCGCAGCTCGAACTCGCGGAAGGTCGCGCGCAGGCGAGAGCGGTCGGGCTCCCGTGCGACCACCCCGTCGAGGTCGATATCGAGCTCGATGTCCCGCACCGCTGTGGCCAGCCGCTTCGACACGCGCGCGTCCTCGGCGTGCTCGCTCAGGTTCTGCTTTCGCTTGGCGCCGGAGATCGAGTCGACGTTCTCGAGCACCCCCTCGACCGAGCCCCACTCCTGGAGCAGCTGCGACGCGGTCTTCTCGCCGATGCCCGGGACGCCCGGGATGTTGTCGGAGCTGTCGCCCTTGAGGCCCACGAAGTCGGGGATCAGCTCGGGCGGGATGCCGTAGCGGTCGAGCACGGCGTCGCGGTCGTAGATCTTCGTGTCTGTGATCCCGCGCCCGGTGGCCATCACGCGCACCCCCGGCTCGACCAGCTGGAAGAGGTCGCGGTCGCCCGTTACGACCATCACCTCCAGACCCTGGGCGCGCGCCTTGCGGGCGAGCGTGGCGATCACGTCGTCGGCCTCGTAGCCGGGAACCTTGATGTTCTGGTAGCCGAACGCGTCGACCAGCGGGTGCAGGTGCGGCCACTGCTCGGCGAGCAGGTCGGGGCGCTCGCGGCGCCCCGCCTTGTACTCGACGTACACGTCCTCGCGCCCCGACATCCCCGCGTCCCAGACCACGAGCGTGGGCTCCGCCCCGTACTCGGAGATGATCTTCACGAGCATCGAGGCGAAACCGAAGATCGCGTTCGTGGGCTGTCCCTTGGACGTGGCGATCGACTCCGGCAGGGCGAAGAACGCGCGGTAGACGAGGCTGTTCCCGTCGATCAGGAACAGCGTGCGAGAGGACTCGTCGGGCACGGCTCAACCCTACCCAGCGGCCGCCCGTATCATCGATCCCCTGGCCAGCCCCTCCGCCCACCTCTCGCTGACCCCGCTCGACTAGCGATGGCCTCCGTCACGCTCACCGGGGCGACCGGCCTGATCGGCCGGGCGCTCGTGCGCGAACTGGCGGCGCGCGGGGACGAGCTGACCGTCCTGTCCCGGGACGCCGGGCGAGCGCGGCGGCTGCTCGGCGGGGACGCGGGCAAGGGCGCGCGGTCGTCCAGCGGCGCCGAGGGCGGCGGACGCGCGACGGCCGGCGCGTCGACCACGGGGGGCCAGGACGCCGGCGCCGCGTCGGCGCCGGTTCGCGTCCAGGCGTTCGACTGGGCGGACCCGAAGCGGGATCCGCCGCCGGCGGAGTCGCTGCGCGGGCGCGACGCGGTGGTCCACCTGCTCGGCGAGACCGTGGCACAGCGCTGGAGCGACGCGGCCCGGCGTGAGATCCGCGAGTCGCGCGTGCTCGCCACGCGCAACCTCGT
>DASQNF010000214.1:0-6794 GCA_035645115.1 Thermoleophilaceae bacterium | reverse complement strand
AGCAGCGCGCTCCTTGGTTATCGACACTTGCGGGATCTGCCCGTAGCAGGGTGTACCCGCGTCACTCACGATCGAACCTGCGAGCGCAGCCGCTCGCATGGGGGCAACTCCCCGCCAGCCGCGGTCGCGGCGAGCGGAGACGTGCGGCGAGCCGGCGGCGGCTGTTGCGCCAGCCGAGCCCGAGCCCGGCGGCCAGTACGCTGGCGCCGTGCAGCCCCTGACGAGCCCGTGACGGATCGCCCGGAGGGCCGGCCTGGCAGCGGCGTCGAGCACCGGAGCGACCTCGAGCTCGCGATCCGCTGCGCACGCGATGCCGGCCGGCAGCTGATCGCCCGCTTCGGCGCTCCTGCCGCCGGGCTTGCCTCGAAATCCTCGGCCACCGACCTGGTCTCCGACGCCGACCGCGAGGCAGAGCGCACGATCGTCGCGCTCCTGCGCGCCGCGCGACCGGACGACGGGATCCTCGCGGAGGAGGGGGCTAGCGCGAGCGCGGCCAGCGGGCGTCGCTGGGTCGTGGATCCGCTCGACGGGACCACCAACTACGTATACGGCTTTCCGGTCTGGGCCGTGAGCATCGCGCTCGAGGATGACGACGGCGCGCTGGTTGGCGTGGTGTTCGACCCGACCCGCGACGAGCTGTTCGCCGCCGAGCGCGGCGCCGGCGCCACCGTCAACGGCGAGCGCGTGCACGTGCGCTCCGACCTGCCGCTCGAGCGCGCCCTCGTTGCCACCGGCTTCAGCTACGACGCGGACGAGCGTGCGCGTCAGGCCAGGGTCATGGCCAGGCTGCTGCCGCGCGTGCGCGACATCCGCCGCGCCGGCGCCGCCGCCCTCGACCTCGCCTGGGTTGCCGCCGGGCGGCTGGACGGCTACTGGGAGCGCGGGCTGAAGCCCTGGGACTGGGCGGCGGGCCGGCTGCTCGTGACCGAGGCCGGCGGCCACGTGCGCGAGATCCCGGGCAGCCCCAGTGGCCTGATAGCCGGGACGCAGGCGTTGCTGGACGACCTCGAGCGGCTCGTGACGGCGTGAAGACGCACGCGCTCGACCTTGGACCCGAGCGGTCGGCGTCGCAGTTAGGTGCCAGTAACGGCGTGTGTTGTCGCACTTCTCGCGCGGCTGGTTTCAGGGTGCCCGGGTCTTGGGAAGCGCTTGAGCAGCGGTCCGATCCCGACGGGAGAAAGGAGCGCGCCGCTCATGCAGGATGAGGACTTCAAACAGCAGGGGGGCGAGAGCGACCAGGCGGCCGCACGCCGCGGCAGAGCGCAAGGCGGCGCAGAGCCCGGCGGGGGCGTCGAGGGGCCACCCGGCGGGGGCGTCGAGGGTCCACCCGTTGAGGGGCCCCTGGCCGGGAACGTCGAGAACCCGCCGACCGAGGCGGAGCTGACGGCGCGCATCTCGCAACGGATCGCCGGGCGCACGGCGGCGCTCCGCGAGCGCAGGGAGGCGCTGCGCCGGCGCCAGGCGGAGCTCCTCGCCCGCTCCCGGGAGCGGCGCGAGCGCAGAGCGGCCGGTCCTCTGGATCTGGACCAGCAGGCCGCCTTTGAGCCGGCGCCGAGCGCCGACCCGGGCGCGCGCGCGTTCCCGGGGGCCGCGGTCGCCCTGGCGATCGGGCTGTTCGTGGGCTGGCTCTTCGGGAGGCGCTGAGTGACCGCGAAGCGGACACGAGCGCGGGTCCCGCTGGTCAGGGCGGTCGAGGCCGGCCACCCTTGCGAGCGAGATCCCGTTCGCTCGAGCCACGCGACACCCGCAAGATGAAGCTCTGACCGAAGGAGGGGAGATGCAGATCCCGAAGGAGCAGGTTCTCGAGTTCCTGCGAAGCCGCGGAGACCACGACAAGGCCGGGCAGGCCGAGCAGGAGCTGCCCGACCAGGTCGATACCGAGCGTGACAGCGGCCTGCTCGACAAGCTCGGAGTCGACCCCAAGGACCTCAGCGGGCAGCTGGGCGGGTTGGGCAAGAAGCTCGGGCTCTAGGCGAGCCCGCCGCTTGCTGCCGCCGACGCGGGTCGACGCAGGGCGAAGCCCCGCCAAGCACAGCGTCGGCCGGCAGGGCCGGCCGAGCCGCATGCTCGACGGGTCCGATCGCAGTTATCGAGATGGCTAGCCGGGTAGGAACGATGAGCGACCGGCGTCAGCACGCGCGCCGCGTACTGCTCAGCCCAGTCCGGACCAGGAGGTAGAGATGCAAGGCACGACGTCACGACGCACCCCGCGCCAGCCGCGGTCATCCGGGAGGTTCATGCGCGGGCAGGCGGCGCCTACGCCGACGCGCCGGTCGGGGCCGCGCCAGCCGCGTTCGTCCGGAACGTTCATGCGCGGGCAGGTGGCGCCCACGCCGACGCGCCGGTCGGGGCTGCGCCAGCCGCGTTCGTCCGGAACGTTCATGCGCGGGCAGGCGGCGTCAGCGCAGAGGCGCCGGCCAGAGCTGCGCCGTCCGTATCGCTCGCAGCGCCAGCCGCAGGCGTCCCAGGGAATGCTCGGCCAGCTCGCACGCTTTGCCCCGCAGTTCATGGGTGGCTCCGGCTCCGCCCGAGGACGCGGCCGCGCACCCGCGGGTCCGCTCGGCTTCATCAGCGGGCTGGCCAGTGCGCCCAGCGGACGCAGCAGCAGGCGCCGCGGGAAGGGTCCCGCGATGCTCACGGGGCTCCTGGGCGCCGGCGCCGCCGGGACCGCGCTGATTCGCAAGCGGCGCGCAAACCGGGCGCCTTCCCAGTCCGTGCAGCCTCCGCACGAGGCCATCTGACGCGGGGTCGCAGCCTCCACGCAGCCCGCTCGAGCTAGCCGACCGCGAGGCAGACGGCTGTGGCGTCGTCGTCGAGTTCGCCTTCGCTTGCCTCGAGCACCGCCTCGTGGATCTTGCGGACGGTGTCCGCGGCGCTGCCTCGCTCGGAGCGGCAGGCCGCCTTCATCAGCCCCTCGAAGCCGAGCCCGGCCTTGCCGGCGCCGCGCTTGACGACCCCGTCGGAGACGAGGATCAAACGGTCGCCCGCGTCGAGCAGCGCACTTCGCTCGCTCGGCTTCGGGCTCGTCCGCCCGCCGAGCCCGGGAGTCGCCCGCGTCTCGAGGCGCTCGGCCGTGCCGTCCGCGCGAATCACGAGCGGGGCGACATGTCCGCAGTTGGCCACCTGCAGCGCGTGCGTGGCGGCATCCCAGCGCGCGATCACCGCCGTCATCTCGCTGCGCGGGCCGGGCAGCTCGCGCAGCGTCTGATGCATCACCACCAGCGCCTCGCTCATCGCCGCACCGCTGCGCCGGCTCGCCCGCAGCGCCCCGAGCGCCACCGCGCTGCTGGCCGTCGCTCGGGTGGCTCCCCCGAGGCCGTCCGCCAGGGTCACCCAGACGCCGTCGGCGTTCTCCACGATGTCGAACCAATCGCCCGCCACCTCGTAGCTCGGCAGCACGTTGCCCGCCACCTCGCCGCCCGTGACCCGCGAAACGCGCGGGGGCAACAGGCTCTGCTGGATCTCCGCAGCCGCCTTCGGCTGCTTGCGGCGCTGGGCCTGGGCGAACGCGTCGGTGTAGCGGTCGGCGAGCGTGATCGCAGCCGCCGCCTGGCGGGCCATCTCCACGAGCGAGCGCGCGGGACGGCCAAACGCGACGAATAGGCCGATGGCGCGGCCACGCAGCCAGAGCGGGAATGCCTCGGCGCCCGGAAAGGCGCTTATGTGCCGGCGAAGCTCCGCCAATCCGTCGGCGTCCAGCTCCGGACCGATTGCGAGCGGCGCGGGCAGCTGGTCCGCGAGGCGCTCCGAGCCGGCGAGCCGCAGCAGGTGGGTGCCGTCGATGTCGAGCACGTAGAGGGCAATCGGGACCTTCGCGATCCGCTCGGCCTCGGCCACGAGCTGCTCCGGCAGGACCGCCGGCGGGACGACGTCGAACACGTGGATCGCGTCGAGCTCGACCGGCCGCCCGCGTCCCAGGCGCCCAGCCGGCAGTGCGTCGTCGCGCCCGGCCACGCCGGGTTCCTGCGGTCGCTCCTCCAGCGCGGCGATCAGCTCGTCGCGGTCGGCGAAGCGGCGATAGAGCGTGGACCTCGAGACCCCGGCGGCCGCAGCGATCTCCGCGAACGTGGCCGAGGGCGACTGGGCGAGCAGCGTGCTCGCCGCCTCGAGGATGCGCTCGCGGTTTCGCAGGGCGTCCGCCCTGCGAAGCCCTGACGAGTCGTCCGGAGCCATGGCGTGTACATCATCACGCCCGGCCCGAGTCAGCGCCGTTCCGGCTCTCCGCCGCCCGCCCCGCGACCCAAGTGGAGCAGGGTGTCTCGGCCTGCTGTCTCAGTTGTGCCAAGAACAGGGTTGCAGCGCCGCTACTCGGGCACGGATAGAGGTAGAGAAAACGACTGAGGAGGAGCGGGATGCCCCAGACCCAGCCAGAGATGACCGAGGCCTACGAGTGGCGCGGCCGCGAAGTGGTGGGCCCCGACAGCGAGAAGATCGGGAAGCTGAGCGAGATCTACCTCGACCAGCAGACAGGCAAGCCGGAGTGGGCTCTGGTCAATACCGGGATGCTCGGAACGAGTTCGAACTTCGTGCCGCTGGCCGGCGCCAAGCCGTCCGGCGAGGACGTCCAGGTGCAGTTCACGAAGGAGCAGGTCACGGAAGCTCCGAGCGTGAGCGGTGGTGACGAGCTCTCCCAGACCGAGGAGGCCCAGCTCTACAGCCACTATGGGCTCGAGTACTCGGAGGGCCGCTCGGACAGCGGGCTGCCGGAGGGCACGGCCGGCGCGACCGGGAGCGCCGGAGCAGCCGGAGACGACGCGATGACGCGCTCGGAGGAGGAGCTCAAGGTCGGGACCACCCGCGAGCAGACCGGCCGGGTGCGCCTGCGCAAGTGGGTCGAGACCGAGCAGGTCGAGACCACCGTCCCGCTGCGCAAGGAGACGGCGCGGCTCGAGCGCGAGCCGATCACCGACGCCAACCGCGACGAGGCGCTGTCAGGAGCGGAGATCACCGAGGCCGAGCACGAGATCGTGTTGCACGAGGAGGAGCCGGTGGTCGAGAAGCGCACCGTCCCGCAGGAGCGGGTGAGCCTCCAGAAGGACGTCGAGACCGAAGAGCGGACGGTCTCCGAGGAAGTACGCAAGGAACGCATCGAGGCCGAAGGCGACCTCGACCGGTAGAGCGGCCTCAACCCAGCCGCGTCGAGCAGAGCGCCCGCGACTACGCGGGCGCTCTGAGCGATCCCGGCACGTGCGCGAGCGCGGCGCCGGCAACCACCAGCAGCGCGCCGAGCGCCAGGAAGCCGAGGTCCCAGCCGAGCGGAGCGCCGAGGTCGTCGCGGACGTGGTGGATCCCTAGCAGCTGATGATCGACCAGGCCCTCGACGAGGTTGAAGGCGCCCCAGCCCGCGAGCGCCATCCCGGCGTGGACCCGCCAGGGCGGCGCCAGCCGGCCCTGCCGCCATGCGCGCACGGTCACCGTCATGCCGACAGCCACGATCACCCATGTGGCGAGGTGGAAGAGACCATCGGCGAGCGTGTTCGCCTCGAGTCCGTCGACCGTCGTGGCCGGGTGCTCACCCGTGGCGGTGAGCAGGTGATGCCACTGGAGCACCTGGTGCATCACGATTCCATCCAGGAAGCCTCCGAGCCCGATACCGAGGAGGAAGCCCGGCAGCCGCGGGCTCGGCTGAGCCTCCGCCGAAGCGGGCCGCGTCGCCGCGGCCCGAGCGGCCGTCACTGATTCCACTTGTCGGCGGTCTTCTTTCCCTTCCCGGAGCTCTTCGCACGCGGGTCGAGCGTGTCAGGGGGTCGCCCTGCCTCGGTCAGGTCGGGCTGGGTCAGCCCGGGCTGGGTGGCGCTCGGGTCGGCCGCGGAGCCGCGCCGGCGCTTCTCCGCGATGAGCGCCTCGGCTCGCTCGTCCTGAGGCTTCTCGTCCATGAGCCCGGGCTACCCGGCGCCCTCGGGCGAAAACCGCGCCTGCCGGCCCCCGGCGGCGCGCGCTGGCGGGAGCCTGCGCTGTTCGACCGGCCGGGTATAGGCTCCAGGGGCTCGACCGGGAGATGCGCCTCGAGGACGTGATGCCCACCGCTTTCGCCGCGATGGGCACGAACACGACGAGAGTGCGCTCGACGGCGAGGCCGTGAAGCTCCCGAAGCCCAAGCCCTGAACACGGAGGTGACATGTACGCACGCGTAGCGACGTTCGAGAGCGATCCCGCCAAGGTCGACGATGCGATCGAGCGGGTTCGCTCCCAGGTCGAGTCCGGCGACACGCCGGCCGGTCTCGAGGGAGCGAAGATGATGATGCTCGTCCACCGCGAGAGCGGCAAGGGCCTCGGGCTCACGCTGTTCGAGAGCGAGGAGGCGATGCGGCGGGGCCACGAGGCCCTCGACGCCATGGACCCGGGGGGGACCGAGCAGCGCACGTCCGTGGAGTTCTACGAGGTGCCGGTGCAGACGGTCAGCTGACGGGCCCCCCGCGACGTGTGGACGATCGTGGGGGCGCCGCCCACGACCCCCGAAGCGATGCCAGGCGCTGAGACCTTCCGCGCGCCGGCCGAGGCCTACGACCGGCATGTCGGCCGCTACGCCCCCCAGCTCGCATCGGCGCTGATCGACTTCGCGGGCGTCGAGCCCGGCATGCGCGCCCTCGACGTCGGCTGCGGGCCGGGCGCTCTCACCGCCGCGCTGGCGGGGCGGCTCGGGACCGAGAACGTGCGCGCCGCCGACCCGTCCGAGCCGTTCGTGGAGGCCTGCCGTGCCCGGCTGCCGGGGCTTGAGGTCGTGGTGGCGGGCGCCGAGGGGCTGCCGTTCGCGGACGCCACATTCGACGCCGCCGTCTCGCAGCTCGTAGTGA
>DASQNF010000213.1:0-4888 GCA_035645115.1 Thermoleophilaceae bacterium | reverse complement strand
TCCGCGTCGAGGTGCGCGAAGCCCTCCTTCTGGCGCTTGCCATCAATGTAGACGGCGCCGTCGATCACCTTGAGGCGGTCGCCCGGAACGGCCACGACCCGCTTGATGAAGTTCGTGTCGGATCGGTCGTCGGTCGGCTCGGGGCAGGCGGTGTCACTCGAATGCTGTCTCCCGCAGGAGTTGGTGTCGGCGCCGGCCGGGGGCTTGAAGACGACGATGTCTCCGCGATCGGGATCGCCAAAACGGAAGCTCACCCGGTCCACGAGCACCCGCTGCCCGACCTCGAGTGCCGGCACCATCGACTCGCTGGGGATCCGGAACGGCTTGACGAGGAACGCCTGGATGCCGAGAGCGAGGCCCAGCGCGACCGCCACGATCGTGACGAGCTCGACCAGCGAGCCGCCCCTGCTCTGCTTGCTCTTGCCGCGAGCCACCGTGCCCCCGCGAGCCCTCCCGGCCAAGTCCTAGACCTGCGAGGCGTCGGTGGGCTCGGTCTCGCCGTCAGGCCGCTCGCCGGAGCCCTGCTCGGCTACCTCGCGCGCTGCGGCGGGAGTCTCATCGCCCTCGGGAGCCTCGGCGCCGTCATCCACGGGCAGGGGATGACCTTCGGCACCGGGACCGCCCACCGTCGGCTCGAGGGCCTCGGCACGGGCGTCGTCCTGGTGGAGCCCCTGGGCTTCCGCATCGGCGTCCCCGACGGGCGGTGTCTGGACTTCCGGATCTGCGTCCGCCACAGGCGGCAGCTGAGCCTCGGCCCCCGCGTGCTCGGCGAGCTCGTCCTCGCCGGGGCGCAGAGCGTCGTCCGGGGGCATGGCGCCCGCCTCCACCACGGCGGCCTCGCCGGTCCAGCGGCGCTCTCGCACGCGTGCTCCCCGGCCCACCCGGTCGCGCAGGTAGTAGAGCTTCGCTCGGCGCACGTCGCCGCGGGCGGCCACATCGATCTTCTCGATCTTCGGAGAGTGCAGCGGGAAAGTGCGCTCCACGCCTACGCCGAAGGACTGCTTGCGCACCGTGAAGGTCTCGCGGGCGCCCGTTCCCTGACGCTTGATGACGACGCCCTCGAACACCTGCGTGCGCCGACGGGTGCCCTCAACCACCTGGAAGTGCACGCGCACCCGGTCGCCGGCCTGGAAGACGGGAACGCGGCGCATTTGAGCGCGCTCGATGCTGTCGATGACGCCGGACATGTTGGGGAGGTGAGTTGGCGGGGGCGGGAGGCACAAAAAGACGCGACCTCCCAGGAGCCGTCGCGCGTGGCGCAATGGTAGCGAAGCCACGAGCAGCGCCGGGGAGCGGCGGCGCCGCCGCAGGGACGCCGGCGAGCGCGCCGAGCGCCGCCCAAGAACCGGGCCGAGGAGGCCTCGCCGGCGGTCAGGCCGCGGGGTCCGGGCCCTCGCGTTCGCCGCGCGAGTGGCTCAGCGCGCGGCGCCATTCGCGCACCTTCGCGTGGTCTCCGGAGAGCAGCACCTCCGGCACCGTGTGTCCGTGCCAGTCGAAGGGACGCGTGTAATGCGGATATTCCGGCGCGCCTTCGAGCGCCTCGCTGAACGACTCCTCGACCGCGCTCGCCTCGTGACCGAGCGAGCCCGGCAGCTTTCTCATCACCGCGTCGCAGACGACCATCGCGGCGAGCTCGCCGCCCGAGAGCACGTAGCGGCCGATCGAGACCACGTCCGTTGCCAAGTGCTGGTGCACCCGCTCGTCGAACCCCTCGTATCGACCGCACAGGAGCGCCAGATCGTTCTCGGCCGCGAGCTCCCCCGCGAGCGCGTCGTCGAAGGGGCGCCCGCCGGGCGAGAGCGCCACGATCCGCCCGGACCGCGCCGGCTTCGCGGCGGGCTCCGACACCGAGCTGCCCTCGACCCCGTATCGCGCCACGAGGGCTGCCTCCACCACGTCCACCCGGATCACCATGCCGGCGCCGCCGCCGTAGGGGGCGTCATCCACCTGGCCGGCGCTGAGCGGGGTGGTCGCCCTCAGGTCGACAAGCTCGAGCGCGTGGCCGAGCTCGAGCGCGTTGCGAATGTGCCGCTGCTCCTTGAACCACTCGAACCAGCCGGGGAAGAGAGTGAAGATGTCGATCCTCACGGCAGGAAACCCTTGCGGAGCTCGATACGCCCGTCGGCGATCGCCGCGATCGCATCCGAGATGAACGGCACGAGCGTCCCGTCCTCGAGCTCGAGCACCGAGCACGACGGCCCGTCGAGCACGCGCCCTACTCGTCCCCTCCCCTCCACCTCGCAACCGACCAGCTCGGACGCGAGCCACTCCCCGTCGCCGAGCGCCTCCTCGACGAGCAGCGTCTCCCCACGCAGCGGGCGTGGGTCGTCGATCTCCCCAACCCTCAACAGCGGCCGCGAGTCGGTGCCGCCTCGTCGCTCGACCAGGTGGCTTCGGCCGCTCAGCACGATCGAGGTTCCCTCCGGGAGGGGATGGCGGGCGTCCTCTACCCAGAAGCTTCCGTCGAGGCCGTGCGGCTTGCCCACCCGTCCCGCGGTGACGAGCGTCAATCGACGACGTCGACGAGCACCCGCCGGCCGTCGCGCACCGAAGCGGCCTTCATGACCGTCCGCAGTGCCGCGACCGTGCGCCCCCCGCGACCGATCACCTTGCCGGCGTCGTCCTCGGCGACGTGCAGCTCGAGAACCACGGTGCCGTCGTCCTCCTCGAACGACTCCACGCTCACCTCGTCCGGGCGGTCGACGAGCGACCGAGCGAGGTAGGCGAGCAGCTCCTCCACTACTCCGAGACGGGCTTGCCGTCCGGCTCCGCGTCGCTGGCGGCCGGCTCGTCGCCCTCAGCGGAGGGCGCGTCCATCTGTCCGGTGTCCGGGACGCTCTCGGCCGCGTCTACGGGCTCCGCGATCTCGACCGGTGCCGCGATCTCGACCGGCTCCGCGATCTCGACCGGTTGCGCTGTCTCGACGGGCTCGACCGTTTCGACTGGCTGAGCGGTTCCGATGGGCTCTGCCGGCTCGAGCGCCTCAGCCAGATCCGGGCCGGCGGCCTCGGCGGTGTCGTTTACGGGCCCCTCGGGCGCTGCTGCGGGCGCGTCGCGCGCTTGTGCGGGCGCCTCTGCGGACGGTGCGGGTGCCCCCGCGGACGGTGCGGGTGCCCCCGCGGACGATGCGGGCGTTTCGGCGGCGGGCCCGGATCCCTCGGAGGTGGAGGGCTCGGCAACGGGCCCGGCCGCCGCCGGCGCCGGCTGCGCGGCGGGCTCGGGGGACAGGCCCTTGGCGTGGGCCCTCATCAGCTGCTTGACCGTTCCGGTGGGCTGTGCCCCGCGCGCGATCCAGTGCTGGAGCCGCTCCTCGTCGAGCACGATCGTGGAGGGGTGCGTCTGCGGGTTGTACTGACCTACGGTCTCGATAAAACGACCGTCACGCGGCGAGCGCTGGTCGGCTACGACCACGCGCCATATCGGATTCTTCTTGCTTCCCACGCGGGTGAGGCGAACTCGGACGGCCATAGAGGCGGAGAGGTTAGCGACACGGTGCCGGTGGTCAGCGTCCGCCCGCCAGCTGCTGCAGGTCGGGCATCCTGCCGCTTGCGACCTGCTTCATCAGCTTCTTCATCTGCGCGAACTGCTTCACGAGCTGGGAGACGGCCTGCACGGAGGTCCCCGACCCACGCGCGATCCGCCGCCGCCGGGAGCCGTCGATCATCGCCGGGTTGGCTCGCTCGGCGGGGGTCATGGAGCGGATGATCGCCTCGAGGCGGTCGAGCTCCTTCTCGTCGACGTCCAGGTTCCCGAGCTGCGCCCCCACCCCCGGCATCATCTTGAGCAGCGACCCGAGCGGCCCCATCCTGCGCACCTGCTGCATCTGCTCGAGGAAGTCATCGAGCGTGAACTGCTGCTTGCGGATCTTGCGCTCGAGCTCCTGCGCCTGGCGGGAATCCATCTGGCGCTCGGCCTTCTCGACGAGCGTCATCACGTCGCCCATCCCGAGGATCCGCTGCGCCATCCGGTCCGGGTGGAAGCGCTCGAAGTCCCCGAGCTTCTCGCCCGTGGATGCGTACAGGATCGGCTTGCCGGTCACGGCCTTGACCGACAGCGCGGCGCCGCCGCGGGCGTCCCCGTCCAGCTTCGAGAGGATCACGCCGTCGAAGCTCGCGGTCTCGGCGAACTGCTCGGCCACGTTCACAGCGTCCTGGCCGGTCATCGCGTCGACCACGAGCAGGACGTTGTGCGGCTTCGTGCGCCGCTTTACCTCGGCGAGCTCTTTCATCAACGCCTCGTCGACGTGGAGCCGGCCGCTCGTGTCCACGATCAGCGCGTCGCGCTTGTCCTGGCGCGCCTGCCCGAGGGCCCACTCGGCGATGTCGACGGGATCGCGTCCAGTTCCCTGCTCGTACACATGCGCCCCGGCTTGCGCGCCCACCTTGACGAGCTGATCCACCGCGGCCGGCCGGTACACGTCGCAGGCGGCCACGGCCACGTCCAGCTTGTGCTGCTCGCGCAGGTGGCGAGCGAGCTTGCCGCAGGCGGTGGTCTTGCCCGAGCCCTGCAGCCCGGCCATCAGGATCACCGTGGGGCCCGCCTTGGCGAAGACGAGGTCGCGCCCCGCGCCGCCCATCAACGTGGTCAGCTCGTCGTTGACGATCTTCACGACCTGCTGGCCGGGGTTGAGCGAGTCCAGCACCTGCTCGCCAAGCGCGCGCTCGCGCACGGCGTCGGTGAACTGCTTGACGACCTTGAAGTTGACGTCCGCCTCGAGCAGCGCCAGGCGCACCTGGCGCATCGCCTTCTTCACATCGTCTTCGGTCAGCTTGCCGCGCGAGCGAACGTCGCCGAGGGCGGCTTGAAGCCGGTCGGAGAGGGTGTCGAACACCCTCGTGAGGCTAGCGCGGCGTGCGCCCGGCCTCGACGGCTGGCGCGGCGTGCGCCG
>DASQNF010000212.1:0-17196 GCA_035645115.1 Thermoleophilaceae bacterium | reverse complement strand
ACCGAAGCTGAGGGGCATTGCCTCACGGTAGGCGAAGTCGGCGCCGGGCGGCAGCGCCGCCCGGCCGCCGCACTACAGCGCCGCGCCGGGCGCAGCGTCGCCGGGCGAGCCTCCCGGCCGTCGCGGGGCGCGAGTACTCGGTAAGCCCTCCGCGCGCCGTTCTGCCCGGATGTCGTCACCTTGCCTTCGAGGATTTGTTGCATCACTGATCAGTTGCCAAACGAATCGCTGAAGGGCATGCGGGCAGGGCTGGCCGCCGAGCCCGGGATTCGGCCGCGGCCGCCGGGCCGGCGCCGACCGGCCAGGGACGGCTGCGAGCGGCTGGCGGCTGGGCGGCCGGGCGGCGGCGGGGGCGGCCGCGACTCTCACCGGGCCGGACACCCGTCACCTCGCCTTCGAGATTCGTTGCATCACTGATCAGTTGCGAAACGAATCGGTGGAGGACGCGCGTGACGAAACGAATCGTGACGGGCTCGCTGGCGGGGCGGGACCAGGTCCGGTTCGGCCAGACCTTCACGCCTCCGCGTGTCATCGTTCCGCGATGATGCTCGACTTCGAGCACTGCCTCCGCGCCGTTGAAGCCCGAGACGCCCGATTCGACGGTTGGTTCTTCACAGCCGTCACGACAACAGGGATCTACTGCCGCCCGAGCTGCCCCGCGCGGAAGCCGAAGCCCGAGAACGTGCGCTTCTTCCCGAGCGCCGCCGCCGCTCAGGCCGCCAGCTTCCGCGCGTGCATGCGCTGCCGGCCGGACGCCGTGCCGGGCTCGCCAGAGTGGGACGCGCGCTCGGACCTCGTGGGCCGCGCGATGCGATTGATCGCCGACGGCGTTGTCGATCGCGAGGGCGTGGCCGGCCTCGCGCGGCGGCTCGGCTACACCGAGCGCCACCTGCACAGGCGGCTGGTGGAGAAGCTGGGGGCGGGACCGCTGCAACTGGCCCGCGCGCGCCGGGCGCAGACCGCCAGGGTGCTGCTCGAGACCACCTCGCTCCCGATCACCGAGGTGGCCTTCGCCTCCGGCTTCGCGAGCGTCCGCCAGTTCAACGAGACGATCCGCGGGGTCTACGCGATGGCGCCACGTGAGCTCCGTGCCCGGGCGCCACGAGGCCTCGCCCGCTCGGCCGTGCGCGACTCGCCCGAGCTGGCCGGGGCCCTGAGCGTCCGCCTCCCCTACCGCGCGCCGTTCGACGGCGCCTGGCTGCTCGGCTACCTGGGCGCCCGCGCGGTCCCGGGGGTCGAGGAGCGCGTGAACGGCTCCTATCGACGCAGCCTGCGACTGCCCCACGGCGCGGGCGTGGCAGAGCTGTCCCCTGCCGAGGGCCACGTGCACGCAACGCTGCGGCTCGACGACGCTCGCGACCTCGGCGCGGCCGTGGAGCGCTGCCGGCGACTGCTCGACCTCGACTCGGATCCGCACGCGATAGTGGACGCGCTCGGCCGCGACGAGCTGCTCGGCAGGCTCGCCCGCGGTGCGCCCGGCCGACGGGTGGCCGGACACGTGGACGGCAGCGAGCTGGCGGTGCGCGCCGTCGTCGGCCAGCAGGTGTCCGTGGCCGGCGCGGCCACCGTCGCCGGCAGGCTCGCGGCGGACTACGGCAAGGAGCTCGAGACCCCGCTCGGCGGCGTCAGGCGGCTGTTCCCGACGCCCGACGCGCTGGCAGCGGCCGACCCAGCCAGGCTGCCGATGCCCCGCGCCCGGGCGCACGCGATCGTGCGACTGGCCGCGGCGGTGCACGCGGGCGAGGTCGAGCTCGATCCCGGGGTGGACCGCGCCGACGCGGAGCGGCGCCTGCTCGCACTCCCGGGGATCGGTCCGTGGACGGCGGGCTATGTGGCGATGCGCGCGCTGCGCGACCCCGATGCCTTCCTGCCCACGGACCTCGGCGTGCGCCGCGCACTGGAGCGCCTGGGCCAGGAAAGCAGCCCATCGGCCGCCTCGCGCGTGGCCGAAGCGTGGCGGCCCTACCGCGCGTACGCGACTCAGCACCTCTGGGCGCAGCTCGTGCAGTGACCGTCATGGCCTCCGCCCCAGCCGGCCCGCCGGTGGCCGCGGCGTGCATGGACACTCCGCTCGGTCCGCTCAGCGCGGTGGCGGGCGAGCACAGACTGAAAGCTCTGTCCTTCGGCGAGTGTCGTGGCGAGTGTCGTGGCGGGGAGGTGGAGGGCGAGCTCCTAGCGGCAACGCGCCGTCAGGTCGGCGAGTACTTCGCGGGGGAGCGCAAAGAGTTCGACCTCCCGCTGGCGCCGGCCGGCACGCCGTTCCAGCGCAGGGTGTGGGAGGCGCTCGGCGGGGTGCCGTACGGCGCCACGACGAGCTATCGCGAGCTCGCCCACGCGCTCGGCGCTCCCGGCGCGGCGCGCGCGGTGGGCCGTGCGAATGCGCTCAACCCTCTCGTCATCGTGATCCCCTGCCACCGCGTGATCGGCGCGCACGGCGCGCTCACCGGATACGGCGGAGGGATGGAGCGCAAGCGCGCGCTGCTCGAGCTCGAGGCCGCGCGGCCACTTGGTAGCGCTTAGCAACGGCCCCTAGTCAGACCACCAGCCGGGCTGCATCTCGGCGTCCTTGTTCTCCGTGTTGGGCGCGCCAAAGGCGATCACCTCCGCGCCGTTCACGCCGCCCTCGAGCGCTCGCCAGGTGTGGCCCGGTATGCGTACGACATCCCACTGCTCGAGCTCCACGATCTCATCGTCGAGCTTGATGCGCGCGCTCCCGGAGACCACGACGTAGACCTCCTCCTGCTCTCCGTGGCGGTGCCCGAACGGCATCCGAAAGCCCGGCGCAAGCTTGAAGTAGCTGACGCCGGATTTCTCGAGGCCCAGATTCGCTCGCGCGAAGCGCGACTCGAGGCCGGGCGCCATGTCGAACTTCGTCGCCATGTCCTGCACGTCGCGCTTCAGGTTCACGACGGTGAAATCAGCCATGCGCTGCTAGCCCCGCTCCGCGCGCGCCTTCAACCCCGAGGCGGCATCGCCGAGCAGGAAGTCGCGAACCTTGGTCTCGGCCGGGCCGCGCAGCAGCATGCCGAGCATCCGGCCGGGATCCGCCTCGAGCGCGTACGTTGCGCGCGTGCGGCCCGCGCCCAGGGCCTCGAAGGTCCACGAACCGGTGAGCGACTTGGTGTCGCCCTTCTCCTGCACCCAACGGATCGCGGTGGGCTCCTCGTAGGAGAAACGAAGCAGCGCCTTCACGGTCTTCACCTTGGCGTCCGACTCGGTCTCCGCGACGAGCGCGCGCTTGTCGGCGTCGCGCTCGAGCACCTCCACGTCCTTGAGCGAGCCCTGCCAATCAGGCGCGTCCGCGATGTTCGCAGCGATCTCGAAGCAGCGCTCGATCGGCGCGTCGATCTCCACTGTGCGCGCACCACTGATGGTTCCCATGACGCGCGAGCCTATCGCCGGATGTTGGCGGCTCGCTTGCAGGCATTGGCGTCTGGCTTGCAGGCGGTTACGCTGCCAATCGTTTGGGTAGCCGGGAATCGGCATGGACGTTTACGGCAACGAGGTGAGGTAGATGGCAGCCACGGAGTCCTCCGGGAACGCGGAGAAGGGCGCAGGCAAGTCGGCGTCGCGCACAAAGCAGAGCACCGGCGGACAGGCGGCGGACTCGAAGCCGACCGGGACGCGGGCGAAGGCCTCGACGCGCTCGAAGCCGGCGGCAAGTTCGAAGCCGAGCGCCGCGCGGTCGAAGTCGGCCTCGGGGTCGAAGCCGAGCGCTTCGCGTGCCAAGGCCACGAGTCGCTCGAAGCCCACGTCCACGCGCGCCAAGGCCGCAACACGCACGAAGCCGAGCGCCTCGTCGCGTTCGCGTCCGACCACCGGCACCCGCTCGAGCGCCAACGCCGCGCGCGGGAACAGCGGGAGCACCAACGGCAGCGGGGCTGCGGAGAAGCTCCAGAGCGCCGCCGGCGGAGCCGTGAGCAAGGCGAAGGGACCCGCGCTGGCCGTGGGCGCCGCAGCGGTGGGCGTGGCCGGCACCGTGGTCGCCGCGATCGCGCTCAAGAACCGGCGACCACGCCGCAAGGTGCTCGGGGTGACGCTGCCGCGGAACATGCCCAAGCCGAAGGCCCCGTCCTTGCCGAAGCGCCCGTCGATGCCCAAGCCGCCGTCGGTGCCGAATGTGGACGCGAAGTCCGTGAAGAAGGTGGCGAAGAAGGTGGGCAAGGCGAGCGAGAGCGTCGGCAAGACGAGCAGGAGCGTGAGCCGGGACATCGATCGCTTCGGCGAGCAGGCCGAGCGGGTCGGCGCGATCCTCAAGTAGCCACGGGCACGCCCGGCACGAGCGTGCCGCGCCGCACCACGAGAACCAGCGCGCCGAGCGCGGACACCGCCGCGCCGGCGCCCACGCCCGCGCTCCACGAATAGGCCTCGACGAGAGCTCCAGCGGTGGCGGCCCCGAGCGCGACGCCGCCGACGAGCGCCGTCAGCGGCCAGGTGAACGCCTCTGTCGTGCTCCCGCGCGGGGCCACCCGCTCGACGAGTTGGTTGCGCGACGCGATCAGGGGCGCTACCGGCGCGCCGGCCACGATCACGAGCAGGGCCATCGACAGCGGTGAGCTCGCCACCAGCAGCACCGCACAGGCGGGTGGCAAGAGCAGGGCGAAGCGCAGGTGCAGGTCGTCGAGGGACAGTCGGAATGCGCGCGTGCCGTAGGCAAGCCCGGCCAGCCCGCTGGCGGCCGACCAGACCGCGAGCAGCAGTCCGGCGAGCGCCTTCGACCCCTCCTCCTCGCTGAACGCCGGCAGCACCACCTCGAGCGTCCCGAGGGCGAAGCCCACCGGCACGCTCGCGGCCACCAGGGTCCGCAGCCCGGGCGCGGCGAGCGCCCCCAGGCCAAACGCGCGCCCGAGGCGCTCGGCGCGGTCGGGGCCGGGCTTGTTGCGCAGGCCGGCCAGCATCATCGTGGTGCCGAACAGCACGCACGCCGCCGAAACCGCGAGGGCGTACTCGGGCCCGACCGTGGCCACGACCGCGGTGGTGAGGAGCGGGCCGGTGACGAAGATCACCTCCACGAGCACGGAGTCGAGCGCGAAGGCGCCGGGCAGCAGCTCGGGGGCGAGCAGGTACGGCCAGCGCGAGCGCAACACCGACGTGAGCGGCGGCAGCGCGGCGCCGGCCGCCAGCGATGCGAGGACGAGCGCGACGTCGGGCGCCTGTGCAGCGCCGAGCACCCACACGAGCACGAGCCCCGTGGCGTGCACGAGCGCGAGCGGGATCAGGCTTCCGTGGCCGCGGCGGTCGACCACCCGGCCCTGCAGCGGCGCGCCTGCCGCGCTCCCCAGGGCGAGCGCCCCGGCGCAGACGCCGGCGGTGGCGAAGGAGCCGCTCGTCTCGCGCACGAACAGCAGGATCGCCAGGCCGCTTATGCCGATCGGCAGTCGGCCGATCACCGTGGCCACGACGATCGGCGTAACGCCCGGCGTGCGGAATATGCGCGCGTACACGCCCACCGCCTGAGGATGGCAGCCGGCGTGTTAGCGTGACCGGCATGCGCGGACTCGCCCTCGCCTGCCTGCTGCTGGCGGCACTGCCGGTGGCGGGCGCGTCGGCCGCCGGCAACCGCTGGATCAGCCCGCGCCCGCTCAACATCGCCCACCAGGGCGGGGAGGACGAGTTCCCCTCGAACACGATGTACGCCTTCAAGAAGGCCGTGCGCGCTGGCGCAGACATGCTCGAGCTCGACGTTGGCGTTACTCGCGACGGCAAGGTCGTGGTGATCCACGACACCACCGTCAACGGCAAGACCAACGGTCGCGGCACGGTCGCGTCGAAGACGCTGCGCCAGATCCGCAGGCTCGACGCCGCCTACTGGTTCGCCCCCCGCGCGGCGGACCACTACAGCCACGACCTGCCGCGCCGGGCCTACCGCCTGCGGGGCATCGCCACAGGCCGCCGGCAGCCGCCGCGCGGCTTCCGGGCGTCGGACTTCCGGGTGCCCACGCTCACCCAGGTGCTGAGGGCGTTCCCGCGCACTCCGATCAACGTGGAGGTCAAGGGGCGCACACCGGACGAGGCGGAAGCCGAGTACGTGAAGAACGCCGAAGTGCTCGCGCGCCTGCTGCGCGGCACGCGGCGCCGCGACCTGATCGTGACGTCCTTCCAGCAGGCGGCGGTCGACCGCTTCCACAGGCTCGCGCCGAGGATCGACCTCGCCCCGGGGATCGACGGCGCGGCGGCGTGGCTCCTCGGCGGGGGCTCGCCCGGCGCCGGAGTGGCGGCGTTTCAGGTGCCGATCACCTTCGAGTTCGGCGGCACGCTGCTGCAGGTCACGACTCCAGAGAACGTCGCGCGCGCGCACGGGGACGGATATGCGTGGCAGAACTGGTTCTCGGCCGACGATCGCGACGAGGCGGCCACCTGGCGGCGCCTTGTCCGGATGTGCGTGGACGGGATCATGACCAACCATCCCACCTCGCTCGAACGGGTGCTCGCGCGGGTAGCCGTTCCCGCCCGCTGCCGCTGAGCTCGCGCCTTTCCGCGTGATCCGTCGGCGCCGGCCGGCGCTCTCGCGCGGCTAGGCTGCACGCCAGATGGAGCTCGACGCCGCCGAGATCAGGGTGCTCGGCTGCCTCATCGAGAAGCAGCGCACCACGCCGGACGTCTACCCGCTCACGCTGAACGCGCTCCGGCTCGCCTGCAACCAGTCCACCAACCGCGATCCGGTGGTGGACTACGGCGAGAACGAGGTCCGGGCGGCGCTCGAGGGGCTCGTGCAGCGCAAGTGGGCCACGCTCGCGAGCTGGTCGAACCGGCGCACGATGAAGTACCGGCACAAGCTCGACATGGCGGTTGGCCTGGACGACGCGGAGATCTCGCTGCTGTGCGTGCTGATGCTGCGCGGGCCGCAGACTCCGGGCGAGCTGAAGTCGCGGACCGAGCGGCTACACCCGTTCGCCGGCGTGGCGGACGTCCAATCGACGCTCGAGCACCTGATCGAGCGGCGCCTCGTGGAGCGGCTGGAGCGGCGCCCGGGCCAGCGCGAGGAGCGCTACCGGCAGCTGCTCGGCGGCGGCGAGGGCGAGCGGTCGGCCCCGGCTGCCGCGGGCGAGGCCGCCGCGGCCACCACCGCCGCTGCCGACGCGGGCGCCGAGGCCGCGCCGGTCCAGCTGGTCGAGCGCACCGAGAGCGAGCTCGCCGAGCCGGTCGAGCGCCCCGCGAGCGCGCTCACCGCGCGGGTGGAGCGTCTCGAGGACGAGCTCGCAGAGCTGCGCTCCCAGCTCGACGCCCTGCGCGAGGAGCTCGGCGCCTGAAGCAGGTTCGCCGAGCTCCGCCCCGGCAGTCAATTCGGCCACGAACACGTTGACGACTCACCCGTTCGAGAACGGCGACCGACACACCGGGCATGCCCCCCGTCCCGGGACAAATGGGTGTGTGGACCGCTAAGCCGCTCTCAGCCGCAGCTGCGGTAGAGCCCAACTCGCGCTCGGCCGCGCGGGTGGGCGCCGGCATCTTCGGCGGCGAAGCGCTCGTTCTGCTCGCGGTGGCGGTGCTGCCCGGCGGCCAGCTCGGCGCCCGGAGCCTCGGCGTGCCGCTCGTGTGCGCCGGCGTGGCGCTTGTGCTGCTGCTGCTCTGCGAGAAGGTCGGGCCCAGGCGTCTCCAGGCGGCCACGGGGCTCGGCACGCTGCTCGTATCGATCCACCTGTGGACGTGGGGAATCGGATCCTCTCTCTCGGGCGAGCTGCTGTACGTCTGGATCGCGCTCTACGTCGCCTACTTCTTTCCCGTCCGTCCGGCCGCCGCGCAATTCGCCCTCATGGGCGTCTCCTACCTGGCGGTGCTGGTGACCTCGGCGCCCCCTGAGGCTGTGGCGGGAAGCTGGATCACGCTCGTGGGCATCCTGTTGCCGGCCGCGGTGCTGCTGCGCTCGGTTCGCTACGACGTGACGCAGCTCGTGGGCGGCCTCTCCGAGGCAGCGCTCACGGACACCCTCACCGGCCTCAAGAACCGGCTGGCCTTCGACAGCGAGCTCGACGCGGAGCTGGCCCGGGCGGAGCGCGCTGCGACGTCCTTCTCGGTGGTGGTCGGCGACCTCGACCACTTCAAGTCCGTGAACGACCGGCTCGGCCACCGCGCCGGCGACGCGGCACTCGTGCGCGTCGGCCAGATCCTCGAGCGCCACCGGCGCGCGATGGACTCGGTGGCGCGCACAGGCGGCGAGGAGTTCGCGATCCTGCTTCCGGAGGCGAGCGGGCACGAGGCGTACCTCGTCTCGGAGCGGCTGCGCGTGGCGGCGGAGAAAGCGTTCGCCGGCGACCCGGCCGATCTCACGTTCTCGTTCGGGGTGGCCACCTGGCCCGACCACGGTCGCTCGGCCGATGCGGTGATCGAGGCGGCTGACCAGGCGCTCTACGCGGCCAAGGCGCTCGGTCGCAATCGCAGCGTGATCTTCAATCCGGAGATATCCGCGATCTTCGCGCCCGACGGGGGGCGCGGCGCAGACGAGGTCCAGCTGGCCACACTGCTCTCCCTGGCCGAGGCGCTCGACCTGCGCGACAGCGGAACCGCCGACCACTCGCGGACGGTGGGCCTCTACTGCCGCCAGATCGCCGCTGAGCTCGGCCTGCCCGCGGATCGCGTTACGCGGGTAGAGGTGGCCGGCGTCCTCCACGACATCGGCAAGATGGGCCTGCCCGACGCGATCCTGCAGAAGCCCGCGGCGCTCGATCCTTCGGAGCGAGCCAAGATCCGCACCCACCCGGAGATCGGCGCTCAGATCCTCAACGGACGCGGACTCGAGGACCTGCGCAGCTGGATCGTCGCCCATCACGAGCGCCCCGACGGGCGTGGCTACCCGGCGGGCCTGGCCGACGCCGAGATCCCGCTCGAGGCGAAGATCCTCGCGGTGGGCGACGCGTATGAGGCCATGACGGCCAATCGTGTCTACCGCGCGGCGATGGACAAGCGCACGGCGCGCGGGGAGCTGTTGCGCTGCGTCGGCACGCAGTTCGACGCGCGCGTGGTGGCCGCGTTCCTGTCGGTGCTGAGCCGCAAGGACGGCGAGCATGTCGGACGTGCCGCGGCGGCGGTCTGAGCGCGCGGGCTGAGCCGCGCGCTCGCGCCGACCGCGGATCGCGGCGCAGGCGGCCGAGCCGCGCGTTGCTTCACGGCACGCCGGGCCGGACCACCTGCGGAGGCTAGATTGGAAGCGTGACCCAGCCCCCCGGCATGCTCGCCCGCGGGCCCTGGCGGCCCGAGCAGGTCGAGGTGCGCTGGCGAGAGGACGTGTACGAGCCGGGCGCCGCGAGCGAGCGCGCGGCCGACCACGCGGTGAGCGACCTGCGCGGGCGCGGCTCTCCCGCCCACGACGGCATGGCCACGCGGCTCGCCGGCTGGAGCACGGACGCCGGCCGGCTGATGCTCGAGCTGCAGCCGGTGCGCTGGGCGCTGCGGCTGCTCGACGACGCCTCGGGGAGCATGACCGCGCTCTGCGTGGTCCGCGCCGAGGACGGGCGCTGGCTCGCGGGCCGGCGGGCGGGATGGGTGTCGACCTGGGCGAACCGCTGGGCGCTCGGCGCTGGGGGAGCGGTCGACATCGGCGAGAGCCCCGCCCGCACGCTCGCGCGCGAGCTCGAGGAGGAGTGGCGACTCGAGCCCGAGCGCCTGACGGTGGAGGCGCTCGTCCGCCTGCAGAACGGGATGGCGATGCTGGTCGGGCTCGCCACCGTGCCGGCCGGCTGCGAGCCCGTACCTGACCACGAGCACGACGACTGGGCGTGGTGGCCGGCGGACGTGGAGCGCTGGCCGGACGAGGCCGACGAGCGCCTCAAGCTGATGGGGCGCCTGCTGAGCTGATCGACCCTCGGCCGGCCAGCCGCCCGCGCGCCTCCGGGGCCTGAGCCCCGGATCACATCAAAGAGCTCCGACCGGGCAGCTCACGCCCGTGCCACCGAGACCGCAGTAGCCGTTCGGCACCTTGGCGAGGTACTGCTGGTGGTAGTCCTCCGCGTAGAAGAGCTCGGGAGCGTCCACGACCTCAGTCGTGATCTCCCCGTAGCCGGCCGCCGCGAGCCGTTCCGCGTACCGCTCGCGGGACTGGAGCGCAGCCTCGCGTTGCGAGTCGGATGCGGTGTAGATCCCGGAGCGGTACTGGGTGCCGACATCGTTGCCCTGTCGCATTCCCTGAGTCGGGTCGTGTCCCTCCCAGAACAGCCGCAGCAGCTCCTCGTAGGGGATCTCCTCCGGCCGATGGGCCACGAGCACGACCTCGTTGTGCCCGGTGCGGCCGCTGCACACCTCCTCGTAGGTGGGGTTGGGCGTGTGCCCGCCCGCGTAGCCCACGGCCGTGGTGTAGACGCCGGGCGCCTCCCAGAACCCCTTCTCGGCGCCCCAGAAGCAGCCCATGCCGAAGATCGCAGTCTCGACGCCCTCGGGGAACGGCGGCTCGAGCGGCGTGCCGAGCACGAAGTGCGTGTCCGGGACGTGGAATGGCCGCTGATCGCGGCCGGGGAGGGCCTCGCCCGGATCGGGCAGCTCGGTCTTGTGTCGGAACAGGAAGCTCATTCTCGTCAAGGGTAGTGTCCGCCGGACATGGCGCTGGTTACGGATCTCGAACTTCCGGTGCTCGACTACCTGGGCCCCGACCTGAAGGGCGAGCGCCTACACGAGGTGATCGGAGAGCTTCGCTCGCAACACTGGGTCGCGACCTCGCCGATCGGGTTCGTGGTACTCGACCGCGAGGCGGCGAGCTTCTTCCTGCGCACGCGCAGCGCGAGCTTCCCGGGCATGCGCATCGCCGAGATGTTCGAGGTTCCCGAGGGGCCGCTGCTCGAGCAGATGCGCCGCAACATCCTCCACACGAACGGCGCCGCTCACGGGCGCCTGCGCGGTCTGGTGAACCCGGCCTTCACGCCGCGCGCCGCGGACCGCTGGCGGCCGGCCATGCGCGAGTTTCTCGAGCTGCTCTGGGCGCCGCTGGCGGAGCGCGGCGCCTGCGAGTTCGTGAGCGAGTTCGCCAAGCCGTACCCGTCCTTGACGATCGCGACCGTAATGGGCGCGCCGCTCGAGGACGCGCCGAAGCTGCACGAGTGGTCGAACCTGATCCAGGGCCAGTTCGACCCTCACGTCCTGATGAACGAGCTCGAGGCGGTGGAGCGCGCCTGCGCGGAGTTCTACGAGTGGGCCGGCGCGTTGATCGAGCGGCGCAAGGACGAGCCCGGCGAGGACCTGATCTCGACGCTGATCGCCGCCGAGCAGGAGGGCGAGCGGCTCTCGGAGGTCGAGTGCATGAACCTCGTGCTGAACGTGCTCGTGGGCGGCGTGGACACAACCCAGTCGCAGCTCGCCCACGGATTGCGCACGTTCGCGGCGCACCCGGACCAGTGGGAGCTGCTCGCCGCGCGCCCGGAGCTGGCGCCGCGGGCGGTGGAGGAGCTGCTGCGCTACGAGCCGATCACCCCGTTCACCGCGCGGCTGCTCCACGAGGAGGTGAGCTACCGCGACGTCGTGTTTCCCGCGGACACGGTCGTGATGGTGTGCTCGTTCGCCGCGAACCGCGACGGGGTGGAGGGCGACCCGGAGGCATTCGACATCCTCGCCGAGCGCGGCGCCGCCAAGCCGCTCACCTTCGGCGCCGGCATCCACTACTGCCTCGGCGCGAACCTGGCGCGCGCGGAGCTCCAGGAGGCGCTCGCGTTCCTGCCCGAGCGGATGCCGGGCCTCGCACTCGCTGGCGAGCCCGAGCTCGGCTCCATCCACGGCATCTACGGGCTCGAGCGCTTGGAGCTGGCGTGGAGCTAGGCCTGTTCATCTTCCCCACCGCCTACACGATCGAGCCGGGGCGGCTTGCGCAGCTTGCGGAGGAGCGCGGCTTTGGTCGGCTCTTCTTTCCCGAGCACACCCACATCCCCGCATCCCGCCACACGCCCTACCCGGGCGGCGGCGAGCTTCCGCGCGAATACAGCCACACCCACGACCCGTTCGTGGCGCTCGGCGCCGCGGCCGCCTCGACCACGCGGATCGGGCTCGGCACCGGCGTCTGCCTCGTGATCGAGCGCGATCCGATCGTGACCGCCAAGGAGGTGGCCTCGCTGGACGTGCTCTCCGGCGGCCGCTTCCTGTTCGGCGTAGGGGCGGGCTGGAACCGCGAGGAGATGGCGAACCACGGCACGGATCCGCGCCGGCGCTTCTCGATCCTGCGCGAGCGGGTCGAGGCCATGAAGGCGATCTGGACCGAGGACGAGGCCTCCTACTCGGGCGAGCACGTGGCGTTCGAGCGCATCTGGTCGTGGCCGAAGCCGCTCCAGCGACCGCACCCGCCCGTGATCGTGGGTGGAGTCGGGGAGAAGGTGATCGGTCGCGTGGTGGCCTACGGGGACGAGTGGATGCCCAACCGGATCAAGGGCGTGGAGTGGCTCGAAGCGCGGATCGCCGAGCTGCGCGAGCGCGCCGGGCGGCGCGTGCCGGTGTCGGTCTTCGGCGCCAAGCCGGAGGAGCGGGCGATCGAGCGCCTGCGCTCGGTGGGCGTGGATCGCTGCATCTTCCGGCTCGACTCGGAGGAGCCGGAGGACGTGGAGCGGCGCCTGGACGAGCTCGCGGGGCTGGTGCCCTGATGGGGCGGCTCGACTCGCTCGACCTCTCGCTGTCGCTCTCGAAGGCCGAGGAGTCGGAGCGGCTCGGGGCGGGCCAGCGTCGCCTGACCCGGCTGCGGCTCGCGCTCGGCGGGAAGCTCCAGGGCTACGAGGAGCTCCTCGGGCCGCCGGTGTGCGTGCTGCTCGAGGGCTGGGACGCCTCCGGCAAGGGCGGCGCGCTCAAGCGCCTGGTCGAGCCGCTCGACCCGCGGCACGTGCGCGTGGCCGCGTACGGGGCGCCCACGCCGGACGAGAAGCGCCACCATTTCCTCTGGCGCTTCTGGCCGGCGCTGCCCGGCGACGGCGGAATGACGATCCTCGACCGCTCCTGGTACGGCCGGGTGCTGGTGGAGAAGGTTGAGGGCCTCGCGACGCCGGAGCAGGTCGAACGGGGCTACGAGGCGATCGTCGAGAACGAGCGCTCGATCTGCATCGAGGGGACCCTGCTGATCAAGCTCTGGCTGCACATCTCCGACGAGGAGCAGCTCGAGCGGTTCCGCAAGCGCGAGAAGGACCCGCTCAAGCAGTGGAAGATCACCGCGGAGGACTGGCGAAACCGCGCGCGCCGGGCCGACTACCTCGAGGCCGTGGAGATCATGCTCGAGCGCACCGACCACGAGCTCGCGCCCTGGCACCTGGTGGAGGGGGACTCCAAGCGCTTCGCGCGCGTGAAGGTGCTCGAGACCGTGATCGCCGAGATCGAGCGGGGGATGCGCGAGCGCGGGTTCCCGGTGCCTTAGGTGGGCTACGCCGCGAACAGCGTCAGGTCCGGCTCGCGCTCGCCGCGCAGGACCGCGAGGTCGACCTCGGCGCACTCGATCGCGCGCGCCTCGGCGAGCCTGCGCGCCTGCGGCTTGATCGCCTGGGCCACGAGGATCCCGCGGCAGCGGCCGAGCCCGGGCTCGGTCCGGATCCGCTCGAGGTAGCGGCTGAGCTGCTCGACGGCCTCGATCGTCCCGATCCGCTTGATCTCGACGGCCACGAAGTCGTCCAGCTCGTCACGGCACATGAGGTCGACGGGCCCGATGTCGGTGGGCCACTCGCGTCGCAGCAGGCGCAGCCCCTCGCCGCAACGGTGCGGCGCGTCCGCGAGGAGCTCCTGCAGCTCGCGCTCGACGCCCTCCTTCTCGAGCGCGGCGGCCTCGCCCATGTCGTGCGTCACGTCGGAGACCACCTCGCCGATCCGGATCTCGAGCTGGTCCTCGCCACCGAGCTTGCGAACGCTGATCGAGCCGGGTCGCTCCTCGATCAGGGTGGGCGCGCTCATCCAGTTCTGGGGCTTGACGGCGGATCCGCCGTCGTGCCAGATCGACACGCCGCCGTCGGCGCCGACCATGATCAGGCGAACCGCCTCGGGCAGCCGCGTCCTCAGCCGGCCTGAGTACTCCACCGAGCAGCGGGCGACGATCACGCGCACGGCGGCCAGGCTAATCGCGCGCCCGGACCGACCCGGCCGCGTGTCAGCGCTAGCCCGCCGTGGGCGGAGTTTCGCCCGGAAACGTCCGGGTACCCCGAGCACGTAGGCGACGAATGGAGCCGCGGGCATGAGCATCTTCGACAAGATGAGCGGACGCGCGAAGAAGGCTGCGGGCGACCTCACCGGCGACAGCTCGATGCGGGCCAAGGGCCGGCGCGAGGAGCGCAAGGGCGAGGAGAAGGAGAAGCTGAAAGAGGCCCAGGACAAGGTCGAGGAGAAGGCCAAGGATGTGGCCGACCTCGAGCGCCGCACCTGACCGGGCACGTGGCTTGACAGGAGCCCCGGGGCGAACAACCCCCGGGGCTTTTTCGTGCTGCGCCTGCCGGCGGTACCGTAAGCAGCAGACGTGAGCGAGGGTCGGACAGCGTCGCCGCAGGTCGCGTACCGCGCGGTCCTCCTGGCCGCTGGTCTGCTGCTCTTCGGCCTGCTCTTCCGCCAGCTCGTCACGCTGCTACTGGCGATCCTCGTCACGATCGTCTTCGCCATCCCGCTCGCCGCGGCCGCCACCCGGCTCGAGCGCCGCAAGCTGCCGCGTGCGCTCGGCGCGCTGGGCGCGCTGCTCGGCGGGGTGGCCGCGGTCGGGCTCGTGGTCTACCTGCTGATCCCCCCGTTCATCGATCAGTCGGAGGAGTTCGTGGACGACGTGCCCCGGATCGTCGACGACCTCGAGGGGGAGTACGCCGACATCACGGGTGAGGACCCGGGGACTGTCGGCGACAAGGTCCAGCGCTTCGTCGAGAAGTACACCGACGACCCGGAGCGGCTGATCGGCCCGATCACCTCGATCGGCCTGAACGTGGCGGGGATCGCGGCGGCGCTGATACTGATCCTGATCACCGCCTACTACATGGCGGTCCGGCCCGAGCCGCTCGTGAACGGGCTGATGAGCCTCTTCCCGCCGCCGCGCCGGGCCCACGCGCGCCAGGTGCTCGGGCGCGTGCGCACCGCCTGGATCGGGTGGATGGAAGGCGTGGCGATCGACATGTTCGTCACGTTCGTCCTGCTCTGGATCGGGCTCACCCTGATCGGGCTCGACTTCGCGATCTTCTTCGCGGTGCTGTCCGCCCTGCTCGTGGTGGTGCCCTATTTCGGGGCGATCGCGGGAGCGATCCCGCCGGTGCTCTTCGCGTTCACCGACTCGCCGGGCAAGGCGCTCCTCACGCTGGTGGTCTACACGGTCGTCCAGCAGCTCGAGAGCAACGTGACGATCCCGATCGTGATGGCGCAGCGCACCCGCATGCACCCGGCGCTGATAGCGATCGGGGTGGTGGTGGTGGGGCAGCTGTTCGGCTTCGTCGGACTGTTCGTGGCCGTGCCGATCCTGGCGCTGATCGTGATCTGCGTAGAGGAGTTCTGGGTCAAGCCGCTCGACGAGGCGGAGGCGGAGCGAAGGCGCGCGGAGATCGACCTGCCCGAGGACATCGAGCGCCAGCTCGCGCCCGCGGAGGACGAGGCGCCGCCGCTCAGGCCAGCTTCGTGATCGCGATCGCAGCGCCGATCAGCACGAAGAGCACGATCAGGACCTGGACGACGATCCAGAAGCGCGGGATCTCCATCGCCCCGGCCTACGCTCGCTACTCGATCATGGCCTGACGCAGAGCGATCGCCACCGCATGGACGCGCGTGTCCGCCTCCAGCTTGAGGATGGCGCGCTTGGTGTCGGACTTAACGGTCTCGCTCGAGAGCCCGATCCGCCTCGCCACCTCCTCGGTGTGGAGACCCTCGGCCAGAAGCTGGAGGATCTCCCGCTCGCGCTCCGAGAGCGGTGCGTCCGCGCCCACGTGCGACATCAGGAGCGATGGCGAGAGCGAGGGGTCGACGAACGGCTTGCCGCTGGTGACCGTGCGGATCGCACGCAGCAGGTCCTCGGGCGGCGAGCCCTTGAGCACGTAGCCGCGCGCGCCGGCGGCGATCGCGTCCGAGAGCAGGCGCTTGTCCCCGTATGCGGAGAACATGACCGTCTGGACCTCGGGCGCCACCTCGGCGATGCGCTTTACCGCCGAGATGCCATCGATGCCGGGCAGGCGCACGTCCATGATCACCACCTGCGGGCGCAGGCGGCGCACGGCCTCGACCACTTCCTCGCCGCTCTCCACGCTCCCGACCAGCTCGAGGTCCGGGGCATGCCCGAACATGAGGGCCAGTCCTTGCCTCACGGTGGGATGGTCGTCCACGGCCAGACACCGTGTAGGTGTGGTCATCACACCAAAACCCTAGCCGCTCCTCGGCATCGCGGCCAATCGAACTATGATCAGCAGCCGGCGCTGGCCTCGCAATCCGGGAGAAGACTCTGTGTTCGGTTCGATGGTGGTGGGGACGGACGGCTCTGACACCGCCGGCGAGGCGGTGCGCCAGGCCACGGAGCTGGCGAGGCGACTCGGGGCGAAGATCCATCTCGTGAGCGCCTACGAGCCTGTCCCGGACGGGCGCTCGCGGGAGGAAAGCGACCAGGTGCCCGACGACCTCCAGTGGATGGTCAACCCGCGCGAGGACGTGAGCGACACCCTCGCCAGCGCCGCCGAGAGCCTCGAGGCGCTCGGGCTCGAGGTGGAGACCCACGCGCGCGAGGGCGACCCGGCCGACGCGATCCTCGACGTCGCGGAGGAGCAGAGGGCCGATCTGATCGTGGTGGGCAACAAGGGCATGACCGGCGCCAAGCGCTTCCTGCTCGGCAGCGTGCCGAACAAGATCTCCCATCACGCCCCGTGCAGCGTGATGATCATTCGGACGACGTAGCGCTCGGCGACCGCCGCTCCTCCGTCGCCCGGGTACCGCCCGCCGCGTCCTTTCGCAGTGCTAGGGACGGAGGGCGGCGGCTGCGTCCACGAGCCCGGCCCCGTAGCGGTCCGGGCGGTCGGTGGGACGGGCGGTGGCCTCGAGGTGCTCCTCGACCGCGCGCGGGCTCGGGTTCGCGCCGAGCCGCCCCGTGGCGATCACGAGGGCCGCGATCGCTGCCACGTGAGGGCTCGCCATCGAGGTGCCCTCGTAGCCGCCCGGCAGCCCGAAGCGGCGTATGCCGCGCGTGAAGGTCTGCTGGTAGATCGACCTGCCGAAGGAATCGGCGCGGCAATGCGCCGCGTCCCACAGGCTGTCGGTGTTCGGGGCGTCCGCCCCGCCACCGGGCGCCGACACGTCGAGGTGGGTGCCGGCGTT
>DASQNF010000211.1:0-4811 GCA_035645115.1 Thermoleophilaceae bacterium | reverse complement strand
CGCGCGCGAGCACGTGCACGTCGAGGCCCTGCACCGCGAGGTTCTCGGCCAGCTTGCGCACGTGGCGCGCAAGCCCGCCCTCGATCAGCGGCGGGTACTCCCATGACAGGATCAGGACGCGCACTGCGGTGGCCGCTAGGGGGTGGTGAGCGAGGCTAGGTCGAGGTCGGGCGCGAGGTTGCGGAGCCGCGGCTCCGGCGCGGCAGCGGAGTCTGTCAGAGCGCTCAGGGCGGCGTCGAGGTCGCGGGTATGGCCCTCTAGCCGCCGCAGCGGGTAGTCGGAGGCGAGCTCGCGCGCGACCATGAAGGGCCAGTCGCTCGACTGCAGCGCGAGCAGCTCGCGCGCGGCCCGCGCGAGCGCCGCGCGCGGCTCGGAGCGCCGGGCCGCGGCCGCCACGGTGCGAAGCTCGGCGGAGCGCGCCGCGAACGTCAGCTCGGCCACCGGCGGCGAGTCCCAGGTCGAGAGGTCCTTGCCCCTCCCCCAGGTCGAGGCCTGGAGCGTCCCGCGCGCGGGCTCGACGAGCTCGATCCCCTCGGAGACGGTCACGAGCTCTAGTCCGCGTGCCGGCGCCTCCTCCACCACCGCCGCCAGCCACGCTGGCCCCTCGTACCACCAGTGGCCGAGCAGCTCCGTGTCGAGCGCGCAGCAGAGCAGGCCGCCCCCGTTCGCCTCGAGCCGTGCGGCGCTCGCTGCCACGAAGGCGCGCGCGTGCTCGCGCGCGAGCGCGAGCGCGGCCTCGGGGTCGTAGGCGCCCCCGGCGTTGTTCCAGGGCTTCAGGTCGTGGATCGTGCGCCGGTGGTAGTCGCGGTAGGCGTCGCTCGCCGGATAGCCGTGGCGCTCGCTCCACACGAGCTCCACGCTGGCCCAGTCGATTGGCACCGCGGTCGGCCCGGCCTCGGTTGCAAGCGGACGCAGGTGGTCGAACCCGGGCACGAGCGTCTGGTCGACGCAAAAGGCGCGCACCCCGTGGTCGGCGAGGTCGCGCTCGAGCCCGGGCGCGTAGGCGCACTCGGGCAGCCAGAGGCCGCCGCCCCACTCGCCGAAGCGGCGCACGTGCGATGCCGATCCGCTGGCTAGCTGCAGCCGCATGCCGGCTCCGGTGGCGAGCAGCGGCAGCAGCGCGTGGGTGGCCGACGAGGTCCAGAGCTCCACCCGCTCGAGTGCCGCAAACGCCCCGAGCAGGTCGCGGTTGGCTGACTCGAAGCGCTCATGGGCGCGCACGTAGTCGCCCGCCGCCCGGCGCACCTCCGTCGCCAGCCGCGGCTCGCCGCCGCGCTCGAGGCCGGCCGCGTCCTCGGCGTGGATCGCCGCGCGCACCTCGTCGAGGAAGCGCAGGTAGCGCTCGCCGGGCTCGCCGCGCATCGCCTCGAACTGGTCGCACAGCACCGGGGTCAGGCCCACCGTGAGCGGCGCGCCGTCGATCACCTCGAGCAGCGGCAGATACACGCAGGAGGTGGCCTCCCAGAGCCACTCCTCGCCGAACGGCCAGGTGCCGAACCCCTCCACGTAGGGCATGTGCGAGTGGAGCACGAGCGCGAGCGCGCCCGGCCGGGCGGCGCTCACGCCGACAGCGAGCGTGGTCCGCGCCTCAAGGGCGAAGCACGGCGACGAAGTCGAGCGCCCGCTCGAGCGGGCCCGCGCGCAACGCGAAGTCGCGCGCCGAGATGGCCGGGACGAAGCGCTCGTAGAACGGGCGCGTGATGCCGAGCGCGGCATGCACCCGGTCCCAGCCGGCCCGCAGCGCCAGCTCGTGGGCGCGCAGCATGCGCGCGTGGAACACGCCGAGCATCTCCACCCGCCCGTACACGCTTTGGCAGAGCTCGCGCAGCTCCTCGGCGCGGTACTCCCTCAGGTGCCACGGATTGTCGGAGCGCTCCGCGCCGGGAGGCGCGAGCGTAAGCACGTTCGGCGTGGACACGTAGACCACGCCGGCCAGCTCCTTGAAGCGCCGCAGCACGGCCTCGGGATCCTGCACGTGCTCGATCGTCTGCAGGAAGACGAGCGCGTCGCAGCGCTCCTCGTGGCTCTCGACCAGGTCGCGCAGGAAGCGCACGCCCGGGCGCGTGTACTTGAGCCGCGCGTGCGCGTGCGCCTCGGGGCTCGCGTCCACGCCCGTGACGGTGCGGGCTCGCCGGGCGAGCACCTCCACGCCGTAGCCCTCGCCGCAGGCCATGTCGACCACGTGGAGCCCGCGGCAGCGCTCGGCGACCCACTCGTAGACCGCGAGATGGCGCCGGAACCAGTAGTTCTCCGCCGGCACGTCGGGCAGCGTGCGCTCCCCGGTCAGCTCGAGCGGAGGCACGCCGTCGGGCTGGGCTCTCTGGACCGTCTGCTCCATCGGGCGGCTGAGTGTAGGCACTAGGGTTGCGCGCGCATGACGCCGCGGAGCGCCGAGAGCATCCGCCACGCGAACGCCCGCTACCACGACCTCGCCGCCTTCCACTACGACTCGAAGTGGGGCATCGGCTACGGCGCGGTCGGGCAGGCGCAGGTGGTGGGCAAGCTGCGCAAGGCGCTCGGCCACGAGCCGGGCCGCTACCGCAGCGCGCTCGAGATCGGCGCCGGCACCGGCTACTTCACGCTCAACCTGCTGCGCGCGGGCGTGATCGAGCGAGCGGTGGCCACCGACATCTCGCCCGGCATGCTGCGTGCGCTCGAGCGCTCGGCCGCGGAGCTCGGCGAGGGGGTCGAGACCGCCGCCTGCGATGCCTCGCAGCTGCCCTTCGAGGACGGCTCGTTCGACCTCGTGTTCGGCCACGCCGTGCTCCACCACCTGCCCGACCTCGCCGGCGCCTTTTGCGAGTTCCGGCGCGTGCTGCGTCCGGGCGGTGTGCTCGCGTTCTGCGGCGAGCCGTCGCGCTACGGGGACCGGATCGCGGCGATGCCCAAGCGCGGCGCCGGCGCGCTGGCGCCGGTCTGGCGGGCGGTGATGGGGGCGGCGCCGCGCTCGGCGTCGAACGGCGACGGCGCCGGCGAGGAGGAGCGGCTCGAGGGCGTGGTGGACGTACACGCATTCACTCCCGGCGAGCTCGCGGCCCACGCGCGCCAGGCGGGGCTCGAGCGTGTGCGCGTGCAGGGCGAGGAGCTCGTGGCCGGCCTGTTCGGCTGGGTCAACCGCACGCTCGAGGCGAGCGCCGACCCCGACGATGTTCCCTGGGCCTGGCGCGTGTACGCGCATCGCGGCTACCTGCTGCTGCAGTCGCTCGATCGCTCGCTGCTAGAGCCGCGGCTCCCGGCGGCGCTCTTCTACAACCTCCTGCTCTCCGCGCGCGTCCCGGCGTAGGGACTCGCGGACCACCCAGCCGAGCACGGCGTCGAGCAGCGCAAGCGGACGTTTCGCCACCTCGCCGAGCTCCGCCGCGAGCGAGCGCCCGGCCGCCGCCAGGCGGCGCTCGGAGTCGATCCCGTCGAGCACGCGTGCAGCCTCGGCAACCGAGGGAGCTCGGCGCAGCCGCCCGAGCAGCGCGTGGAACACCGCGCGCAGGCCCTCCGCCCCCGCGGCGGCGCGCATCCAGGTGGCCACCAGCACGAGCAGGGCGGCGCGCGAGCTGCGCCTCAGGACCTGTTCGGCGCCGAGCCCCGCCCCGACGGCGAAGATCAGCGCGCCGCCGGCCAGGATCGCCGCGAACAGCAGCCCGGTGGGCACGGGCTCGCGATCGGTGGGAGCCAGCGCCCAGGCGAGCGCGAGCGCGGCGGCCACCGCGGCCAGCGCGAGCCAGTGGGTGGTGGCGAGCAGGGTCACGAAGCCGGCAAGGGCGAGCACGCTCACAACGCCGGGACGCCAGCGCCGGCGGGGCGCCCGGCGCGCGGCGGGCGAAGCGGCGGCCCCCGCGGGCGGCGGGAGCGCCGTGGCGGGCAGGCCGGTGGCCGCGGACGCCCGAGCCTCCCAGTCGCGCAGCCCTCGCCGGTAGACGAGCACCTGGACCACGCTCGCGAAGGCCGCCCAGGCGAGCAGGCCGGCCGCGGTGAGCGCGAGCGCCTCAGCCGTGCCGACCTCGAGGCCGAGCCGGCGGCCGACCGCGTCGTAGGTTCCGGCGTAGGCGTCGAGGCCGCCGGCGATCACCCAGATGAAGAACGCCGTGGTCGCGCTGTTGTGGAGCAGGCGCAGGAGCGCGCACGCGCCGACCTGGATCCAGGCGGCCACCCCGCGCGCTTCGAGGCGGCCGAGCAGCGGCGCCGTGACCGCCTGGGTCAGCGGGATGCCGAAGCGCGCCGGGCCGATGATGGCCACCGTCTCGAGCATCGCCGCGATGCTGGCGCCGAACCCGAGCCGCGCGCCGCGGCGCTCGGCCACCCTCGCAAGCGCCACGCCCCCCGCCAGCGCGATCCAGAATCCGCCCGTGGGGGCGGCGCGGGCGGCCAGAAAGGAGACCACGGCCACGTGGGCGGGGCCGTCGGGTGCGAGCACCCCCGGCGCACCGGGCCCGGGACGACGCTCGTGCGGGGCCGCGGTGGCCATGGAGCGACCGTAGCGGGCGCGCTGTCGCCGGTCCGCGTGCGGGGGCTCGAGAGCCCGACGGGCGCTCTGGACGCCTAGCCGGTGGAGCGGCGCCCGACGCGCGCCAGCCGCGCCGCGCCCACCCGCCTGCCGGCGCCGTCGAGGCCTGAGACGAGGATCCGGACGTCGAGCGAGCGCCGCCTGCGGGCGAGCAGCCGGCGCGCCCGCGGGCCCGGCCGCAGCCATATGCGCGCCTCGCCGGCGCGCTTGAGCTCCACCCGGGAGCGCGCGAGCGCGATCGTCCGCGGCCGCCGGGTCGACCCGCCGCGGCCGGGGCTGCTCGCCAGGTCGGCGGTGTCGAGCGTGACCCTCG
>DASQNF010000210.1:0-4241 GCA_035645115.1 Thermoleophilaceae bacterium | reverse complement strand
GTTGACCAGCCCAAAGCTGATCGCGCCGCTCCAGATCGCACGTGGCATGTAATGAAACTTACCCCGCCGACACCGCCTTACCCTTCCTCACGGTCGCAATCTTGCGGATCCTTGTCCGGGCGCAGGCCCTTGAAGGAGGGCGCGCGCAGGGTCCCGCTCTTGGTCCACTCGCGAAACTCGACCGCGGCAACGAGCCGCGGCTCCACGAAGATCGTGCCCTTGGGCGGCTGGCGCCCGTCGAACGGGCTGGTGTCGCGACGAAGCGGCTCGAGCTCTCGGGCGAGCGCGCCGAGCGTGGTCTCGGTGAAGCCCGTGCCGACCTTGCCCGCGTACACCAGCGTGCCCGCGTCCATGGTCCCGACCGCGAGCGCTCCAAGCCGGCCGCTGCGCCCGCCCTCTCCGGGCGTCCAACCGCCGATCACCACGTCCTGCATGCAGACGTTCTTGACCTTGACCCAGCCGCCGGCCCGGCGGCCGGGCTCGTAGGCGCAGTCGAGCCGCTTGGCGACGATGCCCTCGATGCCCAGCCGCGCGGTGGCCTCGAGCAGGGCGCTGCCCTCGCCGCGCTGGTAGGACGGGGTGCGCCAGGCGGGCCCCTCGAGCTCGAGCCGCTCCAGCAGCTCGCGGCGCTCCTGATAGGGGAGGCTCATCGTGGAGCGGCCATCGAGGTAGAGCAGGTCGAAGATCACGTAGGTGGCCGGGATGTCGCGCATGCGTCGCTTGACCGCGGAGTCCGAGGCGAGGTGCATGCGCGCCTGGAGGCGCTCGAAGCTCGGGCGACCGGCGTCGTCGAAGGCCACGATCTCCCCGTCGAGTATCAGCCGGCGCGCCCCGAGCTCGCCCGCCAGCCCGCGCACCTCCGGATAGCGGGGCGTGAAGTCGGTGAAGTTGCGCCCCTGGAGGGCGAGGTGGCCGTGATCGCAGAACAGGACGGTGCGGATGCCGTCCCACTTGACCTCGAAGCCGTACCGCCGCTCGTCGCGCGGCAGGCTCCCGCTCTTCGCGAGCATCGGCGCCAGGCGCTCCGGCATCGGCTCGTATCCCGGGTCCTCCGGCGGGTCCATGCGGTGGATCAGCCAGTCCCTGTCCCGCGTCTGGAAGAGCGCGTAGCGGCCGCGTACGCGCTCCCCGTGAAAGGTGGCTATCACCTCGTTGGCGCGGAACTTCTCCGCCTCGAAGGTGCCCCGGTCCCAGACCGCCATCGTGCCCGCGCCGTACTCGCCCTTCGGGATCTCGCCCTCGAACTCGAGGTATTCGAGGGGATGGTCCTCCGTGTGCACCGCGAGGCGGTTCTCGTCGGGATGCGCGGGGATCCCGCGTGGCAGCGCCCAGGACACGAGCGTGCCCTCGTGCTCGAGCCGAAGGTCCCAGTGCAGGCGGCGGGCGTGGTGCTCCTGGACCACGAACCGGGGCGCGCCGCGGCGCTCGCCGCGCCCTCGCCCGCTCGGCTCCGCCGTCTTCTCGAAGTCGCGCTTGGCCCGATAGCTGCCCAGCCTGTCGGCCATGGCGAGATCTTGACGGAGCTCAGGCGCGGCCGAGCGGAGTCTCGTCGAGGGCGCCCCGCAGCTCCTCGATCGAGTGGAAGCAGCAGCGCGCTCCGGCGTCCATCAGCTCCTGCTCGGCGAAGCCGCCGGTGAGCACGGCCACCGTCTCGAGCCCCGCACGCTTGGCGGCCTCGCAGTCCCAGGTGGAGTCGCCGACCATCACGGCCGCGCCGCCGCCGGCCTTGTCGACCGCCGCCCGAACCAGGTCGGGCTCGGGCTTGGTGGCCTCCACGTCGGCGCTGGTGGTCCAGCCGTCGGCAAGCTCGCGAGCGTCGAGCAGGTCGAGGTAGTGCTCCACCTCGTCGGGCTTGGCCGAGCTCGCGAGCACCACGGCGTGGCCGCGGCGGCGCAGGTCCTCGATCAGGCCGCGTGCGCCCGGCAGCGGCTCCACCTCCTCGATCAGGGCCAGGTAGAGCGCCTTCTCCGCCGAGCGGATGTCGTCGCCCCGCTCGCGCTCGACCTCCTCTCCGACGAGCGCCTCCACCAGCTGGTCGCCGCCCATCCCGATATGGCGGTGGATGCGCCAGACGGGCAGGGTCTCGCCGTGCTGCCGGAAAGCGCGGTACCACGCGATCGCGTGGTGGTAGTTGGTGTCGACGAGCGTGCCGTCGACGTCGAGGATCGCGGCGGGCGGCATCACCTCCCTGTTTCCGCCGCCCTCGCGGGCGAAACCGGACATGCGGCCACGGTGCGCGCGCGGCGCTCGCCCCTGCCCCCGTCCGCGACGACCTGGACCTGGACGGGATCTGCCACTGACTACGCCATCCTCGATACGAGTCACTATCCTCGCCCTCGCGGCGACGATCGCCTGTGCGCTCTCGCTGCTCGGCGCGCCGGCCGCCTCCGCCGCGCCCGCGTGCGAGTCCGCCAACGCAACGCCCTCGTCGGCCGGCGAGCGTCAGCTCGTGCGCGCCACGCTCTGCCTGCTGAACGCGGGGCGCCTATCGGCCGGCCTGCCACCGCTGCGGCTCGAGCCCCGGCTCTCGCTGGCCGCCCAGCGGCACGCCGCTGACATGACCCGCAGGCGCTACTTCGGCCACGACTCCCTCGACGGGTCGACCTTCCTCGAGCGCATCCGCAGGACCGGCTACCTGCGCGGCGCCGGCTCGTGGCGTGCGGGCGAGAACATCGCCTGGGGCTCCGGCTGGCGGTCCACGCCGCGTTCGGTCACGCGCGCCTGGATGGGCAGCAGGGGGCATCGCGCGAACATCCTGAGCCCCCGCTTCAGGGACATCGGCATCGGAGTGGCGCCCGGCGCGCCGCTCGGCGGGGTGAGCGGGCCGGCGGCGACCTACGTCACCGACTTCGGCTCGCGCCGCTGACCGGCCACTCCGGCGCTCGGCGGCTACCTGTCGTCCTCGGGGATCTCGGGGCCCTTCGGGTCCGGCTGCGGGGCGTCCGGCGGGCTCGGCTGGGGCTGTTCGGGCGGAGAAGGGGCGGGAACCTCGGTCATGCGGCCCCCGTTCCCGCCGATCGCTCCCGGAAACCGCCGCGTGTCAAGCCGCCACCTCCGCCACTTCCTCCGCGAGCTCGCCCGCCCGCTCCACCGCGTCGGAGCGCAGGTCGCGGTCGATCAGGTCGAGCACGGCCTCCTCCACCGCGCGCTGCACGTCCGGCCAGGCGGAGGAGTCCTCGGCCAGCTCCGGCAGGGCGCCGCCGATCGTGAGGCCGCCGTCGAAGCGGTCGAAGATGCGCGGGTCGATGTACGACGAGCGGGCGACCGCGGGCGTGTTGCCGAGGTAGCGGGCCACCTCGTTGACCGCGCGCACCTTCGCCCGCTTGCGCGAGGTCTGCTTGCCCGCCGCCGGGCCGGAGACGGCAAGCGCCACGGCCGCCAGCACCGTGCCGCTCCAGGTGCGAAAGTCCTTGGCGCTGTAGTTGCCGCCCGTGGCCTCCTTGACGTAGGCGTTGATGTCGGCGGAGCGAACGTCTCGCCAGCGCCCTCTCTCCTTGTAGGCGAGCAGCTCCTCACCCCCACCGCGCCGGCGCTTCAGCTGGGCCAGGATCTCCGCCAGCTCGGGATCGCCAAAGGACTGCACACGCCGCTGGCCGCCCTTCGCCTCGTAGTCGAAGCAGATCTCGTTGCCGCTCACGGTCACGTGGCGCTTCTGCATGGTGGCGAGGCCGTAGGTGTCGTTCTCCTCGGCGTAGTCCTCGGAGCCGATCCGGAAGAAGCCCCGGTCGAGCAGCCGTGTGGCGGCGGCGAGCACCTTGTCGCGCGGCATTCCCTCGCGGGCGAGATCGCGCTCCACCTGGCGGCGCAGCCGCGGCAGCGCGCGCGCGAAGCTCTCCATCTCCTCGAACTTCTCCCGGTCGCGCCGCTCGCGCCAGTGGTCGTGGTAGCGGTACTGCTTGCGCCCGGCGGCGTCGGTGCCCGTGGCCTGGATGTGGCCGTTCGGAAAGGGACAGATCCAGACGTCCTCCCAGGCGGGCGGTATCGCGAGCTCTCGGATCCGCTCGACGACGGTGGGCTCGGCCACGCGCCGTCCCGCCTCGTCGAGGTACTCGAAGCCCTTGCCCCGCCGCCGGCGGCGGATCCCGGGGCCGGCGCAATCTGCTCGTCGCAGCCTGGCCACCCCGCCCCGTTGCCCGCGACGGCCGCGAGCTAACCCGCACCGACTCCTCACCTGGCCGGCTAGAGCGCCCGAGACGATCGCTCGATGTCACGAGATCCGGATCGACCCCGTATATCGGGGT
>DASQNF010000209.1:0-4175 GCA_035645115.1 Thermoleophilaceae bacterium | reverse complement strand
ACCGCGTCCACCGCCTCCGCGATCTGCTCGCGCGAGGCGCCCGTGTCCACGTTCGGCTCGGCGGCGAGCGAGAGCAGCAGGTGCTCGGTGGACACGTACTCGTCGCCCATCCTGCGCGCCTCGTCGTCGGCGCGCCGGGTGACCTCGATCAGCCCACGCGAGTAAGAGGGGGCGGCTCCCTTGTCCCCGCTGATCGTGGCAACCGACTCGAGCGCCTCGTTCGCCCGCCGCCTGACCCGCTCCGGGTCGGCGCCGGCGCGGCGCAGCACCGGCACCACGATCCCGCCCTCCTGCTCGAGCAGGACCAGCAGCAGGTGGGGAGGGACCACCTCCGGGTTGGCGCGCGCGCGTGCCAGCGCCTCTGCGGCCGCGATGGCCTCCTGGGCCTTGACTGTGAGACGATCGGCTTGCATAGAAAATCTAAGTGCGAGAGTAGCAGATCACTCCAGCGGCGAATACGGCGTTCGAGGCAGGCGCGGCGTGGCCGCGCGCCCAGCTCTACCCTTGAGGGGCGGGCTGCCCGCTGCCCGTCGGCATCATGCGCCGCCTTCACGCCAAATTCGCCAGGTTGCCCAGGCCCGGCCGGGGGCGTCGGCGCTCGCAGTCTCGCCGGGCGGCGGTGCTGCCCGCGCTCGCGGCCTGCTGGCTGGCCGCGTTCGCCGCGACCCCCGGCGCCGCGGCCGCCGCGCCGCTCTCCTCGCACGCCATGGTCCACGCCTGCTGCACGCCGGACGAGCTCGCCGAGCGGATCTTCGCCGAGTCGAAGGCGATGGGGGCGGACTTCGTGCGCGTGGACGTGGAGCTGAACGACATATTCGAGGGGGCAGGTGGGGGTCCGCGCGAGCAGCCCGACTGGCAGGGGGTCGACCGGATCGCCGGCCTCTCCCGCCGCCACGACCTGCCGGTGCTAGGCATCATGCTCTCGCCGCCGGCGTACATCACGAGCTGCCCCGAGCGCTGGCCGCACGCCCAGCGCTGCCCGGCAACGGACCTCGAGGAGCTCGCCCGGCTCGCGGGCGAGCTCGCGCATCGCGCGCGCGACACGATCAGGCATTGGGAGATCGTGAACGAGCCCGACGGCAGCTGGGCGTTCGAAGGCACGCCGGAGCAGTACGCGCTGATGCTGAGCGCCGCGTACGACGGCATCAAGGCGCGCTCTCCCGGCGCGACGGTGGTGATGGGCGGGGTGCAGAGCCCGCACGAGACCACCTGGGTCGCGCGCGTGTTCGCCACCCCCGGCGCGGATGCCGTGCACAAGCTCGACGTGGGCAACGTGCACCTGCGCGGAACGGTGGACGCGGTGGTGGCGCGCTACTCGGAGTTCCGGACCTTGCTCGCCGGGCACGGCTTCAGGGGCCCGCTGTGGGTGACCGAGCACGGCTACCCCGCGGACCCCGCGTTCCAGGTGGACCCGGCCTACCGCGCCGGCGACGCCTCCCAGGCGGACTACCTGACGCAGTCGCTCGTGGGCCTCGGCGAGGCCGGCGCCGAGCAGGTGTTCGTGACCCTGCGCGACAACCTCGGCGGCGAGTACGCCAGCGAGGGGCTCGTGCACATCGACGAGAAGCAGGGCTACCCCGTGACGCGGCGCGAGTCGTTCGCCGCGGTGCGCAGGCTCGCGGACTCGTGGCCGCAGGTGATGGCCTGGCGCGCGCAGCAGCGCGAGCACGAGCGGGCCGAGCGTGCCCACCTCGAGCGGTTCGCGGTCGCGCGCGTGAGCGTCAAGGTCGCTCGCAAGCGGCTGCGCTCGACCCTCGCCCTCGCCCGTGAGCTGCGCCGCCGCGGCCGCGACGAGCGGGCCACTGCGCTGCTGGCGGGAGCTCGCGCCGGGGTGGGCTGGAGCAGGGCCTACGCCGAGCTCGAGCGGGCGCGCGCGGCGCTGGCCGCCCTGGCTGCGGCGGACCTGCGAACCCGGATCGCAGGCTAGCTCGCGGGCCGGCGGATCGGGATCCGCACGCCCGGCGCGCCGTCGCGCGGGATCAGGGCCTGCGACGGCGGCTCGTAGACCACGAGCTCGTGCCTCACCGAGCGGCGCACGCGCTCTATCTCAGCCGCCATCTCGCGCTGCAGGCGCTCGGTCTGGCGCTCGAGGTTGCGAAGGCGCCGGCGCGTTCGCTCCAGCTCCTGCTCGAGCTCGAACACGCGCTCCACGCCCGCGAGGTTCACCCCCAGCTCGTTCGTCAGCTCCTGGATGCGCTGCAGGCGGGCCACGTCCTCCTGCGAGTAGAGCCGCGTGTTCTTGGGAGAGCGCTTGGGGGTGATCAGCCCGCGCGACTCGTAGATCCGCAGCGTCTGCGGATGCATGCCGGCGAGCTCCGCCGCCACCGAGATCATGTACACGCCGCGGTCCCTGTCCTGTTCGTCGGCCATCGTGCGCCCCTCACCCCCGCTGCGAGAGCAGCCGCTCGCGCGGATTGCCGTCGATCACACTGGCGAGCTCGTCGACCACCTCGCGCTGCTCCTTCGAGAGCGAGCGCGGGACGTCGATCAGCAGCCGGTAGTGGATGTCGCCGCGGCCGCGGCCGCCGAGCCTGGGAGGTCCCTCACCGCGAAGCCGCTGCACCGTCCCGTGCTGGGTGCCCGGGGGCACGCGGATGCGCTTGGTACCTGACAGCGTGGGCACCTCGATCGTGGCGCCGCGGATCGCCTCCGGGATCGTGATCGGCACCTCGACCTCGAGGTGGTCGCCCTTGCGCGTGAACACCGGCGACTGCGCCACGTGCGTGACCACGTAGAGGTCGCCCGCCGGGCCCCCGCGCGGTCCGGCCTCGCCCTTGCCGGCCAGCCGCACGCGGCTGCCCTCGCGCACTCCCGCCGGGATGTTCACCCGGTAGCGCTTGACCTGGCGCGTGCGCCCGCTGCCCGCGCAGGTGGGGCAGGGGTCTTTGATCTCGGTGCCGGTCCCGCCGCACTGCCGGCAGGGCTGGGAGATCGAGAACAGGCCCTGCGACTCCGCCTCGGTGCCGCGGCCCTGGCAGCGTGAGCAGATCGTGGGCTGCGTGCCGGGCTTCGCACCCGTGCCGCGGCAGGTGCCGCAGGGCGCCGACAGGGTCACGGACACCGGCACCTGCGCGCCCTCCATGGCCTGCTCGAACGACACGTGCACCTCGGTCTCGAGATCGCGCCCGCGCTCGGGGCGGGTTGCCCGTCCGGCGCCGCGGCCGCCCGGGGCGCCTCCGAAGAGGTCGGAGAGGATGTCTCCGAAGCCGCCGAGCCCGCCGCCGGCGCCGCCCGGGCCGCCGGGAAAGCCGCCGCCCGGGAAGCCGCCGAAGATGCCGCCGCCCGAGTCGTAGGCCTTGCGCTTCTGCGGGTCGGAGAGGATCGAGTAGGCCTCCTGGACCTCCTTGAAGCGCTCCTCGGCCTTGTCGCCCTTGTTGGTGTCCGGGTGGTACTGCCGCGCGAGCTTGCGGTAGGCCTTCTTGATCTCCTCGTCGGAGGCCTTGCGGTCCACGCCGAGCGTCTTGTAGGGGTCGTTGACGGGGGGCATCGGCCGCTCGGCTAGCTCGACACCACCACGCGCGCCGGACGGAGGATCGTCCCGTTGGCGCGGTAGCCCTTCTCGACCACGTCCAGCACGAGCCCGGACTCGGCTCCGTCCTCGGAGCGCATCGAGAGCGCCTCGTGCTCCGAGGGGTCGAAGCGCTCGCCGCTCGGGTCGAACTGTTCGACCCCGTTGCGCTCGAGCACCGCCACGAGCTCCGAGTGCACGAGCCGGACGCCCTCCGCCAGCTGGTGCTCTCCCTCCTCGGCGGAGCTGAGCGCGCGCTCGAGGTTGTCCACCACCGGCAGCAGCTCGCGGACGAGGCCGCCCTTCGCGCGGTCGCCCGCCGCGGCGGCCTCCTTGGCCGCGCGCTTGCGGTAGTTCTCGAAGTCGGCCTGCGTCCGGCGCGCCAGATCGAGGTACTCGTCCCGCTCGCGCATGGCTCGAGCGAGCGGGTCATCGCGATCCGCGTCGTCCGTGGCCTGAGCCCCATCCGGCGCGGCCGGAGCCGGAGCGCTCTCGGGCGCCTCCGGCTCGCGATCGCCTTCGCCGTGGTCGTCGGCTGGGGGGCCGCCGGCCGCCGGCGCCCGCTCGCCGTTCGAGCCCCCGTCACTGGGATCCGGACGGCTTGCGGACGCCCGCTGCTTTGCCTCCATGCGCTCGCTCTCGTTGCCGGGATCCTCCTCGCCCGAGG
>DASQNF010000208.1:0-6898 GCA_035645115.1 Thermoleophilaceae bacterium | reverse complement strand
CCCCTCGAGCACGGGCTTCGATGCCTTCGCCTCCGCCTCCAGGCTGGTGAGCCGGCGCTCCTTGAGGTTCTGCTCGAGCTGCGGGACCACGATGAAGTAGATCGCCGCGAACGCCGCGGCCGTGATCAGGAAGAACAGCAGGGCGACCTTGTTGCGGAGCGACCGCAGCCGCGTCATCGGTCGCGGAAGCGGTAGCCGACCCCCCGTACGGTGAGGATCAGCTCGGGGGTCTTCGGCTCGGTCTCGAGCTTCTCGCGCAGGTGGCGGATGTGAACGTCGATCGTGCGCGGATCGCGGTAGGACGAGTCGCCCCAGACTCGCTCGAGCAGCATCGTGCGCGAGAGCACGCGGCCGGGCGAGCGGGCGAGGGCCGCGAGGATCTCGAACTCGACGTAGGTGAGCCGGACGGGCTCGCCGCGCACCTCAACCGAGCGCTTCTCGAAGTCCACGCGCAGGTCGCCCTCCACGATCGGCTCCTCGAACTGGTCCTCCGAGGGCGCCAGCGCCGCGCGGCGGAGCACCGCCTTCACGCGGCTGCGGAACTCGCGGACCGAGAACGGCTTCGTTATGTAGTCGTCGGCCCCGAGCTCCAGCCCGAGGACCTTGTCGAACTCCTCTGTCTTGGCGGTGAGCATGATGATCGGCACGGTGCTGCGCTGGCGGATCGCGCGGCAGACGTCGAAGCCGTCCATGCGCGGCAGCATCACGTCGAGCACGACCAGGTCGAAGTTGTCCCCCTCGAGCCGCTCGAGCGCTTCATGGCCGTCGAGCGCCGGGACCACGTCGTAGCCCTCCTTGCGAAGCGGGTAGGTGAGCAGCTTCTGCACGGAGTGCTCGTCGTCGACGAGCAGGATGCGAGGTGCCGAGGCGACCACCCGGGGAATTGTAGGTTGGGGCCGAATGATCGAGCCGCGGGTGTACAGGGCGGCGTTCATCCCGGCGCTGCTGGCGGTGGTGCTGGCCATGTTCTCGTTCGGATCGCGGCCGCGGCCGCTGCCGCAGGGGCTGGCCGCCGACGTGCTCTTCGACGGTGACCAAGCGGCGGAGCTCGCCGCCCGGATCGCCACCGAGGAGCCGGACCGCCGGCCGGGGGAGCCGGGCGACGCCGCCACGGCGCGCTTAGTCGCGAGCTCCCGGACCAGCGGGCTGCGGGCGCGCGGCTTCAGCGTCGAGCGCCAGGAGTTCACGCACGCGGGACGGGAGCTCGTGAACGTGGTCGCTCGCCGCGCAGGCGCATCGCGGCGGCAGGTGGTGGTGGTCGCGGCGCGCGACGCCGCCGTGGTGCCGGACGCCACGGGCAGTGCGGCCTCCACAGCGGCGCTGCTCGAGCTGGCGCGGGTGTTCGAGGGCCGCCCGTCGCGGAAGACGCTGGTGCTCGCCTCAGTGGACGGCTCGACGCTCGGCGAGGTCGGCACGAGCCGGCTGGCGGAGGAGCTCTCACCCGAGCTGGTGGACGCCGTGCTCGTGATCTCCAACCTGGCCGCCGGCAGCGGCAGCGGCCCGTTTGTCCAGGCGTGGTCGGCCGACGCCGGCCGTGCGGGCATCGGCCTGCAGCGGACTGTCGCGGACTCGATCCGGCAGGAGCTGGAGCGGCCGGCCGGCGGAAGCGGCGCGCTCGCCCAGCTCGCCCGGCTCGCGTTCCCGGTCGGGATCGGCCCTCAGGGCGTGCTGATCGAGGGGGGCTACGACGCCGTGCGCATCTCGGGGAGCGGCGAGCTGCCGCCGTCGGGTGACGGGCGGGTCGAGGCGATCGACGCCGACCGGCTCGGCGCGCTCGGCCGCGCGACCCTGCGCACGCTCACGGCCGTCGACCAGGGCCGCCGGCCCGAGCACGGGCCCGGCTCGTACGTGCTCGCCTTCAGCCAGGTGATGCCCGGATGGGTGGTGGCCCTGCTCTCCGGCACGCTGCTGCTCCCAGCGCTGGTGGCCGCCGTGGACGCCTTCGCGCGTGCCCGCCGGCGCCGCCAGGACGTGCTCTCCTGGCTTCGCTGGCTCGGCGCCTGGACGGCGCCGTTCCTCGCCGCGCTCGCCCTGGCGGAGGTGCTCGCGCTCGCCGGAGCCACCCCGCCTCCGCCGCCCGCGCCGGTGGCGCCCGACGTGCTGCCGCTCGACGGCCCGGCGCTCGGCGTGCTCGGCGGCGTGCTGGTGGCGATGGCGCTGGCACTCCTGCTCGCGCGCTGGCTCGCGGCGCGCCCCGACGCCTCGCTCAAGGTCCCCGACCAGCCAGGCGCCCGCGTGGCCGTGGCGCTGGCGGTGAGCGCGGGGTCGCTCCTGCTGTGGCTCGTGAACCCGTACGCCGGGCTGCTGGCCGTGCCGGCGGCGCACCTGTGGACGCTTGCCTGCCTGATGCGGCCGCTCCCGCGGCGGCGCGTGCGCGCCGGGCTGCTCGCCGCGGGCCTCCTGCCCGCGCTGCTCGTGTTCGCCTACCAGCTGTTCGCGCTCTCGCTCGACCCGCTTTCCGCGGCCTGGTACCTGCTCCTGCTCGTGACCGGGCACCACGTGGGCCTCGTGACCGCGCTGATCGGCTGCCTGCTGCTTGGGGCCGCGTGCGGCGCGCTCGAGATCGCCTGGCGCACGCCCGGCGCGGAGCGCCCGCCGCCGCGCGAGACCGGCCCGTCGATCTACGGGCCGGGGGCGTACGCGGGGCCGGGCTCGCTCGGCGGGACGGGCTCGGCGCTGCGCAGGTGAACGCCGTACGTCCGGCTGTCGGAGGGCGGCTGGCGGCTCCGCGGTTCAGGCGTGCTCGTACCCGCGCAGGTCCGCACGCGCCCCGTCGGCTCCAAGCAGGACGAGCCCCGGCCCGGTTGAGGACGTGTCAGTCCCCGCGGGGATCGCCGCCACCACCTCCCCGATCCACGTGAGCCGGGCCGCCTCCTGCGCCGCCGTCCGGCGCTCGGGCGGCACCGTCACCAGCAGCTCGTAGTCGTCCCCGCCGCTCGCCGCCTCCTCCGCCGTGACGCCCGGCGGGCGCGGCAGGCGCTCCAAGCGCACCACCAGCTGCACTCCGCTCGCCGCTCCCACGTGGCCCGCGTCGGTGGCCAGCCCGTCGCTCAGGTCGATCATCGCGGAGACCCCGGCCCGGGCGAGCGCGGCGCCCTCGGCCAGGCGCGGCTGCGGCCGAAGATGGCGGCCAACGAGATCGCCGTCGCGGCGACCGGCCTCCAGATGGCGCCGGCCCACCTCCGAGCCCCCGAGCTCGCCGGTCACGGCCACGAGATCGCCGGGGCGCGCGCCGTCGCGGCCCACGAGCGCCTCCTGGGAGTCGGCCCAGCCGGTGACCGCCACGGTCACGGTCAGGGCCGGCCCGCTGGCCACGTCGCCGCCGGCGATCGTCGTGCCGGTCCGCTCGGCCAGCTCCTCCATCGAGGCGACGAGCTCGAGCACGTCCTCGAAGTCGCCCGGCAGCACGAGCGCAACAAAGGCCTCGCCGGGGTCCGCCCCCATCGCGGCGATGTCGGAGAGCGCGGTGGCCAGCGCCTTCCAGCCGATGTCGGCGGGCCTGTGCGTGGAGCGCCGGAAGTGGGTGCCCTCGACGACGGTGTCTATCGAGCTGACCGCGAACGGGCGGGCGCGCACAACCGCGGCGTCGTCGCCGCTCGAGCGCACGACGCGGCCGCCGCGAGCGCCGAGGGCGGCGCGGATGGCGGCGATCAGCTCGAGCTCGCGCACCGGCAGGGGCTCCCGCGCCGGCCCGTCCTACTGGCCCGGCGAAGCCCCGCCGTTGCCGTTGCCGTTGCCGTTTCCGTTCCCGTTCCCCGGCGACGGCGACGGCGACGGCGCCGGGGCTATCTCCTCGGGCGGGGTCTCGACCTGCGGGGCCTCCTGGGGCGGGGCCTCGTAGTAGTTCGGGTCGTAGTCCGTGCCGGTGGACGGCGTGGCGCCGTAGTAGTAGCCGCTCGAGCTCGCCCCGCCGGTGGAGGCGTACTTGCCGGTGAAGGGGGAGGACTCGAAGGGCTCCGTAGGCTGCGGGAAGGACCCGCAGAACTCGCCGTGCGCGTTGGTCATGAAGGCGTGCCAGACCGGCGCGGCATGGGTCCCGCCCTGGGCCCCGGGCATCGCAACGCCGGCGTCCGGGTGGCCGACCCAGACGGCGGTCGCGAGCTCCGGCGTGTAGCCCACGAACCAGGCGTCCTTGGCCTCGTCGGTGGTGCCCGTCTTGCCGGCGGCGGGGCAGCCGTAGTCCGCCGCGGTGCCCGTGCCCGACTGGATGTTCATCTCGAGGATCTTGGTCACCTCGTAGGCCTGGCCGTCGGTGAGCACGCGCTTCCCCTTGGGCTTGGCCAGGTTCTCGCTCTTGCCGTCGGGGAACACCACCCGCTTGATGCCGGTCGGCCGGTGGCGGATGCCGCCCGAGGCGAGCGTGGCGTACGCGCTCGCCATCTCGAGCGTCGTGACCCCGCGGGTGAGGCCGCCGAGCCCCTCGGCCGGATAGCAGTCGAGCCTGGTGGTGATGCCGAGCAGCTTGGCCGTCCGGCAGACGTTCTTCGGGCCCAGGTCCAGGATCAGCTGGGCGTAGACCGTGTTGTCGGAGGAGAGCGTCGCGCGGGTGAGGCTGATCGTGCCCGAATAGGAGTTGCCGAACGTCTTGACCTCCCATTTGCCGTACTCGGAGTCGTTGATCGCGAACGGCTTGGAGGTGTAGCTCGTCGAGTCCGGGTCGATGCCCTTTCGGATTGCCGCGGTCAGGACCATCGTCTTGAACGCGGAGCCCGGCTGGCGGTGGCCCTGCGCGGCGAGGTTGAAGTTGCGGTCGTCGTAGCTGCCGCTCGAGGCCATCGCCCTGATCTTGCCGGTGGAGGGCTCCACGGCCACGATCGCGGAGGCGGGGCCGCCGGGGTCGCCGTAATAGGCGTTGATCGCCTCGCGCGCCTGCTCCTGCATCTCCGGGTCGATCGTGGTGAAGATCTTGAGGCCGCCGCGGCGAACCACGCCCACCCCGTACTTCTCGATCAGCTGCTCCTGGACGTAGTCGAAGAAGTACGGCTCGCGGCGGGTGATGTAGCGCGTGCCGCGCTTCAGCTTGATCGGCTTCTGGATGGCGTCCCGATACTCGCTCGAGCCGATGTAGCCGAGCTCGAGCATCGCCCGCAGCACCTGCTTGCGGCGCTCGCGCGCTGCCCCCTCGTTGCGGAAGGGGTTGTACTGCGAGGGGGCCTGCGGCAGGCCGGCCAGGAGCGCGGACTCGTGCAGCTCGAGGTCGTCGACGTTCTTGTCGAAGTAGGTGACCGCCGCCGCCTGCACGCCGATCGCGGTACGCCCGCCGACAGTGCCGTATGGCACTGAGTTCAGGTACTCGTTCAGGATCCAGCGCTTGGAGCGCTTCTCCTCGAGCTCCGAGGCGAGCTTGGCCTCCCGGATCTTGCGCTCGAAGTCCCGCTTGGGGTCCTTGATGTAGAGCGCGCGCACGAGCTGCTGGGTGATCGTGGAACCGCCCTGGACGGTCTTGCCGGAGCGCAGGTTCTTGACCGCGGCGCGGACGATCGCGTTGAAGTCCACGCCCTGGTGCTGGTAGAAGCGCTCGTCCTCGATCGCCACCGTCGCCTGGCGGATCTCCCGGGGCATGTCGTCGAACGGCACGACCCGGCGCAGGACGTCCGACTGCACGAACCCGAGCCGGGTGCCATCGGAGGCGAAGACCGCGGACACCTCGCCCTTGTCGTCGGCGCGCAGCTCCTCGAGGTCCGGGGCGCTCGAAGCGACCGCTATCACGTAGCCGGCGGCCGAGAGCAGGGCGATCGCGGAGAGCGTGGCGATCACGCCCACGCCGAGCGCGAGCTTGCCCTTCAAGCTCGGGCCGCTGCGCCTTCGTGCTTGTCGCTGACGGTGGGTCACGGAGAGTGGAACGGCGGCGCGCCGGCAGGCGACGCCTCCGCTCCCTCCCCTGAGGATAGATCGTGCTCCCTCAACAGCCGCAGCCAGCGCCCGCGCAGCGAGGAGGCGATCCTCCCGCGCTCGTCGGGGTGCGCGCTCCACGTGGTCGCGGTCAGGCGCACGCCCTCCTGGGTGACCTCGGCCACGCTCCCCTGCACGCCCTCGTCCGGGTCCGCGATCAACTCGATCGCGCGGTCGGCGTCGGCGTCGGGCGGGAGCCAGACGGATACCTCCACCTGGACGCGAGGATCGAGGATCGTGTGGTTCTCGACGGAGCTCTGGGCGAGCATCTCGTTCGGCACGATGAGGCGATGGCCGTCGTCGAGGCGGATGTAGGTGTAGGTGAGCCTGACGTCCTCGACCGTGCCGGTCTTGTCCTCGAAGGTCACGAGGTCGCCGATCCGGATCGGCTGGGTCACGGCCAGCATCACCCCGGCGATCGCATTGGCAAGCGTGGCGCGGGCCGCGAAGCCCACCACCAGGCCGAGCACCGCGGAAGAGGCGAGCACGCCGGTGGCCACCTGGCGCACCGGGTCGAAGCGGAACGCCGCGAACGCCAGCCCGATCACCACGATCAGGGCGAAGATCAGCCGTCGCACCAGCCGGATCCGCGTGGTGGCCTCCGCAGAGAGATCGGCTCCGACCACGCGCTCGGTGAAGCCCCGGCGGGAGAGCGTGCGGTCCACGATCTCGGCGAACACGATCGTCACGAAGACGATCGCGAGCGCGGCGATCCAGTTCTCGTTGCGCTCGAGGTACGACGCCGCGGTGTAGAAATCGAGTCCCGCCATGGCGTATGAGGCTACCCCCGCACGGGCCCGCCCATTCGCGGTCGTCCGCGACTCCGAGGCGCTTCGCGCCTCCTGGCGCGTGGCGTGGACCACCCGCGCCGCGGTGTTCCTCGTGGCGGTGTTCGCCGCGCTCTCCTTCGGTCCTGCGGCCGGCGGGCTCGCGCGCGAGAACGCGATCAAGTTCGACGAGCCGGCGCTCACCCATGCGCTGGTTGAGCCCCTGCTCGCGCCGCTCG
>DASQNF010000207.1:0-5939 GCA_035645115.1 Thermoleophilaceae bacterium | reverse complement strand
GACCTTCCTCTCGCAGGAGCGCGTGCAGCTCCACTACGACCTCCCGCTCGCGGAGATCGTGCTCGACTTCTTCGACCAGCTCAAGTCGCGGACGAAGGGATACGCCTCGCTCGACTACGAGGTGCTCGGCATGCGCGCGGGGGACCTGGTGAAGCTGGACATCCTGCTCGCCGGCGACAAGGTGGACGCGCTCTCGATGGTCGTGCACCGCGACAAGGCCTACCCGGCCGGGCGGGTGCTCACGGAGCGGCTGCGAAAGCAGATCCCGCGCCAGCAGTTCGAGGTGGCGATCCAGGCCGCGATCGGCTCGAAGATCATCGCCCGAGAGTCGGTCAAGCCGATGCGCAAGGACGTGATCGCGAAGTGCTACGGCGGTGACATCACGCGCAAGCGCAAGCTGCTCGAGCGCCAGAAGGAGGGCAAGAAGCGCATGAAGCAGGTGGGCCGCATCGAGGTGCCACAAGAGGCCTTCCTCGCGGTGCTCGAGCTCTCCGGCGACGGCGACGGCAAGCGCTAGGGCGTCGCGCCTGCCGAGGACGACCGCACGGGCGATGGCACGGCTGAACGAGCTCTTGCAAGCGGATTTAGGCAAGCCTTAGAAGCCGCTCGTAGCTTGGCGGTCGTATGCGCACGGAGACCCTCAACCCGACAGCCCCGGATCCGACCGTCGACTCGCTCCAGCAGTTCCTCGACGGCATCGCGAAGACAGCGCTCCTGACCGCCGAACAGGAGCTCGAGCTCGCCAAGCGCATCGAGCGCGGCGACCTCGAGGCCAAGGACCACATGACCCGCGCGAACCTGCGCCTCGTCGTCTCGATCGCGAAGCGCTACCGCAACCAGGGCCTGCCGTTCCTCGACCTCATACAGGAGGGCTCGGTGGGCCTGATCCGGGCGGTCGAGAAGTTCGACTACCGCAAGGGCTTCAAGTTCTCCACCTACGCCACCTGGTGGATCCGCCAGGCGATCTCGCGCGCCATCGCCGACAAGGCCCGCACGATCCGGATCCCGATCCACATCGACAACATCCTCAAGAAGCTCGATGGGGCACAGCGCAAGCTCGAGGCGGACGGCGACCGCGACCCCACGATCGAGGAGATCGCCGCGCTCGCCGGCGTCGACCCCGTGGAGGCGGACGTGATCATGCGCGCCGCGCAGCAGCTCGTGTCGCTCGACAAGCCGGTGGGGGACGACGGCGACGCCGCGCTGTTCGGGGATCTGATCCCGGACGAGGCCAGCTCGTCGCCGTTCGACGAGGCCGTCGAGCGCATGCGCGACGAGCGCCTCTACAGCGTGCTCGACAACCTCCCCTACAGGGACAGGCGCATCCTCGAGCTGCGCTTCGGCCTGAACGGCGAGGCGCCGCAGACGCTCGACAAGGTGGCGAAGCTGTTCCAGCTCACCCGCGAGCGCACCCGCCAGATCGAGGAGGCGGCGCTGCGCAAGCTCTCGACGCTGGCCGAGGCCCAGGGGCTGCGCGAAGCCGCCTAGCGGTCCCGGCGCGAGCAGACGGCTCCGAGCACAACCGGCGCGGAGGGCCACCCCCGCGGCGCGCGGGTAACCTGCCGCGCCGTGGCCGTCGAGTCATCCGCGATCGGCAAGAGCTTCCCGCCCTTCGAATACGAGGTAGGTAAGGAGAAGATCGCGGAGTACGCGCGCGCGGTCGGCGAGGACAACCCGCTCTACTTCGACCGGGGAAAGGCGCGCGCGGCGGGCTTCCGCGACGTGCCGGCGCCGCCGATGTTCGCGGTGGTGTACTCGGCCGGATCGGTCGGCCCCGCAGTGTTCGATCCGGAGGTGGGCATCGACTTCCCGATGATGGTGCACGGCGGGCAGGAGTTCGTTTGGGGCGAGCCGGTCTGCGCCGGGGACGTGATCACCACCGAGACCACGGTCGAGGACATCTCCGAGAAGGGCGGCATGGGCTTCTACGTGTTCGGGTCCGTGTCCCGCAACCAGGACGGGCAGCAGGTCGTGCGCGGCACCTGGACCAACATCGTCAGGGGGGCCGCGTGAAGATCGAGCTCGCGGTGACGCCCGACAAGTACCTCCCGCACCGCTACGCGGGCGCGTCGGGCGACTTCAATCCGATCCACATCGATCCGGAGTTCGCGAAGTCGGTCGGCCTGCCGGGCAACATCCTGCACGGGCTGTACTCGATGGCGCAGGTGGCGCGCGCCTGCACGAGCGCGGCCGGCGGCGACCCGCGCAGCCTCAAGCGCCTCTCGGTGCAGTTCCGCGGGATGGGCTTCCCCGAGCAGGAGATCGTCGTGACCGGCGAGACGGTGGATGAGCGCGACGGCACGGTGGTGGTCAAGGCCGAGGCCGTGCAGGGCGAGCGCCGCATAATCCGCAACGCCGAGGCGGAGCTGGCCCCGGGCTGACGCCGCCGCTGCGGCAGGCGGACGGCTAGTTTTGAGGTGGTGGAGATCAGCCCCCGCCAGAGCATCATCCTGCGCAAGGTGGTCGAGGGCCACGTGCAACTCGACCAGCCCGTGGGCTCGAAGTGGATCGCCGAGCTCGACGAGGTCCCCTGGGGCCCGTCCACCGTGCGCGCGGAGCTCGCGCGGCTCGAGGAGGCGGGGCTGCTCGAGCACCCGCACACCTCGGCGGGCCGCGTGCCCACCGACCGCGGCTACCGCATGTACGTGGACGCGATCCTCGCCGAGGGCCGCCTGCCCGTGCCGCGCAAGCGGCTCGAGCTCTCGACGATGAGGCGCGAGGTGGACGAGGCGATGCGCGCCACCTCCGAGCAGCTGTCGCAGGTCACGAACCTGCTGGCGCTCGTGACCGCGCCGCCGATCGAGACCGCCACGATCCGGCGCGTGGAGGTGCTGCTGCTGCAGCCACAGGTGGCGATGGTCGTGGTGATCAGCTCCACCGGCGGCGTGACCAAGAGGGTGATCTCCTACGACCGCCCGGTCGACCCCGGTCTGGTCGACTGGGCGGTGAGCTATCTCAACGAGGTGCTCGGCGGGCTCGAGGTGGGCTCGCGCGCACTCCACGCTCGCCTGGCCGACCCTCAGCTCGACGGCCGCGAGGGCACCTTCCTCGCCACGCTCGCCCCGGCCTTCACGGAGCTCGAGGAGACCGCCGCCAGCACCTTGTTCATGGAGGGCGCGGGGCGCCTGCTCTCCGAGCACCGCTTCGAGGAGCTGTCGCAGATCGGCACGATCATGGAGATGCTCGAGCAGCGACGGGCGCTGCTCGAGGTGCTGCGCAAGTCGCTCGCCGAGCCGAACGTGTACCTGCGGATCGGCAGCGAGAACCCGACGCCCGAGCTTCAGTCGCTGTCGCTGGTGGCCGCCAACTACGGGCTCGCGCGTCGGAACCTCGGGGCGGTGTCGGTGCTGGGGCCGTTGCGCATGGACTACCCGCAGGCGATCATGGCCGTGCGCCAGGCGGCCCGTGAGCTCTCGCGGTTCGTGGCGGAGGTGTACGACGAGTGAAGCGCGACCCCTATGAGGTGATGGGCGTGCCCTCGGACGCCCCCGAGCGCGAGATCAAGAAGGCGTTCCGGCGCCTGGCGCGCGAGCTCCACCCTGACGTGAACAGCCACGACCCGGCGGCCGAGGAGAAGTTCAAGGAGGCCGCCGAGGCATACGAGATCCTCTCGGATCCCGAGCGGCGCGCCACCTACGACCGTTACGGCTTCGAGGGGCTCGAGTCGCGCGGCTTCTCCTCCCAGGCGCACGGCTTCGGTTCGTTCGCCGACATCTTCGACGCCTTCTTCGGCGGCGACCCCTTCGGCGGCGGCTTCGGCGGCGGGCGCGGCGCCGGCCGGGTTCAGGGGGGCGACGCGGCGGTCGAGGTCGAGATCTCGCTGGAACAGGCCGCGCGCGGCGCGGAGGTGGAGGTCTCCTACGAGCTCGTGGACACCTGCGCGCACTGCCACGGAAACGGCGCCGAGCCCGGCACGCCGATCGAGACCTGCGAGCGCTGCGGCGGGGCCGGACGCATGCGAGCCGTCACGCGCACGGCGTTCGGCCAGCTCGTGCGCGAGCACGCCTGCGACGCCTGCGGCGGGGAGGGGAGGCGCCCAACGCAGCCGTGCGCGCAGTGCGGCGGGCGCGGCCGGCGGGCGGTGCGCAAGACGCTCAGCGTGGACGTGCCCGCCGGGATCGCCGACGAGCAGCGCATCCGCCTGAGTGGGCGCGGCCACGCCGGCGAGCGCGGCGGGCCGGCCGGCGACCTCTATGTGCTGATCCGGGTGACCGAGGACGAGCGCTTCCTGCGCGAGGGGAGCGACCTCGTGGCGGTGGTGGACGTGCCCGCTCCCGACGCCGCGCTCGGCACGTCGGTGAGCGTGCCGACGCTCGACGGCGAGGAGGAGATCGAGGTGCCCCCCGGCACACAGCCGGGGACCGTGGTCACGCTCAAGGGACGCGGCATGCCGACGATCGGCCGTGGCCGCCGCGGTGACCAGCAGGTGGTGCTGAACGTGGTGATCCCGCGCAACCTCACAGTGCGCCAGCGCGAGCTGCTGGGCGAGCTGAGCGAGACGATCGGCGAGGACAACCTGCGCGAGACGGAACACGAGTCGCTGCTCTCGAAGGTCAAGCGGGCCCTGCGCTGATCAGGCTCGCGATCCGCGCCCCCGCGGAGCACACCGAGCCGCTCCTGGCCGAGCTGCTCCGGCTCGCGCCGGCGGGCTTCGAGCAGGTGGACGGGGACGGCTTCGTGGAGTTCGGTCTCTACGGCGCGCCCGGCGAGCTGCCGGCCCTCGCGGAAGGTCAGGCCGAGCTCGGCGGCGTGCTCGTGAGCGTCCGCGGCGAGCAGCTTGCCGACGACTGGGCCGAGCGCTGGCGCAGCTTCCACGAGCCGGTGCTCGTGGGCGGGCGCGTGTGGGTGCGTCCCCCCTGGGCGCCGCGTCGTGAGGGAACCGTCGACGTGGTGGTCGACCCCGCACAGGCGTTCGGCACCGGCGCGCACCCGACCACCCGGATGAGCCTCGAGCTGCTGCTCGAGCTCGAGCCCGAAGGGGGGCTGGCGGACCTAGGCTGCGGCTCGGGGGTGCTTGCGATCAGCGCCGCGCGGCTCGGCTTCGGGCCGGTGGCCGCCTACGACAACGACTTCGCCGCGATCGAGGCCACCCTCGAGAACGCGCGCGCGAACGGGGTCGAGCTCGAGCGCGTTCAGCCGCTCGACCTGCGCGAGCGGCCCGCGCCGGGCGCCCGCACCGTCACGGCGAACCTCGTGCGGCCGCTGCTCCTGCGCGTTGCGGAGCTGATGGCCGAGCCGCCGGAGCGGCTGATCGTCTCCGGGCTGCTCGAGGGGGAGGAAGCGGAGCTGGCGGCCGCGTTCGCACCGCTGCGCGAGCGCCGACGGCTGCGGTCTCGGGGCTGGAGCGCCTGCCTGCTGACCCGGACATAGACGGCCGTCCTGCCCCGGCCGGCGCCGCGGCGTTGGGATAGCCTGCGCCGCCCGATGCGCCTCGTCGATCTCTCCGCGCCGATCACGCAGAGCCCGCCGGAGACGCCCGAGGTGCTGCGCACGGACATCGAGTACCACAGCCACGCGGAGGGGGCCGCGCAGATCGAGGCGCTGCTGGGGGTGCCCGCGCGTCTGCTGCGCGACAACGAGGGCTGGGCGCTCGAGACCTTCACGCGCCTCGGCACCCACAACGCCACCCACGTGGACGCTCCCTGGCACTACAACTCGACGATCGCGGGCGAGCGAGCGCAGACGATCGACGAGCTGCCCCTCGACTGGTTCTTCGGCCCGGGTGTGGTGCTCGACATGCGCGCCAAGCAGGACGGCGCCGAGATCGCCGTCACGGAGGTCGAGGCGGAGCTCGAGCGGATCGGCCACGAGCTGCGGGAGCGCGACATCGTGCTGGTGCGCACGGGCCGCGACGCCGCCGTGGGCGAGCCGGGTTACATGGCGCTAGGGCCCGGCGTGACCGCCGAGGCCACGCACTGGCTCTACGAGCGCGGCGTCCG
>DASQNF010000206.1:0-2797 GCA_035645115.1 Thermoleophilaceae bacterium | reverse complement strand
GGGCGAAGGGCGCCGGGCGGCGCCGTGACGCATGGGCTCCCGGGCGGATTCGACAGCGCGGCCACCGCCCCCGAGTGATCCAAAGCCCCCGCCGCTGCGAAGAAACCCCCACAAGCATTCGAACGACGGCAGGGGGCAGGGAAATGAGCAGCGTCTCGGAGGAGCACGGCAACGCGCCGAGCTCCGCTATGCAGGAGCTCTCGCGCGACGACTCATCGCGCAAGCGGTTCTTCAAGATGATGGGCGGCGCGGGTGCCGCAAGCGCATTCGCGATCTTCCTCGCCGCGTGCGGCGACGACGACGACGAGGCGGGCTCCTCGAGCGGCAGCAAGGCGAAGAAGGAGAAGGCGGCAGGCGGTCCGGTCGACCTCGCGATCGTCCAGTACGCGCTCACCCTGGAGCACCTCGAGACCGACTTCTACAACGCGGTCATCGACGCCGGCGTGGTCACGAACAAGGCCGTGGGCGAGACCGCCAAGCTGATCCGCGACGCCGAGCAGGCCCACGTGGACACGCTCACGGGAGTGGTCAAGGAGCTCGGCGGGACGCCTCAGCGCCCGAAGACAAACTTCGACGCCGTCCTCGAAGGCGGCGAGAAGATGGTGCTCGAGACTGCCGCCGCCGTGGAGAACCTCGGCGCGGCCGCCTACCTCGGGCAGGCCGGGCGGATCCAGTCGAAGGACATCCTCGCGGCCGCGCTGTCCATCCACAGCGTCGAGGCCCGTCACGCCGCCGCGCTCAACCGGCTCATCGGCAAGTCCATCGTCCCCGACGGCGCCTTCGCAAAGCCGGCCTCCATGGCGGAGGTCCTCCCCCAGGTCAAGCCGTTCCTCGCCTAGCGGGCGCGGCGCGAGAACAAGGAGACAACGAGATGTCACAGAACACATTGGCCACCCCCGAGCTGGCGCTGATCGAGGTTCAGGGGTTGACGAGGCAGTCGTTCATGATGCGCGGAGCGCTGGCCGCAGGCGCGGTCTACGGGCTCGGCGCCGTCGCACCGTTCGTGCGCGAAGCGGTGGCGCAGGAGGGCGGCGGAGACGTCGACATCCTCAACTTCGCGCTCACGCTCGAGTACCTCGAGGCGGCCTACTACACGCAGGGGCTGAAGCGGGTGGGCGGGCTCTCCGGCGAGGCCAAGGCGCTCGCCACGGAGATCCGCGACAACGAGAACGAGCACGTGGACGCACTAAAGGGGACGATCAAGCAGCTCGGCGGCACGCCCGTAGCGGCGCCCGGGGTCGACTTCGGCATGGCGTTCAAGAGCCAGAAGAGCTTCCTCGAGCTGGCCCAGACCTTCGAGGACACGGGCGTAAGCGCGTACAACGGCGCGGCGCCTGCGATCAAGTCCAAGGAGGTGCTCGGCGCGGCCGGCAGCATCGTGCAGGTCGAGGCTCGCCACGCGGCTGCGGTCCGGGCTCTGAACGGACAGCAGCCGGCCGCGGGCTCCTTCGACGAGGCGCTCGAGCAGCAGGCCGTGCTCGACGCCGTCATGCCGTTCGTGAAGTCGTAGGGGGGTAGAGCAATGCCTGGCATCGGACCAATGGAGCTGATCGTCGTACTGGTCATCGCGCTGATCGTCTTCGGACCCAAGAAGCTGCCGGACCTGGGCCGCTCGCTCGGGACCGGGATGCGCGAGTTCAAGAGCTCGATAACCGGCCGCGGCGAGCCCGAGGAGCTACCAGCCGCAGAGGCGCCGACGCGCCGGGCGTGACAACGGCCGCCAGAACGAATAGCCTGTGAGCTGTTCTGGTCGAGCGTCTAGTTCGGCAAAAGCACTGCTCGCGCCCGTAGGTCGTCGCTTCACAAGCACCTCCGCGTACGCAGCACGACAAACCAAGTGGAGGTCACAGACATGGCCACAGGAACCGTCAAGTGGTTCAACGACGACAAGGGCTTCGGCTTCATCACGCCCGACGAGGCCGGTAAGGACCTGTTCGTCCATCACACCGGCATCGCAGGCGATGGCTTCAAGTCGCTTGCCGAGGGCGCGAAGGTGTCCTACGACGCCGAGCCCAGCGACAAGGGCCCGAAGGCCGTAAACGTCCAGCCGATCTAGGTCGGCAGGGACACTCACGACAGGCGGGCCGGCTGCCTCGCGGCGCCCGGCCCACGCCTGTCGTCAGAGCCTCGCCTCGCGCAGCGCGCGGGCCTTGATCGTATCGAGCGCCTCTAGGTCCTCGGCCCGGACACGCTTCCGGGCTCGTCGCCGGATTGCACTGCGGCGCCGTCGGGACGAGCGCCGCGCAGCGCGAGCTCGAGCTCGAAGCGGGCGGTCGGGTCGTCGAGGGCCTCGCCGAGCAGCTCCCGCAGGCGGGCGAGCCGGTAGCGCGCGGTCTGCGGGTGCAGGCCGAGCACGCGTGCCATCGCGGCCGCGTTGCCCTGCTGCTGCACGTAGGCGAGCGCGGTTGCCTCCATGCGCGCGCGCGCCTTTGGCGTGAGCGCGGCGAGCGGCGCCAGCAGTTGCGCGGCGAGCCGCTCGACGAGGGCGCGGCTCTCGTGCAGGACGAGGTCGACCAAGTGGTCCTCGGCGCGGATCAGCCCGCGCGGCGGGTCTGCGTCCGGGGCTGCGATGGCGCCTGCGTCCGGGGCGCCGATCGCGCCTGCCTCCACGGCCCGCAGGCCCGCGCGCGCCAGCGCCCATGAGGCGGCCAGCTCGCGCGGAGGCCCGGCGGGGCCGAGCACCGCCGTCGAGCGCTCGGCGGCCGCGGTGAGCTGCGCGTGCCGGCCGGGGCCAACCGGGTCCGGCGCCACGGCGCAGCCGAGCCCGTCCAGCGTCGTGGCCAGTGTGTCGGGCGGG
>DASQNF010000205.1:0-5129 GCA_035645115.1 Thermoleophilaceae bacterium | reverse complement strand
CGCGAGGCGCTCCGGGAGGTCCGCGAGCGCTGCCACGGCGTGGATGCGCTCGTGGCGTCCTCCACCGTTCTGCTGCGCAACGGGCGCAGCGCCGCGGCGGCTTCGAGCGCCCGCGAAGCGGTGCGTCGCCAACCGGAGGAGTTCGCCGCGTGGGCGGCCCTCACGGTGGCGCTCGCCGAGGATGACGCCGCCGGCTCGGCGGCGGCGCGCCGCCGTGCGCTCGAGCTCAACCCGCTTGCCGCGCCGCGTCGCGGGCCGGGTCGACCGGCAGCGGAGTCCGAGGGTTGACCGGCCGCCGCCGGCCGCGGTCCTTGAAGCGCAGGATCGGCCGCTCGACCAGGTAGTAGCTGAGCGCCGCGATCGTCACGGTGATCACGAACGCCATGCTGCCCATCACCATGAAGCCGCTGCCCGGTATCCAGTCCTGGACCTTGTGCTCGAACAGGAAGTTGATCACCTCCTGCTGCCAGAGGTAGATGCCGTAGGAGATCAACCCGAGCCAGGCGAGCGGGCGCCAGGCCAGCACCCGCCGCGGCAGCCCTCCGGCCGCGCCGCCGAACACGGCCGGCAGCAGCAGGAACAGCGAGGCGAGGCCCGAGAGCAGGTGCTCGAGGAACCACTGGGTGTCCGTGTAGCGCGGCGGGTACTCGCGCTCCAGGCCGAGCCCGAAGCCGAGGTAGAGGAAGATCGCGAGCGCCGCGGCCCAGCAGGCGCCCGGATTACGGGTCACGAGCTCGACGGGGCGCGGGACCCGCGGCAGAGACTCCACCCAGACGCTCAGCACCGCCAGCCCCATGCCGAGCGCGAACCAGTCGAAGGTGCCGAGCAGCGTGTACGGGATGATCGTGCCGCCGCCGGCCGCCTGCTCGACGGTGCGAGTGGCCAGGCAGGCCACCGCGAGCCCGGCGAGCGTGCCGAGCTCGACCCGGACCATTCGCTCGCGCCGGTCCGGCCCGTTCAGGCGCGCCATCGCGAGCGCGAACACGGGCAGCAGGAGGTAGAAGCTGATCTCGATGCAGAGGCTCCAGGCCTGGCCCATCCCCTGGAGCACCGTGTTCGGGCTGTAGATCTGGAGGAAGCCGTAGAAGATCCACCAGTCGCCGCTGAAGACCCCGTCGAGACCGGGCCAGATCGCGAGCAGCGTCAGCGCGAGCCAGTAGGCCGGCACGATCCGCAGCAGGCGGCGGCGCGCGTAGTCGCGCACCCGCGGTGGACGCCTGCCCTCGAAGCGCGCCGCGAAGAAGGGCCGGTAGAGCAGGAAGCCCGAGATCAGGAAGAAGATCGTTACGCCGATGTGGAGCTGGTCGGCCAGCCCGCCGTACCAGGCCAGCGCGATGGCGCCGGAGGCGAACGCGGCGTGGGCGGTCAGGATGCTGAGCGCGGCGATCGCGCGCAGCCCGTCGAACAGCGGGAAGCGCGGATTGCCCGGGGGCGGGGCGACTACGGGCGGGACCTCGGTCCCGTGGACGGCGGCGCCGGTGGAGCTCACGCCGAACTGAGCATACGAGGGCCGGCAGCCGCTGCCAGGACGCCGGCCAGGACGAGCGCCGGAAGGGTCAGCGCCGGCATCTCCCAATCCCAGTCGAGCGCCGAGTGCCACGCCCAGGTCACGAGCGCCGCGCACGGTCCGGCCGCCAGCCGCGGGTCGGCGCGGAAGGCGGCCCGCCCGCAGGCTGCCGCGCCGCCGAGCACCAGCGCGAGCAGCAGCAGCCCGACGAGGCCGAGCTCCGCCGCCGTCTCGAGCTCGAGCGAGTGGGCGTCGCGGGCGCTCTCCTCGATCTCGCGCTCGCGCCGCCACTCCACCTCGAAGCCGCCGCTGCCCACGCCCTGCAGCGGGTTGGAGGCGAACGCCGTCAGCGCCACCTCCCAGTACTGGTAGCGGTTGCTGCCGAGGTCGCTGAAGCGCGCCGCGGTGGCGCCCTGGCCGCCCCCCTCGCTCGGGCCGCGGTCGAAGCTCGCGGCGAGGATCGGGGCCGCCAGCAGCAGCACGATCGCAAGACCCGCCACCGCCGCCGGCGGTACGGGCAGCCGCAGCCGCTCGCTCGAGCGGCTGCCGCCGGCCTCCGCGCGTGCCAGCCGCAGCTGCACGAGCGCGGCGCCGGCGACCAGCAGGGCCAGGATCGCGCTCACGACGGCGCCCTCGCGCTCGCGCTCGGAGAGCCCCCCGGCCAGCGATTCCACTCCCGCGAACAGGCTCGAGGCGAGCGCCGCCAGCCCTCCGGCCGCCACGCACAGCCCGAGCGCGCGCAGCTGCGGCCTGTGCGGGGCGAGCGCCACCAGCGCCACCAGGCCGGCGGCAAGCGCGCCAAGCGCGCCGCGCGAGAAGCTCAGGTAGACGCCCATGCCGAGCGGGGCGGACGCCGCCGCGGCGGCGGCGCGCATGACGGCGGGGCGCTCGGGCTCGCCCGCCACGCGGGCGCAGAGCACGAAGCCGATCGCCGCGAGCGCACCCATGGCGTTCCAGTAGGTGAGCGGCTGCTCGAGCCGGCCGGCCGCGCTCAGCGAGCTCTCGAGCTCCACGATCCCGGGGACGAGGCGTCCCGCGAGCCCGTAGCCCACGACCGCCAGCACGCCGACCGCCACCAGCGGCTCCACCAGGCGCAACCGCGACCGCGAGCTCCACGCGCTCGCCGCCAGCGCGAACGCCACCGTGTAGAGCGCGAGCCGCACTAGGTCGTCGCGGGCGCGTTCGGGGTCCGGAGCCCAGCCGGAGGAGAGCGCCGTCCATGCCGTCAGCCCGGCGAGGCCGCCGAGCAGGACGAGACCCGGGCCGCGCGGCAACGGCGGCCGCGTCCAGGCGAGCGCGGCCAGCGCGAGCAGCAGGCAGGCCACGGTTGCGGCGATGCTGCGGGCCTCGTCGAAGAAGCCGCCGGAGCGGAACGCGAGCGCCACCGGGCCGGCGATCAACGCGACCTGAACGGCTGCGCGCGCCAGGCGGTCGGCCGCCGCTCGGGCGGGACGCGTTCTCGCGGCGGCCGCTGGCAAGTCTGCAATATTGGCAGCGGTGTCGACGCCGGCGCAGGCAGCGGTCGCCGGCCCGCGCGCCGGCGCAGCCATCGAGGAGGCGGACCGTCCCCGCGCGCCCGTGCTGGTCGCCTTGTTCGCCGGCGCCGCGCTGATCTCGGGCTTCACGATCCTTCGCGGCGGCGCGGAGTTCGACGAGGGGGTGGTGCTCGCGGCGGCCGGGCGGGTGGCGGCCGGCGAGGTTCCCTACCGGGACTTCCTCTGGCCGTACGGTCCGGCGCAGCCGTACCTGCTGGGCGGTTGGTTCGAGCTGCTCGGCCCCTCGCTGCTCAGCTGGCGCATCCTGCGCGTTGCCTGCGACGCGGCCGTGGCGCTCACGGTCTGGCTCCTGATCCGGCGCGAGGTCTCGCCGCGGCTGGCCCTGGTCGGCTGGCTCGTGGCCGCCTGCTGCATGGCGCAGCCCACGAGCGCCGGCCCGTACCCATTCGGGCTGCTGCTTGCGTTGGCGGCCTTCGCGGCGGCCACCGGCGGGCGCCCGCGCCCGCTCCTTTGCGGGCTGCTCGTGGCGCTTGCCGCCGCCTGGCGGCTCGACTTCGCCGTCTACGCCGCAGGGGCGGTGGCGGCGGCCTGGCTCCTCGAGCCTGGACGTCGCCGCGCGCTGGTCCCCTTCGCGCTTGCGACCGGCGCGTTGAGCGCAGTCGCCTACCTGCCGTTCGCGATCGTCGCGGGGGCCGCGACGCTCTGGGACCAGCTGGTGGCGAAGTCGCTGCGCGAGAAGGAGTGGTGGACGCTCCCGTTCCCGCTCACCTACGACGGCGGCTTTGCCACCTGGCCGCCGCAAGCGCTGCTCGAGGACGCAAAGGACCTGCTCGGCTACTACGTGCCCGTGATCGGCGTGGCCGGGCTGGGGCTGGTCACGCTGGCCGTGCTGGCGCGCCGGCGCGAGCAGCCCTGGCGGCTGGCCGGCTTGGTGGGGCTCGGCGCCGGCGGGCTCGCCTACCTGCTCTCGCGCGCGGACGAGTTCCACACGACCCCGCTGATCGTGGTCCTGGCGGTGTCGATCCCACTCGCCCTCGCCGGCAGGCCCCGGCGAGCGCTTGCGATTGGTCTCGCCGCGGTGCTCGCGCTGCTGCTCGCCTACGGCGCGTGGAACCGGCTCTCGGCGCTGCTCCAGCCGCCCGCGCACGAGCGAATCGACCTCGAGGTGGCCGACGGCGCCAGCGCAGCCCCGGGCGAGGCCCGCGCACTCGAGCGGATGGTGGCCGACGTCCAGCGGCTCGTGCCGGAGGGTGAGCCGATCTACGCCGCCACGCGCCGCTCGGACCTGGTGGCCTTCAACCAGCCGCTGATCTACGTCCTTACGCAGCGCAGGAACGCAAGCGACGAGGACTTCGGGCTGCTCGCCACCCGCTCAGCGCAGGAGCGCGCGGTCACGGCGCTCGAGCGCGAGCGGCCGCGGGCGGTGGTGCGCTGGCTCGACCCCATCTCGGTGAGGCGCGAGGACAACCGCCGCGGGCGACCGAGCGGCGTGCGCCTGCTCGACCGCTTCCTCGAGCGCGAGTACCGCGAGAGCGCACGCTACGGCCGCTACGCGATCCTGGTCCCACGCGGCTGAGGCCGGGCTTGTCGCACCCGGTGCCCCAGCGGCGCAGCCGTGCGCCCGTCGGCGTGAGGGGGACCACGGGCCGTGAGCGGGACCAGGAGCGCGTGATAGACCTGTGATGTCCTGTACGTCGCCTTCGCAGATTCGTTGCTCAACTGATCATCTAGGCAACGATTTCTCGGAGGCAAGCTGAACGTTTCCGGCCCGGCACAACCGCCCGGCCGTAACGTGTCCCGGCCCCCGCGGGCGCTTGCCCGCCGCAGCCCGGCCGTCGCGCGTCCGGCTTCAACGGGCGGCACTGCCTGTACGTCCCTTCACCGATTCGTCTTGCAACTGATCAGTGACGCAACGAATTCTCGACGTCTAAGCCCGCGCGTGTATCCGCCCGGTGGCGCGGCGGCGGCGGTGCGATCCCGGCGGCGCCGTTCACCGGCGGCGCGGCGGCGGCGGAGCGCTCCCGGGCGGCGCCATTCACCAGGCCGCGCCGCGGCGGTAGAGCGACCCCGGGCGGCGCGCGGGCACGGGGCGGCGCGGGCCGCGCGTGCGCTCCTCCGAGCGCTCC
>DASQNF010000204.1:0-7920 GCA_035645115.1 Thermoleophilaceae bacterium | reverse complement strand
ATAGGGGCGATGACCGAGTCCGAACGCCACCAGCCGGAGGTCCCGCCCGATCCGAGCGGGATCGACGAGCCCCACGACGTGCTCGCCGCCGAGGAGTTCGGGATCGGCACGCGCGACGAGCGCCTGCCCGCCGACCCGAGCGGGATCGACGAGCCCCACGACGTGCTCGCCGCCGACGAGTTCCCGATGCCCGCCGGCGCGGAGCCTCACGGCGAGCGTGGCGGCTTCGACCTGCGCAGCCTCGACCCGCGCACGCTCGTCCCGATCGCACTGCTGCTCACGGCGCTGGTTCTGGTGCTGCGGCGCAGCCGGGGCTGAGCGCCCCAGCGCCACCAGCCGCCCCCCATGCCGGACCTTTCGCCGCAGAACCGCATCGAGATCACGGTCGACCGGGCGCTCTGCATCGGCTCGGGCGACTGCGTTGACACCGCGCCCGACGTCTTCCAGCTCGACGACGAGGAGAAGGCGGTGGTCGTGGACCCCGACGGCGCGTCGACCGAGGACGTGCTCACGGCCGCCGGCAACTGCCCGGTGAGCGCGATCTTCGTGGTGGGCGAGGACGGCGACCTGTATCCCTGAAGTGGCCAATTCGCAACCAGCACGCCCCGGATGGAGCGCTCGGCACGGCCCGCGGCGGCGGAGCTGCGCGACCTGCGCGCGGAGAGCCGCCCTCAACGCGAGGCTGCTCACGAGGATCGCCAGGCTCGGGCCGAGCGGCTCGAGCGCCTGAGCGGGCGCAAGCCGCTGGGCACGGAGGGCGAGGGCCCGCGCGCTGAGCGCAGGCCCGCCGGAGGCGCTCCGCTCAGCCGCGCTTGCCGCGCCCGTACAGCAGCTTCACCAGGCGGCCGAGCAGCCTCGTGCGGCCCGCGCTGTAGGGCATCATGTGCAGGTCGCGCTTCAGCGGCTTGAAGCTCGTTACGAGCAGGGTCTGTTGCTTTGTGTACTTGCGGATGCCGTCGGCGCCGTGGCGGCTGCCGAGCCCCGACTCCTTCCAGCCGCCCATCGGCAGCTCGAGCGCGAAGTAGTTGATCTGGGCGTCGTTCACGGTGACCGCCCCCGCCTCGATCCGGCGGGCGATCCGCTCGCCCTTCGAGCTGTCCCTCGTCCACACCGAGGCCGCCAGGCCGAACGGCGAGTCGTTGGCGAGCCGCACCGCCTCCTCGGCGTCGGCCACCTTCATGATCGGCATGGTCGGGCCGAAGGTCTCCTCGCGCATGCAGCTCATCGAGTGGTCCACGTCCACGAGCACCGTGGGCTCGAAGAAGTGACCGCCGCGCTCGCGCTGATGGCCCCCGGTGAGCACTCGCGCCCCGGCCTCCACGGCCTCCTTCACGTGGCGCTCGACGACTTCCGACTGGAGCGGGTGAATCATCGCCCCGAGGTCTGTTGACCCGGGGCCCCCCGGTGTCCCCTGGCGCAGGCCCTCCACCTTGTCGGTCACGAGCCCGACGAATTCCTCGTAGATCGGCTCCTCCACGTACACCCGCTCGGTGGAGATGCAGGTCTGGCCCGCGTTCTGCATCGAGTAGTGCACCGCGGCGTTGGCCGCGCGCTCGATGTCGGCGTCCGCGCAGACGATCATCGGGTCCTTGCCGCCGAGCTCGAGCGACACCGGGGTGAGCGTGCGTGCCGCGCGCTCCATCACCTTTTTGCCGGTGGCTGTGGAGCCCGTGAACATCACGAAGTCGACCTCGTCGATCAGCGCCGCACCGGTCTCGCCGAAGCCGGGCGCCACCTGGAACACATCCTTCGGCAGCCCGCACTCGCGCAGCGCCTCGCCCATCAGCATCGACGTGAGCGGCGTGACCTCGGACGGCTTCAGCAGCACCGCGTTGCCGGCCGCGAGCGCGGGGATGCAGTCCCCGAACGAATTGATTAGCGGGTGGTTCCAGGGACCGATCACGCCCACCAGGCCCAGCGAGGCGTAGCGCACCACGAGCTTTCGGCCCTTTGCGAACGGCGACGAGGTCTTCAGCTTCTCCTCGGCGAGGTAGCGCTCGGCGTTCTTGGCCCAGAACGCGAACGCGCTCGCGGCGTAGGTGACCTCGGTATGTGCGTCCTCGTAGGCCTTGCCGGTCTCGGAGACGATCGTGTCGATCACGCGCTGGTCGTTGTCCGCCACCCACTTCTGGCAGCGCTTCAGGACGAGCGCGCGACCGTGGAAGCCGAGCGCCTCCCAGCCCGCCTGCGCGCGACGGCCTAGAGCCGCGAGCTCCGCCACCCGCTCGGGCGCCACAACCGGCACGCGCGCGACGATCGAGCCCGTGGCGGGATTCTCCACCTCGATCGCGCGCCGCTCGGCGCCGTTCGAGCGCGCCTGAGCGCCGCTATGGGGGAGGGTCCTCGTCTTGGCCACGTTCGCTCCTCGGTCCTGGGGGCGCAGAACAATAGGCTGTGACGATGCCCACCACCGAGGCCAACGGCCAGACGCTGTACTACGAGATCCACGGCCAGGGCGAGCCGCTGCTCTGCGTGATGGGCCTGTCCGCGGACGTCCTGGCCTGGGCGCTCCAGATCCCGGCCTTCTCCGCCAGCCACCGGACGATCGTGTTCGACAACCGCGACGTGGGCCGCTCCTCGATGGCCGGCGGTTCCTACGAGATCGCCGACATGGCGCGCGACACGCTCGCGCTCGCCGACGCCCTGGAGCTCGACTCGTTCCACCTCCTCGGCGTGTCGATGGGAGGCGCTATCGCGCAGGAGATCGCGATCCAGGAGCCCGGCCGGGTGCGCACGCTGACGCTCGCGGTCACCTTTGCGGCGGGCGGCGCCTACGCGCGCAAGCTGAGCGAGGTCTGGGGGGCGCGCGTCCGGGCGATCAGCCACGAGCAGCACGTCGACGAGCTGATGCTGCTCAACCACTCCGAGGAGTTCTACGAGAACGCCGAGGCGGTGGCCTACATGCGCGGGCTCATCCTGCAGAACCCGCACCCGCAGCCCCCGGAGGCGTTCGCCCGCCAGCTCGACGCCTCGAGCCGCCACGACACCCGCGCCGGGCTCGGCTCCCTCGCGATCCCCACCCACGTGATCGGCGCCGAGCGCGACATCCTCATTCCCGTCTGGAAGTCGAGGGAGCTCGCGGAGCTGATCCCCGGCGCCACCCTCACGGTGATCGAGGGCGCCCCCCACGGAGTCGGCATCGAGCGCGCGCAGGAGTACAACAGCGCTGTGCTCGGCTTCATCCGAGAGGCCGCGCCGGCCCCGGCGGGGTAGGCGCAGCGCCGGCGGGTAGCGGGCGCCCCGGCTCCGGCCAGTTGGTGGGCCCCCGGCGCCGCTCGCTCAGGCGATCTCGGCCAGCGCGGGCTCGAGCCCCTCGTAAACCGGCGCAGCACGGCTGAACTCGACGATGTCCAGCACGCGCTTGACGGCCCTGCCGCCCGGCGCGACCACGCGCAGCTCCTGCCGCCGGCTTGCCAGCCGGCGCGCCAGCCCGAAGAGCATCGCGATGCCGCTGGAGTCGATGAACTCGAGTCTGCTCATGTCGACCACGAGGCCGCGCGCCGAGGTGGGAACGGCCTCCGCGATCAGGTCGCCGGTGCCGGGAGCTCCGGCGAGGTCGAGCTCCCCCGACACGCGAGCCACCACTATCTCGCCGCGCTGCTCGATCTCGAGCTCCACGAGCTTGTCCGTCACACGAGTCCTCCGTTGGTGTCAGCCGTCGAGCGCCCGGCGCAGCCGCACCATCGTCCCATCGGCCGTCTGGCTGACGTCAACGTTATCCATCAGCGCGCGCATGAGCGCAAGCCCGCGGCCCTGGTCGCCCTGGCGCTCCGCGCGCCAGACTCCCCGGTCGCGCACGGTGATCTCGACTTCGCGCCCGTTCAGCCGGCCTGCCAGCTCGAACGGGCCGCCCGCGCCGGCGTGCTCGATCGCGTTGGTGGCGGCCTCGCCGCAGGCGGTGGTGATCTCTGCGATCACTCGCTGGTCGCTGAGCGCATGCCCGAGCCACCGACGCAGGAGCGAGCGCACCGAGGCGAGCGACTCCGGAGCGGTCGGGAACTCGATCTGGAAGCGGTCGGCCACGGGCAGGCTCCGAAGGGCGAGCAACGCCACGTCGTCGGGTGTCCGGCCCACCGGGACCAGGGCGTCGACCAGGTGGTCCAGCAGCGGCTCGGCGTTCAGGGGCGCTTCGCGCATCGCGGCGGCGAGCCTCTCCATGCCGCGGTCGATCACCTCTCCGGCGCGCTCGACCAACCCGTCGGTGTAGAGCAGCAGCGTGGCGCCCGGCGCGAGCCGCGCCGAGATCTCCCTGTACGCCGGAAACGGCAGGACCCCGAGCGGGACCGAGCTCCCGCCCTCGAGGAAGCGAACGTCGTCGTCCCCGTCGAGCAGCAGGGGCGCCGGGTGCCCGGCGTTGACCCACCGCACGGCGCTCTCCGCAGGGTCGACCATCGCGTACAGCAGCGTGGCCATCTGACTGTCCTGGCCCTCGGTCCACAAGAGCCGGTTGAGCTGCTCGACGACCGTGGCCGGGTCATGGTTCTCGAGCGCGTACGCGCGCAAGGCGCTGCGCAGCCGTCCGACCATCGAGGCGGCCGCGAGTCCCTTGCCGGCCACGTCGCCCATCACGAGCCCCACACCCCCGCCCATGAGCGGGATCACGTCGTACCAGTCGCCTCCCACTTCGGCCTCGGTGGCGGCGGGGAGATAGCGCGCCGCAACCTCGAGCCCGGGCAGGCTCGGCAGGCGGTCCGGCAGCAGGCTGCGCTGGAGCGTCTCGGCGATCTTGTGCTCGCGCTCGTAGACCCGCGCGTGCGAGATCGCAAGCCCGACGCGGTCAGCGGCGAGGCGGAGCAGCATGAGGTCCTCCGTTCCGAGGTGGCGCGGTGCCCTGGCGCCGACCACGAGCACGCCCCCCACCTCGTCCTTCGCCTTCAGCGGCACACCGATCAGCGAGTTGAGCTCGAGACCGCGCAGCGCCGGATCGGCCAGGTCGGCGGGATCCGGGTTCCGAGCCAGCATCGGCTGCTCGGAGAGCGCAACCCGCCCGGCGAAGTACTTTCCGAACGGAATCGGCCCGGGGTCCTCGGCGTTCGGATCGCCGCCGGACGATGCACCGATCCGGAGGCTGGCCCCGTTCTCCGCGGTGAAGATCGTGGCCGCGTCGGCGTCGAGCACGCCGCGGACGCGGACCACCAAGTCGGCTAGCAGGTCGTCGAGCGTGCGGTGGGCGAGCGCGGCGTCCACGAGCAGCTGCAGGCCGGACACCATCTCGGCCGTCCGCTCCGCCTCGGTGCGCGCCACCTGCTCGCGGACGAGCTGCTCGCGCTCCTGCTCGGCCCGGCGGCGGTCAGCGATGTCGCGTAGGAACGCGGTCATCACAACCTCGTCGCCGATGCGCACGCGCGAGATCGTTCGCTCCGCGGGGAAGACGCTGCCGTCGCGACGCTGGAGATCCGACTCCATGCGCAGCACCTTGACCGTCTCCGGGGCCGCGAGCAGGGCCTGCCGGCGCTCGTCGAAGCTCTCGCGCTCGTCGGGCGTGAAGATGAGGTTACGCAGCGGCTTGCCGACGGCCTCCGCCGCGGACCAGCCGAACATCCGCTCGGACGCCGCGTTCCAAGTGGTCACGAGGCCGTCGGCATCGATCGCGACGAATGCATCGGGCGCGCTGTCGAGCACGAGCCGGGTGCGGGCCTCGCTGCGCTGGAGCTCGAGCGCGCGCTCGTCGGAGGACAACCCCTCCGCGCGCAGGCGCCCGAGCAGGCGGGAGATCAGCAGACCGGCCACGAGCGGCGTGCCAACCGCCAGCAGCCAGCGCACCACCGGGCTCATGGGGTCGACGAGTGCGAGCACGATCACGTAGCAGAGCGCCAAAAAGGCCACGTGCGCCAGCGCGGTCCTGAGCCGGAAGAAGTAGAACGCGTAGAGGGCGCTCCACGTGTACAGCAACGGGTACAGCAGCGTGGCCTCGACGAAGTAGTTGGCGAGGCTGACGATTACGGTGCCGGCGGCGACGAAGGCGTGCAGGTCGACGTTGCGCATGCGCTCGGCGAGCGCGTAGATGAGCGCGGAAATCGCGATCGCGACCAGCCCCAGGATCACGAGCTCCCGGTCCTGGATCCGATCCGAGTGCGGGAAGACGAGCGTCAGCAGACCGAGTCCCGCCCCCGCAAGGAACAGGTATGCGAGCGAGCGCGCCTTGACGCCCAGGTCGAACAGCTCGGGGAGCTCCCTCACCGACGCGCATCCTAGTGTCCGACGGGGTCGGGGCCCGGTTCTAGAAGGCGGCGCCGCCGCCGCGCGCAGACAGCCGCGCGAGCGCCTCGTGGCACTCCACGACGCGCCGCTTGACGGGGTCGTCGTCGGGCCGCGCGTGCACCAGGTCCCAGGTCTTGTCGGCCACGTCGCGCGCCGTCTGCGGAGTGGCCTGCGCGCAGAGCCTGTCGATCAGCTTGAGCTCGAACTCGCTGAGCTGTTCGCGAGGATCGCCGGGGGGCATGCGGGGCAGCGGCTCGTCGGTCGCGTCGCGCCACATCTGCGTGGCCATAACGAGGCGGTTGCGCAGCTCCATCTGGTCCACCGGAACGGGCAGCGTACTAGCGGTCCCGCGCTCGCCGGCGCTCGAGCCGGCGCAGCAGCGGAAGCGGGTCGAGCGCCGTGCCGGTGGTCCCGCGCCCGCGCCGAAGCTCAAGGTGGAGGTGGTCTCCCCAGCACGAGCCGGTGCAGCCGACCGCGCCTATCCGCGCGCCCGCGCGGACGCTTGCCCCGACGCGCAGCGGCGAGGGGCGACGCATGTGCAGGTACACGAACGTGCGGCGGGCGGTGCGACTCCAGATGGCCACGTAGTTACCCCGCCCGCCGTCGTCTCCGGTCTCCACCACCCAGCCGTCGCGGACGGCGACGAGCGGTGTGCCGGCGCGCGCGAACACGTCCTGCCCCTCGTGCGTGCGCCCGCCTCGATACGCGCCAAAGCGAGCTTCGGCCTGGCCCCAGTCGACGGGACCGCGGACGGGGAAGGCGACCTCGGGCCGCGGCGCTTCGACCTCGTCGGCCATCGGCACGGCCGCGAAGAAGACCGCGGTGATCGTCGCGAGCTTCATCGGAAGCGCTGGAGGCTAGCCGGGCGGCGGGACGGGCCGGGCTGGGCCGCGCGGGGCCAGGCGGGCCCGCGGGGCAGGGCGGGGCCTGTGCGGGGCCCCTGCGAGTGGGCCATTACCCTGCGGCCATGCCCCCCCTGCACCTGCTGCGGGTGTTCTGCTCCGAAGACGGATCGGGCGGCAACCCGCTCGCCGTCTTCCTGGAAGGCGCCGGGGTCCCGGAGGGGCGCCGCCAGGCCGTGGCCGCCGATCTCGGCCTCAGCGAGACCGTCTTCGTCGACGACCCCGTCCACGGTGCGATCCGCATCTACACGCCCACGGTGGAGCTCGAGTTCGCGGGGCACCCGACCGTTGGTACGGCCTGGCTGCTGGCCCAGGCGCGCGGGCCGGTGGGGTCGCTGAACCCACCCGCGGGCGAGGTGCCGGTGCGCTACGAGGGCGGGATGTCGTTCGTGGCCGGCCGGCCGGAGTGGCATCCGCAGTACGAGTTCGTGGAGCTGGGATCGCCCGCGGAGGTCGAGCGGCTCACCGGGCCCCCGCCCGGCAGCGACATGATCGGTGCCTGGGCCTGGGCCGACGAGCAGGCCGGGATCCTGCGCTCGCGCATGTTCCCGATCGGGATCGGGATCGACGAGGACGAGGCCACCGGAGCGGCGGCCGTCCAGCTCGGCGGTCGGCTCGGCCGGCCTATCGACATCCGCCAGGGCACGGGCTCGCGCATACTCGCCCGCCCGCGCCCGGACGGCAGCGTGGAGATCGGCGGGCTGAGCGTGCTCGACGAGGTGCGCGACTACACGCTCGCCTGAGTGCGGCTTCCTGACGGCGGGCCGGGCTGGGCCGCGCGGGGCCAGGCGGGCCCGCGGGGCAGGGCGGGGCCTGT
>DASQNF010000203.1:0-2606 GCA_035645115.1 Thermoleophilaceae bacterium | reverse complement strand
GGGAGGGTGAACTCCTTGCGATACCAGCCCACGGAGGACTTGTTGAGCGTGGTGTCCCCGGCGTTCCAGTTGTGCGGCACGGTGATCGCGGTCCAGCCGGCCAGGTCCTCCTGCTCGTACCAGCGCTCGGCGTCGCCCACGAACGCGTCGTCGAGCCGGAAGTACCAGGTGCCGCCGAGCAGCCGGCGCGACACCTGGCCGGCGCGGATCAGGGGCTTCCCGCCCGGGGCCTCGACCTTCAAGTCCGGCGCGGGCGGAGGCTGCTGCGGCGCCGGGATGCCGCTCGGCGGGCCGCCTGCGCCGCCCTGCGCGAGCGCGCCCGCGGGCAGTCCGCCCGGCCCTGCGACGGCGGCCAGGCAGGCGAGGATGAGGAGGCGAGAAGGGCGCACGGGTGAACGCAGGAGTGCGGGCAGCGGAGCAGCGTAGCGACGGGTCCCGCGGGAACCCGTGAACGGCGTTCGGGTTGCGGTGACCGAGGGGCGAGTTGCTACCGTGCAGTGCCGCGACCGGCGTCCCCGGCCCGGTTCGCCTGCGCCGGAATGCCCAGCACGGGCGCCACCGCGAGAAGTCGTCACCGGGCGCAGTAGTCAGCCGTTCCATGAACCGACGCTTCGCCCTCATCCAAGCCCTCGTCTCGCTCATCGCGCTGGGCGCCGTGGTGTGGTGGGCGGCGCGCCAAGAGCCGCCAGAGCTCCCGAGCGGCGGGGAGGCGATCGCCTGGCTGGCCGCGTCGATCCTGCTGTACGCGCTTGCGACGCTGATCCGCGGGGAGCGCTGGCACCGGATCCTGCATCTCACCGGCGTCCGGGCCTCGCGCGCCGACTGCTATGCGCTCACCACGGTCGGCTACATGGGCAACAACGTGCTGCCCGCGCGCGCGGGGGAGGCGATCCGGATGGTGTTGCTCGCGCCGCGCTGCGGCGCCGGCAAGCGCACCGTGGCCGGCTCGATCGTGGCCGAGCGGCTGCTCGACGTGATCGCGCTCGCGGTGATCTTCGTGGTGACCGTCTACGCCGTGCTGAGCGCAAGCGTCCTTCCCACCGATCGCCCGCGGCTGATGGCGGCGATGCTCGTGGCCGCCGTGCTCGCGCTGTGCGCGCTGATCTGGATCCTGCGGAGCCACCACGTGTTCGAGCGCATCCGCGACTGGCTGCGCCCGCTCGCCGAGTCGCCGCGCGCGCTCGTCAGCCGCACCGGCGTGGTGCTGCTCGCGGCCACGTTCGTGCTGTGGGCGGTTGAGGCGAGCGTCTACCTGGCGGTGGCCCGCTCGGTAGAGCTCCAGATCAGCGTCAGCGGGGCGCTCTACCTGGTGGCGCTCACGAACTTCGTCGCGGCGCTGCCCGCTGCGCCCGGCTCGATCGGGACCTTCGACGCCGCGGTGGCCTTTGGGGCCAAGCGGCTCGGTGCCAGCGGCGGGCAGGCCGTGTCCTACCTGCTGATCCTGAGGTTCATCCTGTACGTGCCGATCACCGTGTTCGGCTTCGTGGTGCTCGTGAGCCGCTACGGCGGCTGGTCGCGGCTGCGCGCCGCGCTGCGGACGGCGAGGGCCGAGGATGCTCAGGGCGTCGCGGCCGCGGCGGCTACGCCACGGGCGCCGGGGCGCCCGCAGCCGACGCCCCAGCCGTCCGGCGCCGAGGCGCCCACCGCCTAGCGCCCGCCGATGCGGGTGCCCGCAGCACTGCTGCCGCTCCAGCGCCGGCCACGTAGCGCGACCGCCGTTGAGGCGGGCGAGACGAGAAGCGGCGGCGCGGCGGCCCCCGCGGTGCGCCCGCCCAGGAGCCACGGCGCCCAGATGGGCCTGATCATGCTCGGCTGCCTGGCGGTGGCCGCGCTGACGCTGCTGTTCCCGTCGACGCCCACCTACGACCCGTGGGCCTGGATCCTCTGGGGCAGGGAGATCACCCAGCTCGACCTCGTCACGGAGGGTGGGCCGTCCTGGAAGCCGCTGCCGATCCTGTTCACCACGCCGTTCGCGCTCTTCGGCCAGGACCTGGCGCCGTACCTGTGGGTGTGGGTCGCGCGCGCCGGCGGGCTGCTCGGGTGCGTGATGGCCTACCGGCTCGCGAGCCGGCTGGTGGGGGGCGGGCTGTTCGGGGCGCTCGCCGGGGTGTCGGCCTTCCTCGCGCTGTTCGCGAGCAACAAGTACGTGCGCGACGCCGCGCTCGGCAACTCCGAGCCGCTGCTCGCGGCCGTGTTCCTCTGGGCGTTCGAGCGACACCTCGACGGGCGCCGCGACCACGCGCTCTACCTCGGCTTCGCGGCGGCGCTGCTGCGCCCCGAGGTCTGGCCGTTCCTGGGGCTGTACGGGCTCTGGCTCTGGTTCGCGGAGCCGCGGCTGCACCTGCGCATGGTGGGCTTCGCGGCGCTGATACCGGCGCTCTGGTTCCTGCCCGAGTGGTGGGGTGCGGGCGACCCGTTCCGCGCCGGCTCGCGCGCGAATGCCCCAAACCCGGGCAGCGCGGCGTTCGAGGAGCAGCCCTCGGTGGCGCTGCTGAAGCGCTTCATGGCCAGCACGATCGCCCCCGTCGAGCTCGGGACGCTGGTGGCGTCGGGAGTGGCGGCGGTGGCCTGGATGCGCCGGCGGGTTCAGGAAGCGTCTGGCGCAA
>DASQNF010000202.1:0-8491 GCA_035645115.1 Thermoleophilaceae bacterium | reverse complement strand
CGCGGAGATGCCCGAGAAGGACGGCGCCGGCGCCGGGATGCCCGGCGGCATGGGCGGCATGGACGGCATGATGTAGGCAAGAGATGTCAGGGGCCTGGCCGGTTCCTGGGGATGGCAGCCGGGGGCTCACGCCCCCGGACCCCGCATACGACTGGCCGGTTTCTGGCAGACCTGACCCAGCTTGCAAGTGACCGCCGCGGCGCCTCTCAGAGCCGCCGCGGTCGCGCTTTGTGCTCGACGCGATGCCTGACCGGCCTGGCCAGAGGCCCGGCTGCAAGTGACCGCCGCGGTGCCTTCGGGCGCCGCGGCGGTCGTGCTTGGGGCCGGGCCTCAAGGGGCTCCCAGCACCACACCCATCGGTCGCGGGCTCACCCCGAGGCGCTCGGCGTCGGCGGTGCCGCCCTTGGTCGTCATCGGCTCCTCCATCAGCTCGGCCTCCTCCCAGGTGGCGAACACGTGCGGGCCCGCCAGCCTGCTCAGCAGGCGCAGCGACCGGCGCACGAGCGGGAGCGGCAGGTGGACCAAGCGGCGCGGACGCCCGGCCGCGCGCGCGGCCACACGTACGATCTCGTCGTAGCTGAGCGTCTGCGGGCCGGCGAGCTCGAACGCGGCCCCGGCTGCACCATCCGCGGCGAGCGTGGCCACCACGCAATCGGCCACGTCCTCCGCCCAGATCGGCTGGTAGCGCGCTCGGCCCGAGCCCGATACGGGGATCACGGGCAGGTAGGAGAAGCGCTCGAGCAGCGTCAACCAGGGATCACCCGGCGAGTAGACGATCGATGGGCTGAAGACCGTGCTCTCGAGCGCCGACGCCTCCACCGCCTCCCGCGCCAGCGCCTTGGCGCGGAAGAAGCGCGTGCGCGAGTGGTGGCTCGCCCCCAGGGCCGAGAAGAACAGGAAGCGGCGCGCGCCGGCACGCTCCGCCGCCCGCACGAGCCGGAGCGTGGCGATCGCGTTCAGCTCCTCGATCGAGCCGCCCGGCTGGTCGCGGATCGACGCCGCGAGATGCACGACCGTGTCCACGCCCCGCAGGGCGTTGCGAAACGAGGCAGGAGCGGCGAGGTCCCCGAGCGCGATCTGTACCCGCACCCGCTGGTCGCCCAGCCGGCGCGGGTCGCGGACGAGGCAGCGCAGCGGTTGCGGCTCGGCGGTGAGGCGCCGCAGCAGCGCAGACCCGACGGTGCCAGTGGCGCCCGTGAGCAGGATCATCGACCCGCCGTGAGCGTCACCGGCCCACGACCACCACCCGCCAGGGCGAGCGCTCGTTGCGGTGCAGCTCGACCTGGTCGAAGCGGGCCTCCTCCATCCAGGCCCGGATCTCGGCGGGGGTGAAGTTGCGGGAGTGGGACCAGGCGTAGAAGAGCAGGCTCGAGATCGCGCCGTGCTGGTCGACCGGCTCACCGGGCTCGGGGCGGGCCGAGTCGCCGATTACGAGACAGCCGCTCGGGCGCAGCGCCGCGCGGGCCATCCGGCAGAGCTCGCGGTTGCGCTCCTCGGGCAGATGGTGGACCAGGTTGAAGACCGAGACCACGTCGAGCCCCTCCCCCAGGCCGAGCTCGAACACGTCACCCTCCCGGAACGTGACGCGCTCGGCGTAGCCCTGCTCTGACACGATCCGCCGCCCCACCGCCACGCTCGGCGGCAGGTCGAGCACGGTGGCCGCGAGCTCGGGATGGCGGCGGCACATCGCCATCGAGAAGCCGCCGTGCCCGCCCGCCACGTCGACCATGCGGCGCGGGGCCTCCACCGGCACGAACGCCGCGTTGGCGTCCTGCTCGGCCCGGGAGATCTCGAACAGCCCGCGAATGTAGGCCTCCCAGCGCTCGCTGTCCTCACGGCGCCGCTCGTGCATCGCGTAGGGGCGCCCGGTCCTGACCGCTCCCGGCAGCAGGTCGAGCACCCGCCAATGCAGGTCGCCCTGCGCGCCCACGAAGGTGGCGATCGACTCCGGGGACGAGCGCACCAGCAGGCGCTCGCTCACCGCAGAGTTGCGCAGCAGCTCGCCGTCTGCATCCACGTACCCGAGCGTGAGCAGCGCGGTCAACAGCGTCTCGGCTCCGAGCGGATCGAGGCCCAGCCGTCGCGCTACGCCGGCGGGGCTCGATGGCTCATCGTGAAGCGCCTCGAAGAGCCCGAGCATCACCGCCGTGCTCACCGCGCGCGCCGTCACGAGCCCGGTGAAGGTGTCGTCGAAGGGGTCCGGCTCGCGGCGCTCGAGCACGCGTTGCAGCCTAGGGAAGGAATTGGGCGGGCCGCGCGCTACCCGCGGGCGGCCTCCCGCAGCCGGAAGGGGCGCACTAGCGATGGGCTCAGAACCAATGCCGCTGCTCCTGCCAGGGATCGGCGTCGTTGTGGTAGCCGTTCAGCTCCCAGAACCCCATCCGATCGCCGCTCATCACCTCGAGCCGGCGCAGGAACTTCGCCGACTTCCAGAAGTAGCGCTTGGGCACAAGCAGCCGCAGCGGGGCGCCGTGGTCGACCTCCAGCGGCTCGCCGGCGTAGGTGTGCGCCGCCAGCACAACCGGGTCGTGCACGGCCTCGAGCGGCACGTTCGTGGTGTAGCCGCCGTCCGAATGGGCCATCAGGTGCGTGCCGGCGGGCCGCACCCCGGCCTTCTCGAGCAGGTCGCTCACGGCCACGCCGCGCCAGACCGTGTCGAGCTTCGACCAACGCGTGACGCAGTGGATGTCCACCGTGACCTCGCGCTGGGGCATCGCCATCAGCTCCTCCCAGGAGAGGGCGTAGGGCCGCTCCACCTCACCGTCCACCGAGAGCGACCAGGTTGCGAGGTCGAACGAGGGGTTGCGGCCCACGGTGAGCACCGGGAACTTGTCCGTGAGGTACTGCCCGGGCGGCACGCGCTCAGGGTCGATGCCGAGCTTCTCGGCCTGCTTTCGCCCACGCGAGGCCAGGATCCTGGAGGTGAGGGCCATGGGGGCCAACGGTACAATGCGCGTCCTCGCGCCCAGGCGCTCTACGGACACGAGATGGACACGAGAAGGAGAACATGGCCTACGTCATCGCCGAGCCCTGCATCGACACCAAGGACAACTCCTGCGTCGAGGTGTGCCCGGTCGACTGCATCCATCCCACCCCCGAAGAGCCCGACTACGACCAGGTCACACAGCTCTACATCGATCCAGAGGAGTGCATCGACTGCGACGCCTGCGTCGAGGCCTGCCCCGTGGACGCCTGCTTCGCCGAGGACCAGCTGCCCGACGAGTGGCAGCGGTTCATCCAGATAAACGCGGACTACTTCAAGCAGTCCACCTAGTCCGCTCGGCGAGCCTTCGGCCGCCGGACGGACCAGAGCTCCAGCTAGCGCGCCATCGGCAACGCCGTGCCGGTCACGGCCGGCACCGGCGGCCCGCTCGGCGCCTGGAACAGCGCGGGCTCCTGCGGCATCGCGGCGATCAGCCCGCGCGCGGCGTGGTAGAGCGCCTGCGAGGCCGGAGCGTCGGGCTCGTCGAGCACGAGCGGGCGACCCTCGTCGGCTGAGATCCGCAGCTCCTCCTGCAGCGGGACCTTGGCGAGCAGCGGCACGTCGAGCTCGTCGGCGAGGATCTGGCCGCCACCCTCGCCGAAGATCGTGAACCGCTCCCCGCCGGGGGTGGTGAACCCGCTCATGTTCTCGATCACGCCGGCGATCTCGAGATCGAACCTGCGGGCGGTGTCGGCGGCGCGGGCGGCCACCTTCTGAGCCGCCGGCTGGGGGGTCGTCACGATCACGAAGCGCGCCTGGGGCAACAGCTGGGCCAGCGTCATCGAAACGTCGCCGGTGCCCGGCGGCAGGTCGATCAGCAGGAAGTCGAGCTCGCCCCAGTCCACGTCCTCGAGGAACTGGCGGATAGCCTTGTGCAGCATCGGGCCGCGCCAGGTGATCGCCTGGTCGCGCTCGTTGAGGAAGTGCTCGATCGAGATCGCGCGCACGCCGGCGGGGCCGTCGAGCGGGATGATCTTGCGCTCGGCGGAGACCTTCGGCCTCCCGTGCACCCCGAGCATGCGCGGGATCGAGTAGCCCCACACGTCCGCGTCGAGCGCGGCCGCTTGCTTGCCGTCCGCCTGCAGCGCGGCGGCGAGGTTCGTGGTCACCGTGGACTTGCCCACGCCGCCCTTGCCGGAGCCCACGCACACCACGTTCCGCACCCGGGCGAGCGCCCCCTGCGGCAGGCCGCCGCCGCGTCCGAGCCGCTGGGCGAGCGACTGCTTCTCCTGATCGGAGAGCACGTCGAAGCTCACGCCCACCTCGGCCACGCCAAGGCCGCGCAGCTTGTCCGCCACCGCGTTCTGGAAGTGGCTGCGGATGGGGCAGCCGGCGGTGGTGAGCGACACCACCACGTCGACGCGACCGGTGTCGTGGATCTCGATGGAGCGCACCATCCCGAGCGAGACGATGTCCTTGCGCAGCTCGGGATCGATGACCTCGCGGAGGACGCCCTCGATCTGTTCACGGGTAGGCATCGGCTCCATTGTCGCAGGCCGCCACGCGCCCCTGAAACGGGCCAGCGCCGTCCGGGGGGGGGACGGCGCTGGCTGAGGAGGACAGATGTTGTGCCGCCGGCGAGACATGGGCGCTGGCAGCCCCTCCCCGGTCCGCTCTCTCCGGGCGGGCCGGGGGTGAGCGAGTGGCCTACGCGACCGCGCCCACGCGGTCGGTCACGCTCTCCGCCTGGCTCTGCACCTCGCGGCCGGTGGACTTGACCTGCTGCTCGAACCCGCGGCGGCTCTGCTTAACCGTCCGAACGGCTGCGGTGCGGCGCTGGCGCAGCTCGCGCTCCGCGCGCGTGCGCGTCCTCTTGACCTCACGGACGGCGCTGTCGCGGGCGGTCGAGCCGCGACGCTCGAGCTTCTCGAGGTCGCTCGACACGCGCTTGCCGACCTTCTCGAGCTCCTTCCCGGCGCCCTCGCGACCGGAGAGGTACGGCTTCACGGCCTCCACGACGGCGTCCCGCGCCACCAGCGCGGCGCCAACCGGGATCAGCACGGCGCGCTCGGCCCGGGCCTGGACGACCTCGAGCGTGCCCAGCTCGGCCTGGGCGCGGGTCTCGGCGGACTTCCTCGCCGACTGGCTGCGCTCGGCGGCGTTGCGGCGGCGGGTGGCGGCGGCCTTGCGGGCGGTGGCCTTGCGCTCGGTCTCGGTCTCGGTAGCCATTGGGGACTCCTTCTGCGCCCTGGTGAGGGTAGCGCCTATAAGCTTGTTATAGCTAACTTCGGTAGGACCATAGCAGTCCCACCACTGGCAAAACCCACCCCGGGCCCGCCGGTTGGCGGCACGGTGAGCGCGAGGGCCAGGTCAGGCCGACGGCTCGGTCAGGACCTTCGGGCCCGAGCGCGCGATTCGATCCAGCCAGGCCTCGGGCTCGTCGAGCTCCGTGCTCGTCGGCAGCGCCTCCGGACCGGCCCAGACGGCGTTCAGCCGCGCGATCCCGCTCGCCTCCACCACCGCGTCGCAGAAGCGCTTGCCGAGCTCGTATTGGCGCAGCTTGAGGTCGAAGCCGAGCAGGCGCTCGATCAGGCGCTCCGGGGCGGAGCGGCTCGCGCGGCGCCGGGACATCGCCTCGCGCAGCCCCTCGTGGCTCGGGATCGCGGACGGGGCGATCGCGTCCATCACGTGCTCCGAATAGCCCTCGATCACCGCCATCACGGCCTGGACCCGGGCCATCAGGGCGCGCTGCTCCCCCGTCTGGACCAGCGCCGCCAGGCCGCCGGCGCGGTAGGCCTCAACGAGCTTGGCCGGGTCCCGCAGCGATGGCAGCCCCCCGGCGGCGCCTCGCTCGATCCGCACGTCCACCGTCGCGAGATACTCGCGCAGCAGCCCGCTCAGGTGCCCGCGCAGCCAGGGCACGCCCTGGAACTGGAAGACGTGGGTGAGCTCGTGGGCGCAGATCCAGCGGCCGAACGCCTCGGCGTCCACGTCCAGGTCGACGATCGCCTTGGCCAGGTTGGGGGCCACGAGCAACAGCCGCGGCGGCGCCTCGCCCCCGAGCAGCGACACGTCGTACTGGCCGAGCACGCGCTGCGAGATGTAGCCCATCACCAGACCCGCCTCGGCCGCGAGCGTGGCAGCGGCGCCCACCCGCAGCGGGCCGGCGAGCGGGCCGGCGAAGCCGAGCCGGTCATCCAGGCGGGCGGCCACCGGGTCGAGCATCTTCGCGAGCGAGTCGAGGTTGACCGACGCCCACTCCGCGCGGGCCACCGCCTCCGGCGCGGGCGCCGGTGAACCCAGCACGAGGCCGGTGTAGCCGGCCACGTAGGGCTCCATCTCCCCGCAGCAGGCGGCCATGTCGAAGCCGGGGGCGACCGCGGACTCGCCGCCCGCGGCGAGGCGCGCCACCTGCCGGGCGAGCGACCAGTCGACCATCTGGCCGAACGGTACCCGGCGCGAGCGCCTACAAGTCCGGCAGCGCCTGGCGCTGCTCGACCACCGGTGCGTACAGGTCGCCGTGCTCGGCCACGCGCTCGAGCACGTCGCCCGTCTCGAACACGAGCGACCGCGGCTCGCCGAGCTCCTCCCAGCGCAGCGGCGTGGACACCGTCGGGCGCTCCTTGGCGCGCAACGAGTACACGCAGACCGTGGTCTTGTGCTCGTCGTTCTGGGACCAGTCGATCAGCACCTTGCCCTTGCGCAGCTCCTTGCGCTGCTGCGAGACGATCAGCTTCGGGTGCTCGGCCTCGAGGTGGCGCGCGAGCGCCTGCGAGAGCCTCTTGGTGCCGCTGTCGTAGTCCACATCGTCGACGTTCAGCGGCACGTACACCTGGATGCCCTTCGAGCCGGAGGTCTTCGGGTAGCTGTCGAGCCCGAGCGCCGAGAGCGCCTCGCGCAGCAGCAGCGCCACCTCGCAGCACTCCGGGAGCGCCGCGCCGGGCCCCGGGTCGAGATCGAACGCCATCACGGTCGGGCGTGTGATCGGCTCGTGCAGCGACAGCGACGGATGCAGCTCGAGGTCGGCGAGGTTCGCGAGCCAGACCAGCGTCGGAAGGTCGCCGCAGATGCAGTATGCGATCTTCTCGACCCGTTCCCTGCGCACCCAGTCGGGCGCGTGCGAGGGGCAGTTCTTCTCGTAGAAATGCTCCCCGTCCACCCCGTTGGGATAGCGCTTGAGCGTGAGCGGGCGCTCGCGCAGGTGGGGGAGGAGCACCGGCGCGACGCGGGTGTAGTAGTCGATCACCTCACCCTTGGTGAACCCCACCGCCGGGTAGAGCACCTTGTCGAGGTTGGAGAGCGAGAGCCGCCGGCCCTCGACCTCGACCTCGACCCGGCGCGAGGGCACCTACTTCTTGGCGGCGGTCTTCTTGCGCGTGGTCTTCGAGCCGTTCGAGCCGCGCGAGGCGGGCTTCTTCTTCGCGCCGCCCTCGCTGGGGCTCTTCGCGGCGTCCCCGCTCCCGCTCTTCCCGCCGCCTCCGCCCGGGCTCTTCGCGGCCGCGATCGAGGCCTCGAGCGCCGCCATCAGGTCCGGAACCTGCTTCGGCTGCTCCACGGGAGCCTCGATCTTGATCGTCTCGCCCTGCGCCTTGCGCTCGATCATCTCGAGCACGCGCTCGCGGTACTCGTCGCGGTACTTGTCGGGCTCGAACTCGGAGGTGAGCGACTCGATCAGCTGCTGCGCCATCTTCAGCTCGCGCTCGCTCGTCTTGGCCCCGGCCCCGTCGGAGAGCTCGTCGAACGAATCGGGGTCGATCACCTCGTCCGCGAACAGCATCGTCTCCATCGCGAGCACGCCGTCGCGCGGGCGGATCGCCACGAGGTTCTCCTTCGAGCGCAGCACCACCCGGGCGATCGCGACCTTGCCGGACTCGTCCATCGCGTCCACCAGCAGCTTGTAGGCCTTGGCCGCGCCCTTGTCGGGCGCCAGGTAGTAGGGGTGGTCGAAGAAGATCGGGTCGATGTCCTCGAGATCCACGAAGTCCTCGATGTCGATCGTGCGCGACTTCTCGGGGGCGATCGAGTCGAGCTCGTCGGGGTCGATCGTCACGTAGCGGTCCGGGCCGATCTCGTAGCCCTTGACGATCTGCTCGTAGGGCACCTCCTCGCCCTCCGGGTTCACGCGCATCTGACGGATGCGCTGCCCCGACTCCGCGTCGATCTGGTGGAAGCGGACGGTCTTGCGGGAGACCGCGCTGTACAGCTTCACGGGGATGTTGACCAGCCCAAAGCTGATCGCGCCGCTCCAGATCGCACGTGGCATGGGATGAACTTACCCCGCCGGCGCCGGCTTACCCTTCCTCGCGGTCGCAATCTTGCGGATCCTTGTCCGGGCGCAGGCCCTTGAACGAGGGCGCGCGCAGGGTCCCGCTCTTGGTCCACTCGCGAAACTCGACCGCGGCGACGAGCCGCGGCTCGACGAAGATCGTGCCCTTGGGCGGCTGGCGGCCGTCGAACGGGCTCGTATCGCGACGAAGCGGCTCGAGCTCGCGGACGAGCGCGCCAAGCGTGGACTCGGTGAAGCCGGTGCCGACCTTTCCCGCGTACACGAGCCTGCCCGCGTCCATG
>DASQNF010000201.1:0-11120 GCA_035645115.1 Thermoleophilaceae bacterium | reverse complement strand
GTGCCGCCCGCGCGCGGCCTCGCCGGCCCCGCCGCGCCCGGCCTGGAGCGCTCGCGCGCGTCCGCCGGGCCGGCCATCCGCCCGCTCACGCGCTCGCCCGCGCTCACGGGGCCGCCCCCGCCAGCACCCGCTCGCCGTGCGCCGTGAGCTCGTTCGCCTCGATGGCGGCGCGCATTCCCTCCATCAGTCGCTGCATGAACGTCAGGTTGTGGAGCGTGATCAGCCGCTTGGCGGTCAGCTCGTTCGCGCGCGTCAGGTAGTGCAGGTAGGCGCGCGTATGCTCGCGACACGCCGCGCACGGACAGCGCTCGTCGATCGGCTCGCGGCTCTTGCGCTGGGCCGACTTGGTCAGGTCGAGCCGCCAGCGCTTGTCGGGATCGGGCACGAGCGCCGTCCCGTGCCGCGCCAGCCGGGTGGGGGTCGCGCAATCGAAGCTGTCGATGCCCGCGCCCACCGCGTGCACGAGGTCGTCCACGTCGCCGATTCCGAGCAGATGCCGGGGCGGCCCCTCCGGCAACCCGCGCAGCGACCACTCCACGACCTGGCGCATCTCCTCCTTCTCGCGGCCGAGCGAGCCCCCGATCGCGATGCCGTCCACCCCGGCCGCCGCGACGTAGGCGCTCGACTCCGCCCGCAGGTCCTCGTGCACGCCGCCCTGCACGATCCCGTAGAGCAGCTGGTCGGCGGCGGCGCGCTCCCGCCACCACGTCACGCAGCGATCGAGCCAGCGGTGGGTGCGCTCCATCGAGGCGCGCGTGTAGTCCCGCTCGACGTGAAAGGGCGTGCATTCGTCGAACGCGAGCGCGATATCCGACCCGAGCGCGGCCTGCACCTCCATCGAGGTCTCGGGCCCCATGAAGCGCTCGCGACCGTCGAGATAGGAGCGGAAGCGAACCCCCTCCTCCCCGATCGACATCACCATCGACTCGCGCCTGTCACGCCGCCGCTTGATCTCCTCGGCCACCGAGCCGTGCCCCATCGAGAAGACCTGATAGCCGCCGGAGTCGGTGATGATCGCTCCGCGCCAGCCCATGAACTCGTGCAGGCCGCCGAGCTCGCGGATCAGCTCCGCACCGGGCTGGATGAAGAGATGGAAGGTGTTGCCGAGCACCATCTCGCAGCCGAGCGCAGCGACCTCGGCGGCGTGCAACGACTTGACCGTGGCGGTGGACGCCAGCGGGACGAAGGCCGGCGTCCGAACCGACCCGTGCGGCGTGTGGACGACACCCGCCCTGGCCGCTCCGTCGCGCGCGCCGATCTCGAAGGCCTGCACCCGGCGCAGCCTACGCGGGCGCCGCCTCGCCCCTCTCAAACGCGGCGAGGCCGCTCAGCCGAGCGGCCCCACGTGGTCGCCACTGGATCCCAGGCCCGGGCGCACGGGGACAGCGCCGAGCGGGCGGGCGGCCTACGACTACGCCTCCTGGGCGCTCCCCTCCACCGCGGCCGGCTGCTTGTTGTCGCCGTTCGGCGAGATCTCGATCCGGCGCGGCTTGCGCTCCTCGGGCTTCGGGATGCGCACGCTGAGCACGCCGTTGTGGAACTCGGCGTTGATCGCGTCCGGGTCCACTCCGTCGGGGAGCGTCAGCGAGCGGCTGAAGCTGCCGAACGAGCGCTCGATGCGATACCAGCCACGCTCGGTCTGCTCGTGCTCGGCCTTGCGCTCGCCGGAGATCATCAGGGTGTTGTCCGCGACCTCGATCTTGACGTCGCCGTCCGTGAGGCCGGGGAGGTCCGCCTTGAGCACGAAGTGGTCCTCCGCCTCGACGAGGTCCATCGGGGGAACCCAGCGCCGGGCCTCGCGCTCCTGGCCAAAGAAAGTGTCGAAGAGCCTGTCGACCTCGCGGGTGAACGGCTCTGGCTTCATCAACAGGGCCATCACTCACCTCCTTAGGAGTTGTGCTGGAGGCCAGGATAAAACCTCAGTCACAAGTTGTCAAGTTTTCTCTTGCGAATCAGGCAGCGCCGGCTTGCACAAGGGTCGCACCAGTCATCTCCGCGGGCTGCGGCTCCCCGAGCAGGTGCAGCAGCGTCGGCGCCACGTCCGCCAGGATGCCGCCCTCGCGCAGCTTCCCCATGTTCGCGGTCACCACCAGCGGCACCGGGTTCATCGAGTGGGCGGTGTTGGGGCTGCCGTCCGGCTCGAGCATCTGGTCGGCGTTGCCGTGGTCGGCCGTGACCACGCAGGCGCCCCCCGACCCCCCGACCGCCTCGACCACGCGGCCGAGGCACTCGTCCACGCACTCCACCGCCCTGACCGCCGCCTCGATCACCCCGGTGTGGCCGACCATGTCCGGATTGGCGAAGTTGATGAGCCCGAACCCGAACTCGCGCTCGCGCCAGCGGCCCACGAAGGCATCCGCCGCCGCGGCCGCGCTCATCTCCGGCTTGTGGTCGTAGGTCGGCACCTCGCGCGGGGAGTCCACGAGCGCGCGCTCCTCCCCCTCGTAGGGCTCCTCCTCGCCGCCGTTGAAGAAATAGGTCACGTGCGCGTACTTCTCGGTCTCCGCCACGTGCAGCTGCTCGATCCCGCGCTCGGCGAGCGTGCTCGCGAGCGTCACCTGCGGCCGGGCCGGCGGGAAGGCGACCGGGTAGCTCCAGTCCTCCTGGTACTCGGTGAGCGTGGTGAGCTGCACGTTCGGCGCGTGACCGCGGTCGAACTCTGCGAAGCCGGGCTCGCCGAGCGCCCGGGTGAGCTGGCGGGCCCGGTCGGGGCGGAAGTTGAAGAACACGACGGAGTCGCCGTCGCGGATCCTGCCCTCCTCCCCCACGAGCGTCGGCTGGATGAACTCGTCGGTCTCCCCGCGCTCATAGGCTGCGCGCACCGCCGCCTCGGCCGACCCCGCGCGGTGCTCCGCGCGCCCGTGCACGAGCGCGTCCCAGGCCAGGCGCGTCCGGTCCCAGCGCCGGTCGCGGTCCATGGCGTGGTAGCGGCCGCTGACGCTCGCCACCCGCGCCCCGCTCCAGCTCTCGAGCTCCGCCAGATACGCCGCGCCCGAGGCGGGGGCCGTGTCGCGGCCGTCCGTGAAGGCGTGCACCACCACATCCGCGACCCGCTCGCGCGCGGCGAGCTCGATCAGGGCGCGCAGGTGGCCCATGCTCGCGTGCACGCCGCCGGCGGAGACGAGCCCGAGCAGGTGCAGGCGTGGCGCGCGGCAGGCGGCCCGCAGCGCCTCGCTGTCGAAGAAGGTCCCGTCGGCCACCGCCTCGTCGATTCGCATCAGGTCCTGCTTGACTATCGCGCCGGCGCCCAGGTTCAGGTGTCCGACCTCGGAGTTGCCCATCTGCCCCTCCGGCAGCCCGACGGCGGGCCCCCAGGCCGTCAGGGTGGTGTGCGGCCAGCGCCGCCAGAGCGCGTCGAAGACCGGGGTTTGGGCGAGCTCGACGGCGTTGCCGGGCCCCGGCTCGGCGAGCCCCCAGCCGTCGAGGACGATCAGGCAGACCCTGCCGAAGCTCACGGTCCCGCGGCAGCCGCGATCCGGACGAGGCCGTCCGGCTCGAGGCTCGCGCCGCCCACGAGCGCGCCGTCCACGTCCGGCTGCGCCAGGATCTCGGCCGCGTTGTCCGGCTTCACGCTGCCGCCGTAGAGCACGCGCACGAGCTCGGCGGCGGCGCGCGAGCGCCCTGTCACGAGCGCGCGCACGAACGCGATCGCCTCCTGGGCGATCTCGGGCGTGGCCACCTTGCCGGTGCCGATCGCCCAGATCGGCTCGTAGGCGATCACCACCTCGCGCAGGCGCTCCGCGGCCACGCCCTCGAGCCCCTCCCCGACCTGGTGGCGGAGCTTGCGCTCGGTCTCGCCGCGCTCCCGCTCGTCCTCGGTCTCGCCCACGCACAGGATTGGCTGCAGCCCGGCGTCGAGCGCGACGGGCACCTTCTCCTGCAGGGCGCGGTCGGTCTCACCGCCGAGCTCCCTGCGCTCCGAATGGCCGAGCACCACGCCCTGCACGCCCAGCTCGGTGAGCATCGCCGCCGAGATCTCGCCCGTGAACGCGCCGCTCTCCTGCTGGTGCATGTTCTGCGCGTACACCGAGACGCCGCTCCCGCGCAGCTTCTCGACACATACCTCGAGGGCGGTGAACGGCGGGCAGATGCCCACCGCCGCGGGACGCCGCCGCTCGTCGGGCAGCAGCTCGAGCAGCCGCTCGCAGTAGGCCGCGGCCTGCGCGCGGGTCCCCCACAGCTTCCAGTTGCCGACGATGGCGGGTGACCGAGGGGCCGGGTCCGGCGCGCGCGCGCGGTTGCCGCTCGGGTGCTCAGGCATCATCGAGCACCGCCAGCCCGGGCAGCTCCTTGCCCTCGAGCAGCTCGAGCGACGCGCCGCCGCCGGTGGACAGGTGATCCACCTCGTGCGCGAGCCCGAACGACGCCAGGGCGGCGCCGGAGTCGCCGCCGCCAACCACCGTCACCCCGGCGGCGCTCGCCACCGCCTCGGCCACGGCGCGTGTGCCCGCCTCGAACGGGGCCAGCTCGAACGCCCCCATCGGGCCGTTCCAGAAGACGGTGCCGGCGCGGGCGATCTCCTCGGCATAGGCGGCGCTCGTGCGCGCGCCCACGTCGAGGCCCATCCAGCCCTCCGGCACCTCGACCCCGTCGAGCTCGCGCCGCTTCGCGTCCGCGGCGAAGCGCTCGCCGAGCACGAGGTCGCTCGGCAGGAGCAGCCGGCAGCGTGAGCCGTCGGCCTTCGCGAGCGCCGCCCGCGCGAGCTCCACGCCATCCTCCTCGACGAGCGAGTCGCCCGTGGCGATCCCCTGCGCGCGGAAGAAGGAGAAGCACATCGCGCCGCCGATCAGGAGCGCGTCGGCGGTGTCGAGGAACCGCTCGATCAGCGCGATCTTGTCGGTGACCTTGGCGCCGCCGAGCACCACCACGAGCGGGCGCTCGGGAGACTCGACGAGCGAGCGCAGCGTTGTCACCTCGCGCTCGAGCAGGAGGCCCGCCGCGGCCGGGCGAAGCTGCTGCGCCACCCCCACGGTGGAGGCATGCGCCCGGTGCGCCGAACCGAAGGCGTCGTTCACGTACGCATCCGCGAGCGAGGCCAGCTCCTTTGAGAGCGCCGCGTCGTTCTCGGTCTCGCCGCGCTCCCAGCGCGTGTTCTCGAGCACGAGCACGCTGCCGGGATCGAGCCGGTCGACCCCTCGGCGCACCTCCGGCCCCACCACCTCCGGCGCCTGGTGGACGGAGGCGTCGATCAGCTCGCCGAGGCGGCCCGACGCGGGCGCCAGCGAGGTCTCGGGGTCGCGCCCCTTGGGCCGTCCGAGATGCGAGCAGAGCACGAGCCGCGCCTCCCGCTCCAGCAGCAGCTCGATCGTGGGCAACGCGGCGCGAATGCGGGCGTCGTCGGTCACGCGACCGGCCTCGAGCGGCACGTTGAAGTCCACGCGGGCGAGCACGACGTGGCCGCCGGCCGCCTCGAGGTCGCGCACGCTGCGCTTGGAGAACGCGGGCTCGCCGGCACGACCACCGGAACGGGCCGACGCGGGCCCCCGATCAGGCAACCGGCGCCCCCGCGAGCACGCGCTGGGCGAGGTCCACGACGCGGTTCGAGTAGCCCCACTCGTTGTCGTACCAGGCAACGACCTTGACGAGCTTTCCGTCGATCACCATCGTCAGCGGGGAGTCGAACACCGAGGAGTACGACGAGGTCACGACGTCGCTCGAGACGATCGGGTCCTCCGAGTACTTCAGGATGCCTTCGAGCGCGCCGCGGTCGGCCCTCTGCGCGAAGGCCTCGTTTACCTCCTCCTTCGAGGTGGAGCGCGACACCTCGCACACCAGGTCCACGACCGAGCCCGTGATCACCGGCGCACGCACGGCGATCCCGTTCAGCTTCCCGTCGAGCTCCGGGAGCACGAGGCCGACAGCCTTGGCGGCGCCGGTCGACGTGGGCACGAGGTTCACGGCCGCGGCGCGGGCGCGGCGCAGGTCGGAGTGGGGCGCGTCCTGCAGGCGCTGGTCGGCCGTGTAGGCGTGGATCGTCGTCATGATCCCGCGCTCGATACCCACCGAGTCGTTCAGGACCTTGGCAACCGGCGCCAGGCAGTTGGTGGTGCAGGAGGCATTCGAGATCACGTGGTGCTGCTCGGGGTCGTAGGCGTCGTCGTTCACGCCCAGCGCGAGCGTCACGTCCGGGCCCTTTGCGGGAGCCGTGATGATCACCTTCCGCGCGCCCGCCTCGAGGTGCTTGGCGGCATCCTCGCGCTTGGTGAAGAAGCCGGTGGACTCGATCACCACCTCCGCGCCCAGCTCGCCCCAGGGCAGGGCGGCGGGATCGCGCTCGGCGAACACCCTCAGCTCGTCGCCGTCCACGACGAGGCTGCTCTCGGTGAACTCGACCTCGCCCGGGAACGGACCGAGGATCGAGTCGTACTTGAGCAGGTGCGCCAGCGTCGTGGTGTCGGTGATGTCGTTGACGCCGACCCAGTCGATGTCGGCGCCGAGCGCGTGCGCCGCCCGGAAGACGTTTCGCCCGATGCGGCCGAATCCGTTGATGCCGGCCTTCAAGGCCATTCGCGATGCTCCTTTTGGTTGACTTCGGTGGCCCATGCGGGCCACCCGCGCGCGTTTCGAGTCGAGCGCCGGCGAGCGCCGGCCCGCCGGCGCCGGTCTGGCTGGCGCGCTGAATCTATCGCGTTCCCTGCGGGCTACCGGCGAAAACGCCCGGCCCTAGCAGCTGGCCCCCCGGAGCGACGCCGCGGCTCCTGGATGCGCCGCTACGGCCGCCGCGGCGGCTTGTCGACGTCGCGGTGCACCACGTCGATCAGGTACTTGTCGCGCAGGTCGTAGGTGCGCGCGAGATGGTCGGCGATCACCACCGAGCGGTGGCGCCCACCGGTGCAGCCGATCCCCACGGTCAGGTGCGACTTGCCCTCCTGCTCGTAGGCGGGCAGCAGGTAGTCGAGCAGCGGCGTGAGGCGCTCGTAGAACTCGCCGATCCCGTCGGAGCGCTCCACGTACTCGATCACAGCGGGATCGCGCCCCGTGAGCTCGCGCAGCTCCGCCTCGTAGTGGGGGTTCGGCAGGAAGCGGACGTCGAAGGTGAGGTCGGCATCCCGCGGCGTGCCGTGCTTGAAGCCGAAGGTCATGAACGTGACCGCGAGCCGGCCGCGGCTGCCGTGCGGCAGCATCTTGTCGGCCACGACCTTGCGCAGGCGCGCAGCCGACAGGTCGCTCGTGTCGATCGAGACGTCGGCGCGCTCCTTCAACGGCGCGAGCAGGTCGTGCTCGGCGCGCAACGCCCCCTCAACAGAGCCGCCGAGCGCGAGCGGGTGGCGCCGGCGCGTCTCCTTGAAGCGGTTGATCAGCACCGGCTCGGCGGCCTCCAGGTAGAGCAGCCGGTGGGGGATGCCGCGGGCGTCGAGGTCGTCGAGCACCTTGACGAGGCTGTCGAAGAACTCGCCCCCGCGCACGTCCGAGGCCACCGCGGCGCGCTCGACCTTCGTGCCCTCGTGCCCGAACAGGTCGGCGAGCGAGCCGATCATCTCGGGCGGTAGGTTGTCCACGCAGAAGTAGCCCGCGTCCTCGAACGTGGCCATCGCCTGCGACTTGCCGGCGCCGCTGAACCCGGTGATCACCACGAAGTCCTCGATCGGTCCCTTGTAGGGCGGGCTCACCGGATCTTGTTCACGTAGGCGTGGATGTCGCGCGCGACCTTGCCGGGCAGGCCCGGCACCGCCTCGAGCTCCTCGCGGCTGGCGGCGAGGAAGCGCTCGGGCGAGCCGAAGTGCTGCAGGAGGCTGCGCTTGCGCGCGGGACCGACGCCTGGCAGCTCGTCGAGCACCGAGCGTGTCATCGCGCGGTCGCGCCGGCCGCGGTGGAACTCGATTGCGAACCGGTGCGCCTCGTCGCGCACCCGCTGCAGCAGCTGCAGCTCGGGCGTGTCGTGCGCTAGTCGTAGCGGCCTCGAGCGACCGGGCAGGAAGACCTCCTCGACCCGCTTGGCCAGGCTCACCACGGTCACGCCGAGGTCCCTGAAGGGGCCGACCTCCTTCAAGCCGGCCGACAGCTGCCCCTTGCCGCCGTCGAGCACGATCAGCGCCGGCACGGTCGCGAAGCTCTCGTCGAACTCGCGGTCGTGCGGGCTGCGCTCGCGTTGCTGCACGTACTGGGCCATGCGTCGGGAGAGCACCTCGGCCATGGCCGCGAAGTCATCCTGAACGGAGCGGCGGATGCCGAACCTGCGGTAGTCCGACTTCTTCGGCGCCCCGCCCTCGAACACCGCCATCGAGGCCACCGTGTGCGCGCCCATGATGTTCGAGATGTCGAAGCACTCGATCCGCATCGGGATCGTCTCCATCCCGAGCACGCGCTGCAAGCCGTCGAGCGCCTCGATCCGCTGCGAGCGGCGGCGCTCGGAGCGCAGGCGGTCCTGGTCGAGCGCGAGCCGGGCGTTGCGCTCGGCCAGCTCGAGTATGCGGCGCTTGTCACCGCGCTCGGCGTGGCGCACCTCCACCGGGGCGCCGCGACGCTCGGTCAGCGCCTCGGCGAGCGTCTCGGTCCGCTCCACCGCCATCTGCACGATCACCTGCGGGGGCACCGCGATCGCGCTCGCGTAGTACTGGAGCACAAACTCCTCCGCCACCTCGCCCTCGTCGCGCTGCGCCGCGTTCTCGAGGTAGAAGCTCTGGCGGTCCTGGAGCACTCCGTCGCGCACCTGGAAGACCTGCGCGTTGGCGTCCCGCCCCTCGCCGGCCACCGCGATCGCGTCGAGCGTGCCAACCGGCGCGTTGGAGATGCGCTGGCGCTCGAGCAGCGAGCGCACCGCCTTCAGCTTGTTGCGGTACTGGGCGGCCTGCTCGAACTCCTGCGCCTCTGAGGCCTTCAGCATCCCTTGCCCGAGTGCCCGCTCGATCTGGCGGTAGCGGCCGGAGAGAAAGTCGATGATCGTCTCGACGTTCTCCCGGTACTCCTCCTTCGACACGTAGCCCACGCACGGCGCCTGACAGCGCTTGATGAAGTAGTCGAGGCACGGGCTGCCGCTCGCGCGGCCGGGCTCGGGGCCGTCGCAGGTGCGGTACTGGAAGACCTTGCCGAGCAGGTCGAGCGTCTCGCGCACGCGCTTGGCGTTGCTGAACGGGCCGAAGTAGGCGCGCCCGCGGCGGTGGCGCTCGCGGGTGAAGTAGATGCGTGGGTAGTCCTCGTCGAGGCTGATCCCGATGTAGGGATAGGACTTGTCGTCGCGCAGCCGGACGTTGAAGACAGGCCGGTGGCGCTTGATGAACTCCTGCTCCGCGAGCAAGGCCTCGGCCTCGGTCTCGGTGGCCACGAACTCGATGTCGCGGACCTGGGAGACCATGTCGGCCGCGCCACGGGCGCCCGGCTTGGAGAAGTGGCCGCCCACGCGCTTGCGGATCGAGCGCGCCTTGCCCACGTACAGCACCTTGCGCCGGGCGTCCCTGAAGATGTAGACGCCAGGGCCGTCCGGCAGCGCGCGGCGCTGCTCCCTCAGGCGCTCCTCGCCCGCTTCGACCTCGGTGGTGGCCACCGCCACCGAGGATAGGCCGCGAGCTGGCCGGATCGGCCCGGCGGCCGGCGGCGTCTCGGCTTGCCTGCTCGGGATGTGTGCCGCACCCGGCTCGGCGCTTCGCCCTCTCGCTTCAGACGAGCACCCGGCGCCCGACTCGGCCACGCAGCCGGCTTCTCGGAGCCCTTCACCTCAACGTCCACTTCTGGGTGATCCGATGCCAGCCGCCACCGAGCTCGTCCACCGCCAGCGTCTCGACGCTGGCGCGGATGCGACTGCCGGCCGGGACCGGGGCCGGGAAGCGGACCTCGTTCCAGCCGTAGTTCGCGCCCGGGCCGTAGCTGCCATCCGCCCGAGGCCGACAGCTCCGGGGTCAGTGCTCCCGCGAGATCCAGTCCAGGATGGCGCGTGACTGGGTGATGACGGTCCCATCGGGCAGCTTTAGCGCCGGCAGCTTCGTGTCTCCGGTCGCCGCGCGCAGCTCGTCACGCGAGCCCTTGCGCAGGAACGGAATCGGATTGCCATGACCGGCTATGACCTTCTCGTACTCGATGCCCTTGGCGCGCAGCGACTCCTGGACCCGGCGACACGGGTGCACCCGGGGGCCGCCGTCGTCGCCGTGACAGACGAACAGCGTCGGAATTTCGGCCATCGTCCACCTCCTGGTGAGTTGATCTGTGAGGAACGGTAGATCGCGCATACCGGGTCCGCTTCGGCGCCCCGGTCACGCCGACCCCGGCTCTTCCGGGGCCCGGACGTGGGGCTCGACCGCGTCCTGCCCCCGCCGGGCCTCGCTGCGCCAAGGGGCGCGCCGCGCCGGCCTCCCAGTCAGGCGGGCGGGTCGGCCGCGGTCGAGCCCACCACGCTCGACAGCCACTGCACGGCCGCGGGGACGTGCGCGGGATCGATCTGGTGGGCCACGTCCGACTCGTGGTAGTCCACGGCCAGTCCCCCGGCCTCGAGCAGGTCGCGGGCGCGGCGAGCGAACGCGACCTCCATGATCGGGTCGCGTCGGCCGTGGGCGATGAGCACCCGCGTCACGGTCCTGTCCGCCAGCTCCGGCTGCCAGCCCTCCACCGTGGGGATGAATCCGGAGAACGCGAGGATGCCCGCCGGCGCCGGGCGCTCGCCCGCCAGCCCCAGCGCGTAGCTCATGACCGCGCCCATCGAGAACCCGCCGAGGACCGTCCGCTCCGCCGTCAGGCCGGTGCGCTTCCACAGCTCGTCGTGGAAGCTCGCCAGCCTCGAGTAGGCCGCGCGGAAGGTGTCGGGATCGGGATGGCCCACGCGCGGCACCACATACCAGTGGTGGCCCGGCCAGCCCGGGATCGTCAGGGGCGCGCGCGGCGTGACCACGTGGAGGCGGCGCTGTGGGTCGAGCACGTCGGCGAGCCCGAGGAGATCGTGCTCGTCCGCGCCGCGTCCGTGGTGGAGCACGAGCAGGCCGGCGGCGTCGCCCTCCGGGGGGCGCTCGCGGTGGGCCAAGGCGCTCATCGGGGCCCGACCCTGCGCGGGCCTACGGCAACCCCGCCAGCACCTCGTCGACCCGCTCGAGGGCCCAGTCGAGCTCCTCGGCGGTGACGGTGAGCGGCGGCGCGATCCGGAGCGTCGTCTCGTGCGTGTCCTTGGCGAGCACGCCCTGCTCCATGAGGCGCTCGCT
>DASQNF010000200.1:0-7359 GCA_035645115.1 Thermoleophilaceae bacterium | reverse complement strand
CACTCCGGCTTGTCGGTCTGCTGGTCGACGTAGAGGGCGTCGATCTTTCCGATCTTCTCCCCGTTGCGGTCCTGCAGGGTCCGCCCCTGCCAGTCATACGCCTGGGTCGTCTCCGTCATTGCTCTCTCCTTGGTTGGATTGCGTGTGTGTCCGGCACTCAGCCGGTTGCCGGCGAAGCGCCGGGTGCGCCGTCGGAGCGCGTGGGCTCGGCCAGCGGCCGAGGCGTTTGCGTTGCTGCGGTGGCCTGCTCCCGGGCGCGCTGCTTGCCCGTCTGCATGTCGGCCTTGACCTGACCCTTCTGCTCCCGGCCCTTCTCGTAGGCGCCGCGCAGCATCTCCGCGGCCACCTCGCGGCCACCAAGGCCGAAGGCGAGCGCCAGGCCGAGCGCAAGCGCGCCGATCAGTGCGGTGTAGGTGATCTGGACGATCTCCGGCGCGATCTTCAGCTGGTTGAGGATCATGAAGATCGCGATCCCCATCACCAGCGCCGGGACCACGGAGGCCACGACCTTTCCGGTGGGCGTCTCGCCCATCGTCTTCGCCACCAGGGCTGCCACCGCCACGGCCACCGCGCCGGCGACCACGAAGATCAGCACCGCCACGATCACGTTCGGCAGGTAGGCCAGCACCTGATCCATGAAGGCCGTAACGGCCGGGATCTTCAGGGCGCCGATCGCCGCCGACAGCGCGAACAGGAAGATGAACCAAAAGGCCACCAGCCCGATCAGCTTCGACGGGCTGGCGCCCGGGCTGATCCGCTCCACGTACTCCCCGGTCTGGCCGGAGTGCAGATGGCGATCGAGACCGACCTTGTCGAGCAGCTTCGCGATCACCGCCTTGACCAGCTTCGCCACGAAGTACCCCACGATCAGGATCACGAGGAACCCGATCAGGTTCGGAATGAACTCGAAGAGCGAGTCGAACGCCTGCTGCAGGCTCGTGGTCAGATCCACTGCCAAGAGAGGTTCCATCTCTCCGCCTTTCGTCGGGGAGTGGTCACTCTGCCCGGGACGCCTGTGCCGTCAGCGGAGGTGTCAAGGGTTTGTCGAGGGGTAGTCGCAAGCGATGGAGGACGAGGCGCGATTCCGGATCGGCGAGCTGAGCTACCGAGTCGGCGTCAGCCCCGACGTCCTGCGGGCCTGGGAGAAGCGCTACAGCCTGCTTCGGCCGCGCCGCTCCGAGGGCGGGTACCGCCTGTACAGCGAGCAGGACGAGTGGCGGGTGCGACTCATGCAGCAGAACCTCTGGAGCGGCTTGTCAGCGGCAGAGGCCGCGCAGGCGGTCGTGCGGATGGAGCGCGAGGTCAGCTCGCGGGACGGTGAGGTCGAGTCGCCGCTGGAGCTCGCCCGGCAGCTGGGGACCCGCCTCGAGGCCTTCGACGAGGACGGCGCGCACGAGCTGCTCGACCGGCTGCTGGGCCTCCATGGCCTCGAGCGAACGATCCGCGACGCGCTGATGCCCTACCTCCGCGGGGTGGGAGAGCGCTGGGCGCGAGGGCAGCTGAGCGTGGCGCAGGAGCACTTCGCCAGCAATCTGATCGAGGGCCGGCTGCTCGCCCTCGCGCGCGGATGGAACAGGGGCCCGGGCCGGCGCGCAGTGCTCGCGTGCCCGCCGGGCGAGCAGCACACGCTGCCGCTCGTATGCTTCGGGCTCGTCCTCCGAAGTCGCGGCTGGCGAAACATCTACCTGGGAGCCGATACTCCGCCGAGCACGGTGAACATGGCAGCCGACACGGTAAGCGCGGACGTCGTGGTGCTGTCGTCGACATCGATCGACCGCTTCACTTCGATCACAAAGGCGCTCAAGGGCCTGGCCGCGAGGCGCCCGCTCGTCATCGCCGGCCCCGGAGCGACCGCCGAGCTCGCCGCGAGGCTCAATCTCCAGTGCCTGCACGACGACCCGGCCACCGCCGCCGAGGCGCTCTCGCGGCGTTTCGTCGCCCACGACAGGCAGCCCGCGATGTAGGTGCCCGCGTGTACGTGTCGCTCTCACGACTCCGCATCCCCGACGAGCGGGCGGCCGAGCTCGTCCGGGCGTTCCGGCGCCGCGCGCACCTCGTCGAGGAAGCCGACGGGTTCGTGGATCTCCAGGTCTGGCAGTCGGACAGGGATGCGGGCGAGCTCGTCATGGTCAGCCGCTGGCGTGACCGCGCCGCCTTCAAGGCGTACATGAAGAGCGAACGTCACCGCCGCTCCCACGAGCGCATCGACCCCGAGCTCGATCGCGTGATCAAGTTGGAGCGACTCGAGCACATGCACACCTATGAGGTCGTGGCGGAGTGATCGAGCCCCCGAGCGGCCATCCACCACCGTTGCGCGCACAGCTCCACGACGGGGAGGCGCTCGACCTGCTCGCCCTCGCCCAGGAGATCTGCAGCCGCTATCGCGCTGAGTTCCCCGACGAGCAGGAACGCTATGGCGATGCCGGGATCGCATGGTGCGTCCACGACAACCAGCACCTGCTCAACTGGGCCGTGGCCGAGCAGAACGGCTACGGCGGCTTCGAGCGGCAAGTGTCCTGGCTCGCAAACGTGCTCGAGGCTCGCGACTTCCCGATCGACCGGCTGGCGCGCGACCTCGAGATCGCGGCGACCGTGATCGAGGAGCGGCTCGAGGCAGGGGCCGGCGCGCTGTCGGCGACTCTCCTGGACGGAGCGCGGCTGGTGCGCTCTCGCTCTCTCGACCCACCGAGCGGCCCTGCCGTCGCAGGGGCATGATGTGAGCTCGTGATCAACCTGCTGCTCGCCTGGTTCGCAGCGCTCGGCCTCGCGCCGGCTCCAGCCGTGCAGCCGGCGGCAGGCGATGAGCCGGTCCGGCTGCGCGTGGCAGCGTCGGGCGACCTGCTCATCCATACGCCGGTGGCGGCACGGGCGCTGACGCTCGGCGGGGGGCAGACCTACGACTTCGCGCCGATGTTCGACCCGGTCAAGGCGCACATCGCGCGCGCCGACCTCGCGCTCTGTCACGTGGAGACCCCGCTCGTGCCGGGGCCCGTGCAGGGCTATCCGAGCTTTCGCAGTCCACCGTCGCTGGCCGGGTCGATCGCGCGGGTGGGCTGGGATGCGTGCAGCACGGCATCGAATCACTCGCTCGATGCCGGCGCCTACGGGGTCGCCACCACGCTGCGGGCTCTCGACCGCGCGGGGGTGCGCCACGTGGGAACCGCACGCTCGCCGCGAGAGCGCGCGCGCGCGCCGATCCTCACGGTCAAGGGCGTCCGCGTGGGCTTCCTCTCCTACACGGCCGTGTCGAACGGCCAGCCGGTGCCGAGCCCCTGGATGCTCGATTGGGCCGACCCGGAGCGCATCCTCGCGGACGCCCGCCGGATCCGCTCCCGCGGCGCCGAGCTCGTGATCGTGAACCTCCACTGGGGCGCCGAGTACGTCCATCCGGTCACCCCCCAGCAGGCCGCTCTCGCCCGCCGGCTGACCCGCTCGCCGGCGATCGACGCGATAGTCGGGCAGCATGCGCACGTCGTGCAGCCGATCCGGCGCGTGAACGGCAAGCCGGTCGTGTACGGCGAGGGCAACCTGATCTCGAACCAGACCGCCGCCTGCTGCGCGCCCGGCGCTCAGGACGGGCTGATCGCCCTGATCGACTTCACGATCGTCCCCGGCGCACGGCCGCGAGCGGAGCGGATCCGCTACGTGCCGACCTGGGTGCGACACCCGGACTACACGGTCGTCCCCGCCGCGCCGGGGACGCCATCGTGGAACCGCACCGTCAGCGTGGCCGGGAGGCGGCCGGGGATCCGGCCGCTGCGCTGACCCTTCCGGCGGCTCGCCGGCTGCGCGCTCGCCCTACGAGACAGGCTCGCTCCGCCTTGGCAGCAACGCGTGCCCGTCCACCACCGCGGCGGCGATGTCGACCAGCTTGCGGTTCGCGGTGCGGGCGTGGTCGCGCAACAGCGCGAAGGCGGCGTCCTCGTCCACCGTATGGCGCTCCATCAGGATCCCCTTGGCCCGCTCGATCAGGGCGCGCCGGCCGAAGGCGCCCTCGAGGTCGTGGTACTCCGCGAAGCGCCGGAGGACGATGTCGATCGAGCTCTGCCACTCCTGGGCGCCGGCGTCGGTGATGTAGGCGAAGATGCCGCGCTTGGAGGCCTCCTTGACGAACGCGGGGTCGGGCGCGTGGATCAGGACGATCACCGGGCAGGTGGCCTCGCGCACGATCTTCTCGATCAGGGTGAGCGCGTGGTCGGAGCTCTGACCGAGCCCGACGAGGGCCACGTCCGGGCGCTCCCTCGCGGTGACGGCGCCCACGTCGTCGACCTCGACCTCGCGAGCGATCACCTCGTGGCCGAGCGAGGCCACGATCGGGGCCACGAGGGCGAGTCGGTCGCGCCGCTCGTTCGCGATCAGGACGCGCAGGTGCTCTGTGTCGCGGTATCTCATCGGTGGTTCCCGGAACGGTCAACGAGTGTAATCCGCAGCGGGCACGATGCTACGCTCTGAGAGCGCTCGCCCCAGCACACGGCGGGCGCCTTTCCGGCTCCGACACTCGGCCGGCCCGACCTCGCCGACCTCAGGTCGGCGCTTCATCGAGCTTCAGGAGCCGAGTGACCGTCACCTCCACAGACCCAGGCACGTCCCCCGTGGCCGGCGATCGCCGGGCGGCCGGGCCGGCCCCGGCCGATCCGCCGCCGGCCCCGGCCTGGCAACCCGCCCTCGCCCCCTATGCCCGTCCGCGCCTCGGGCGCAGCCTGGTGGACCTCGCGACCTCGATCGTGCCGTTGCTCGGGCTCGCGGTGCTGATGTACCTGGCGCTCGAGATCTCCTACCTCATCACGCTCGCGCTCGCGTTCCCCGCGGCGGGTTTCATGCTGAGGACCTTCATCGTCTTCCACGACTGCGCCCACGGCTCGTTCCTGCCCTCCAAGCGCGCCAACGCGCGGGTGGGCGCCGCGCTTGGGCTCGTGCTCTACCAGCCGTTCATGTGCTGGAGACACAGCCACGCGGTCCATCACGCCACCGCCGGTGACCTCGACCGGCGCGGCGTCGGCGATGTCCAGACGCTGACCGTGGCGGAGTACCGGGCCGCGCCATGGAAGCGCCGGCTCGGCTACCGCCTGTTCCGCAACCCGTTCGTGATGTTCGGGCTCGGCCCGATTTTCGCAATGGTGCTCACGCCGCGCCTGTTCTCGCGCTCGCAGCGCCCGCGGGTCCGGCGCAGCGTGATCGGCACGAACCTCGCGCTGGTGACCACGATCGGCCTGCTGTGCTGGCTGGTGGGCTGGCGCGAGTTCCTGCTTGTCCAGATGCCGCTGTTCGTGATCGCGGGCGGCGTGGGAGTCTGGCTGTTCTACGTCCAGCACCAGTTCGAGGACACGTACTGGCAGAGCAAGGGCGGCTGGAGCTACGCGGACGCGGGCCTGCGCGGCAGCAGCTACCTCAAGCTGCCCAAGCTGCTGCAGTTCTTCACCGGCAACATCGGCCTTCACCACGTCCATCACCTGAACGCGCGCGTACCGAACTACAACCTCCAGCGCGCACACGACGACAACCCGATCTTCCACGGCGTCCCGGAGCTCTCCGTCTGGGACGGCCTGCGCGCGGTGCGGCTCAAGCTCTGGGACGAGGATCGGGCGCGGCTCGTGACCTTCGCGGAGGCGCGGGCGCCGGCAGCCGTGGAGGCACGAGCCCCCGCCGGGCCGCTGCGCGCGTAGCGAGGCTCCTGCGCGGCATGCGTGGGGGTGCTACGACAGCGTGGCGAGCGCCAGCGGCGTCACGCGCTCGGCGCCGGCCCGGCGGAGCTGGCCGCCGACCATCGCGAGCGTCCAGCCGGAGATGCGCCGGTCGTCGAGCAGCACGCCCATGCCCGGCGGGGGCGGCGCCACCACCGCGAACGCGCCGCGCACGTTGGCGGCCTGCTGGACGGCGTTGGCCATCTCGCGCTGGGGCGGGCGCGGCTCCGTGCGCGCGATCAGGGCGAGGTGCTCGATTCCGAGCTCGGCCGCCAGGCGCCCGGCGACGCCGTCGAGCAGCGTCCCGAGCCGCTCCGACGGCACGCTCGTCACCCACGCCGCCGGCACGCGCGCGCCGCGCAGGAGCTCGGCCAGCGCCACCACCACCTCGTCGTCGAACGAGCCCGAGCCGAGCCCGCGCTCGATCGCAGGCCACCAGCCGCCATCCCCCACACGGGCCAGGGCCCAGCCGGGCTCGGTGCGGGCATCCTCGGGGATCTTGCGCATCGTCCCCGCGGCGTCCGGCGCCATCTTCCGGACCTCGAGCTCGAGCGGCCGGGAGCGCAGGTGGCGCGCCGCCTGCTCGACCAGCGCGGGCGCAGGCGGCTCTGCGAATCGCGGCGAGGTGCACACCGAGCAGCGCCCGCAGTCTCGCGGCTCCGGGTCGTCGAGCTGCTCCTGGAGCACGCGCATGAGGCAACGCCCGTCCATCCCGTAGGCGGCCATCGCCTGCTGCTCGGCGCGTCGCAGCGCGGTGACCTGGGCGTAGCGCTCGGCGTCGTAGCTCCAATCGCTGCCGGGCAGCGCGTACCAGCGCGAGCCGGCCCGGCGAACGGCACCCTCCACGTCCAGGACCTTCAGCATCGCCTCGATGCGGCCAGCGCCGAGGTTGACCGTGCCCATCAGCTCACGCGTCGAGCGGCCCTGCTCGCCCGCGACCTCGAGGTCGTCGAGCACGGCACGCACGCGCTCGCGCCCGGGGAACGCCTGCTCGATGAAGAAGTCCTGGATGTTGCGGTCCTCGTGGCCGCGCAGCAGCACGACGTCGGCGTGCTCGACACCGCGGCCGGCTCGCCCGACCTGCTGGTAGTAGGACACCACCGAGCCGGGCGCCTGGTAGTGGACCACGAAGGTCAGGTCGGCCTTGTCGTAGCCCATGCCGAGCGCGCTCGTGGCCACCACCGCCTTGACCTCGTTGCGCAGCAGGCGCTCCTCGGTGGCGATCCGCTCGTCGCTGTCCTGGTCGCCGCTGTAGTGGAGGGCGCTCACGCCGTTTGCACTGAGGAACGCCGCCACCTGCTCCGCGTCGCGGCGTGTGAGCGTGTAGACGATCCCGGACCCCTCGAGGGCGGGCAGGTGCTCCACGAGCCAGGCGAGCCGCTCGGCCGGGCGTGGCAGCGGGACCGTCTCGAGGCGCAGGCTCGTCCGCGCGAGCGGGCCGCGGTAGGAGCGAAGCGGCTCCCCCGGGCGCTCGCCGAGCTGGTCGAGCACGTCGCGCACCACCCGGTCGTTGGCCGTTGCCGTGGTGCCGAGCACAGCCACGCCGGCGTCGAGCGAGTCGAGCATGTCCTTCACGCGCCGGTAGTCCGGGCGGAAGTCGTGGCCCCAGTCGGAGATGCAGTGCGCTTCGTCGATCACGAGCAGGCCCACCGATGCAGCGAACAGCGGCAGCATCTGT